>JBHPGW010000013.1:0-49381 GCA_042569785.1 Planctomycetota bacterium | reverse complement strand
TGCGGTGGGCTGAAAGTTTGGGAGATATCCCTCGATTTCACATCGGGGGCTCGTTTTGGGGGTGGCGTTTTTTTTGGATTCCTGCCTTCGCAGGAATGACAGGAAGGTGGGGGGATTCAATTTTTCGTTGTTTTTGGGAAAAAATTTGGGAAATTTAGCTATTTTTGCATTTTTTTCGTAACAAAATCGCTTCTGAAACGTCTATTTAATAGTAGATGCGGGGTATTTGTCTGTTTTTAAGAGTGTTTTTTGGGGGGGAGGCACTTTGTTCTTGACATAAGTGCCCTGTTTATCTATAATTACAGTTTTAGGAGTTACTTTTTAAAAACGGAGCCAACCGCGATAATGGGTGTATGCGCAAAGAAAAAAGTAGGCGAGATATTATGTGAAAAAGCTTATCTGTCAACTTCAGAGTTGGAATCTGGATTAGCCGAGCAGCAGCAACGGAGGGGACGCTTAGGTGAGTTGCTGGTTCAGCTTGGGTATATAACGCGAGTACAGTTAAATGAGGCACTTGCGCTTCAGGTTGGTATCGAAAAGATCGATCTGACGGATATATCTATAAGCGGCGAGGTCATCTCGCTTGTGCCTGCTGAACTTGTAAGTAAACACAATATTCTGCCTTTATGGAACAGTAACAACCGACTGGCGGTTGCGATGGTCGATCCGTTTGCGCCGCAGGTTATCGAAGATCTGCGTTTAGTCACCGGGTACAGTGTCGAGCGTTACTACGCTGAGCCAGTAAGGTTGGAGCAGGCGATCCTGAAGTTTTACGGCAGTAACGTTGCGAGGATGCTCGATGACCTTGTGCCGACTGAATCGCGTTCATCGCTGGAACTTGAGAACGGCGATTATACGCCTGCCAAACTTCACGAGTTGGCTCGTGAGCCATCGCTGGTGAACCTGGTGAACCTGATAATCCTTGAAGCGACGGAAGCCTATGCCAGTGACATTCACATCGAGCCTTTCGAGACCGAGGTTAAGATCAAGTATCGCATTGACGGTGTGCTTATTGAAAAGACGCCTTCATCGAAACGTCTTCAGGCGGCGATCATTTCTCGTATCAAGATCATGGCGAATATGAATATCGCAGAGCGATTTGTGCCGCAGGATGGTCATATCGAATTTGCTGGCAAGAAGGGGAAAGTTGATATTCGTGTTTCGACGGTGCCTACGATCTTCGGTGAATCGATAACGATGCGAATTCTCGACCGCTCGGCGTCGCTGATCGAACTTAGCGGTTTGGGTTTGAACACTGAGTCTCTTGTAAATTTCAATCAGTGTCTGCGTAAAGCTCATGGTATCGTTCTTGTTACCGGTCCCACGGGCAGTGGAAAAACGACGACGCTGTACGCGGCTTTGAACAGGATATATTCGCCTGGGTTGAAGATAATAACTATTGAGGATCCGGTTGAATATCAGCTTGACGGTATTATTCAGATGCCGGTGAATCCGAAGCGTGGGTTGACTTTCGCGACGGGTTTGCGACACATTCTTCGGCAGGATCCGGATATTATAATGGTTGGTGAGATCCGCGACAGGGAGACGGCGGATATTGCGATCCGTGCGGCACTGACGGGACATTTGGTTTTCTCTACGCTGCATACTAACGATGCGCCTGGGGCGATAACGAGGTTGATCGATATGGGTGTTGAGCCTTTCCTTTTGGCGAGTTCGCTTGAGGCGGTACTTGCCCAGAGACTTGTTCGTAAGATATGCGGGAAATGTAAGGAGCCTTATCAGCCGGACGATAATTTGTTAAAGAGTTTAAATGGTGCGGTCAAGCTCGGCGAGCAGACGAGACTGTATCATGGTAAAGGGTGTAGCGAGTGTATGCAGAGCGGGATGAGAGGTCGAACGGGGATATTCGAGTTGCTGCGAGTAACCGATTCGCTGCGTGAGTTGATAGCAGCCAGGCCGAGCACTGAACAGATCATTAAGGCGGCACCTGGAGACCATGTTAGTATGCGGCACGACGGGATCGCGAAGGTATTAGCGGGTAGTACGACGCCGGAAGAAGTGCTTAGGGTTACGCAGAGTATTGGAGAAGAGTGAAAAACAGTTTTGAGTTTTCAATTTTTAGTTTTTAGTTATGAAATTTAATTTATGGGTCAGTTTGTTTACAAGGCGGTTGGTCGTGGTGGTGAGCACCTTAGCGGTACTATCGAGGCGGTGGATCGCAGGAGTGCGGTTTCCGGGTTGAGTGAGAACGGGCAGTTTGTGATAGAACTGACTGAGGGTGGGCAGGAACAGTCGCAGGCGGACAGTGGGTTTGACTTTTCCGGGCTGGTCAAATTTGGTTCGGGGAGGGTTAGTGGTAAAGATATTCTGGCGATGACAAGTCAGCTGGGTACGGCTCTTCGGGCTGGGTTGGAACTTCTTGGCGCACTTGAGATCATTCGTGACCAGCAGCATAAGACAGGTATGAGGTCGCTGTTAACGGAATTGGTGGAATCGGTGAGTTCCGGGCAATCGCTTTCAGAGGCGATGGGCCGGCATGAGAGGATTTTTGGGCCTTTATATATTTCGATGATACGGGTCGGTGAGACGGGCGGAATTCTGGAACAGACTACAAGTCAATTGGCGGAAATTTTGCAGCGAGATGAAAAGATAAAGACGAGTATGAAAAACGCGTCGGCATATCCGGTATTTGTTTTAGCCCTTGGGCTGGCCTCGGTGGTGGTTGTGTTGACGTGGATACTGCCTAACATATTGGCGACCTTGACCGGCGGAGTGGAAGCTCTGCCCTGGCCGACACGAATGCTGCTTGGGTTGAGTAGCGTTATCAGGCGGTTTGGTCTTTTTGCGGTGATCGTGATCGTGGCGGGTGGTTTTTACTTCGGTAGATGGAGCAGGACGAGCGGTAAAGTTACGTGGGACAGATTCAAGCTGCAGATTCCGCTGCTTGGGTCGGTTTTGCGGTCGATAGCTGTGGGTAGATTCGCCAGGACGCTTGGGGCCTTGACTAAGGGTGGTGTCACTATCCTGGAGTCGCTGGCGGTTGTGCGTGATACTTTAGGTAATGAATTGTTGGGGTCAGAGATCGATAAGGTCGCGGAAAAGGTTAAGGCGGGCAACTCGCTGGCGGAGCCTTTGGGAGAATCGGGATTCTTTCCGCCTTTGCTAATACAGATCGTTTCTGTGGGTGAACAGACTGGTAAGCTTGATGAATTATTGCTTAGTGCGGCTGAGACTTTTGACGAGCAGGCGGACTCTACAATAAGTAGATTCATCGCGGTTTTTCCGGCGATCCTGATATTGCTGCTGGCGTTGATAATTGGGTTTATAATAGCTGCTACTTTGTTGCCGATCGTTATGATGCAATTAGGCGGCGGACTTTAAAGAGAAAATTAAAAGTTAAAATGTAAAATTGAAAATTATGGAGCCGCTTCGCGGACTAAATAAAAAGTATATTAACCACGAATTTTCACGAATGAACACGAATAGGGAAAGGGATAGAAATGGAACGGATTGAGCACAGGTCAAGGGCTGGTTTTACGATCGTGGAGTTGTTGGTGGTGATTTTGATCATCTCTATGCTGGCGGCATTTGTGGCGCCTAAGATGTTCAGGGGGCTTGGCAAAGCGAAACATGATATCGCCAAGGCTAAGATGGCTGATATCGAGAATTCACTGGGTAGATTCTATATCGATTGCGGACGCTATCCGGATGATTCGGAAGGGCTTGACGTTCTGCTCGAATCTCCTGATGGGCTTGAAGAAAAGTGGAACGGGCCATACCTCAAACAGAGTGCATTGCTGGACCCGTGGGAGAACCCTTATATTTATGTTGCAGATGGTGAAGTTAATCCGGGCAGTTTCGATCTTATCAGTCTGGGAGCGGATGGGCAGGAACAAGGTGATGGTGATAATGAAGATATTTATAATGATTAGGTTAGTTTTGAATTTTGAGTTATGAGTTTTGAGTTACTAAATACGCGATACACAATACGCAATACGCAATACGGCTTTACTATTGTTGAGGTATTGATCGTGGTGGTTTTGGTCGCTCTTTTGGCCAGTGTCGGCGGGGGGATATACGTCGGTACTTATAAGAATATGTTAGTTAAAAAGGCGGCTCGCGATCTTTTGCTTTCGGCGAAATATGCTCGGATACTGGCGATCGAAGAACAGAGCCGGTGCAGTATACAACTGGATGTGGAGAATAATGGCTTTGTCGTGACGATCGAAAAGGCTGGTGAGGACGGCGAAGAAAATGAACAGGTAATAGTAAAAAATTCGTACTGCCGGCCGGTAGAGTTTGGCGGTAATGTTAAATTTGAGGTGATACAGATAAAGCCTGTAAACCCTATGGACCTTTTGGATATTGGTAAGCAGAACGTTATAGTTTTCTCGCCTGATGGGACGTCGCAGACGGCGGTAATTCAGATCGGTGACGGTAATAATCATATGACTGTGCAGGTGACGGCGGCTACGGGTAAGGCGAAACTGTACGCGAGGCTGGCCGAGGAGGTTAAAACCCGAACGATCGACCTGGATAATCAGAGGTTGGGGTATGGAATTTAGAAATGGATTCCTGCCTTCGCAGGAATGACAATAAAAACATGTGAATTTAGAATGAAGAATTTAGAATGGAGGCAGGGTTTTACTTTAGTTGAGACGATTCTGGCGTCGGCTATCCTTTGCGGTGCAGTGCTGGCGGTAGGATCTATCAGTACGCGAACGCTTAGTTCGACGAGATTGAACAGGCATTATGAACGGGCAACGGCATTGGCGGAAAAGCAGTTTCGGTTGATCGACTACATCGGCGTTGAAGATTTTATTCAGGCAGGAGAAATGGCGGGAGTGTTCGAGGAATTTGAGCCGGAGTATCTCTGGGAAGTTGAGACGGAGTTTTTGGATATTGACAATCTGTACATGGTGACAGTAACGGTAAGCTGGCTTGAATATAATCGTCGTTACAGCGTTATAGCTGAAACGAGACTCAACGGGGTAGGTAAACTCATTGAGCTGGAGCAGGAAGAATAACTATGGTGATGTCAAGAAAAGGTTTTACTTTGGTTGAGCTGCTGGTCGCTTCGATGATCGGAGTGTTCGTGGCGGTGCTCGCGGTAGCTGCGCTAAAGACCGTTTCGGTCGGTGCCCAGATGGTTGAGGAATCTATCGAAACATCATCTGAGATCAAATTCGCGTCCAACAGGATCGCGGCGGATCTTAGAAATATTTATCGCGATACTGATCAGAGTAAGACTAAGTTCGTCGGCATAATGGAACAAGGGCAAACAGATGAAAATATTCACTTGATCTTCTATATGGTCGGCAGGGCAAAGGCGCGGTCCGATCAGATAGAGGGTGATGTATACGAGGTGGAATACTTTTTGGCCAGGAACGAGGATGAAGATGAAACGCTGCTAATGAGACGGCTGTGGCCTAACCCGGATAAAGAAGCAGAGCCTGGCGGTATACTAACAGTGATCGCCGAGGATATTGAGATCTTTGGGGTCAGGTTCTTTGACGGGATGGAATGGCAAATGGAATGGCCCGAGGAAGCGAACACAATGCCTGAAATAGTAGAGGTGACAATAGCGGCGGGAAAAAATTTAGAGGACGACATGGAGGAAGAAGAAAAAAGCGAAATTTCGGCAGAATCGTTCATTGTTAATTTTGGCAGAGCAAGAGGTACGGGAGAAGATTCCTGATCAGGTAGGTATGGGAAATATATTTATAAAAAATAGAAGTGGTCTTGTGCTTGTTACGGTGCTTTGGGTGGTGGTATTGCTTATCGTGATCGTCGCTGTGGTCGGGCGTAACAGCAGGGTCGATACGAAACTGTGCATTTACGATATTGACTCTCTACGCTGCCGCTGGGCCTGTCAGGCGGGAGTTGAAACAACCGCTGCGATCCTTAACGATGATGACAAGGCAAGTGACTGTCTGACGGATCTTTGGGCAGACAGCGAAGATGATCTTAATGATGTTGAACTTCAAGACTGCCTGTTCACGGTTAAGGTTTATGATGAATCCAGCAAGCTAAATATAAATACCGTGACGAAAAATCAGCTGCTTAGCCTGCCGGATATGACCGAGGAAATAGCCGCCGCGATAATTGACTGGCGCGATAGTGACGACAATCCATCTGTTGGCGGCGCAGAAGCTGGATACTATGAGAATATGCGGTACAGGTATAGTATTCGTAACGGTAACCTGCGGACGATACGTGAGCTTTTGCTGGTTAAGGGTGTTACGGCGAGTTTGCTGTATGGTCCGCCGGTAACGCAAAGTTTAGATATCGAGGAACAGGACGATGTAAATAAAGGCTGGATATGGTATTTGAGCTGCTATTCTTACGATAAGAACAAAGACGCTGAGGAGGAAGAGAGAGTTAATATAAATGACGCCAGCGAGGAGCAACTTCAAAGTTCATTGAGTGTTAAAAAATCTCATGCCAAATGGATAGTCGATAACCGTCCCAAAGATGGCTACAAGAGTATCGCTGATCTGATAAATAAGAACAGTCCGAAGAAAAGTTCTGATGAAGACGGCGATGAGGCTCAGCAGATCGACCTGGAGACGTTTGACAATATCGCAGACAAAATAACAATAACCGGTGATGAAAGGATAGCTGGACGAGTAAATATCAATACGGCACAACGAACGGTATTAACGGCAGTGTTGGGTGGTGGTGATACGGGTAAGCAATTGGCCAATAATATAATAACTTACAGGGAAAGTTTGTTTGTCGGTATGGAAAGTATCGCTGAGATAATGAACGTTGAGGGGATAACGATCGATAGGTTTAAAGGGATCGCTAATAGTATAACAACTCGCTCGGATGTTTATACGGTCCACAGTGACGCGAGAGCCGACAGGGGCGGGCCTGACGGTTTTACATTGAAGACGGAAGCTGTGATAGATAGAAGCTCGACGCCTTATACAATACTCTACTGGTATCAAAAAAGCTGATCGGTAATGTTAATGATATGAAAAATAATACGATAACAACTCAGAGGCCTAAGACTGTAATTGCGATATCGCAGCAGGATGATAAACTTTTTGGTGTTTGTCTTGAGAAAGATGATAACGGTTTTAAGGTGGTTTGGGCGAAAAGCTGTGACAGGCAGGATGGCTTTGGCATTTTTAACAAACCGGCAGAGGTTGACGATGAAAGAATAGTCGTTGCGGGTTTTGAACCTGCGTCTGTGGGTTTTTACAGGATCGAGATGCCTGAGGTAAAAGAAAAAGAACTGGACGCGATGATAAAGCTGCAAGTCGAAGCGAGGCTTCCGCTGGGGCTTGACCGAATCGAACTCGCCTGGCGTGTTGGGGCGGTGAAGAATGGGCAGGTTTCGGTGACTATCGCGGCTGCAAGAAAAGAGCCTTTACAAAGGTTTGTCGATGAAGTGAGAAATCTTAAACCGGCAAAAATAATGCTGAATTGTGAGGGATTGGTACGTATCTGGCGTGAGTTAGCGGGGACTGGTATCAGCCGCTGCGTTGTGGTGACGGTTAATGCGAAAAACAGTATGCTGTGTCTGACGGAAAACGGGGAATTGACCAATATGTCTGTTGTCGATGTCGGGAGCGATGATCTTACTGGTAATCCGGTACAGTCGATCGATAGGTTCAGGCAGGACTGCGCATCTGTACTGGAATCGTTCGGGTGTGAAGAAAATAAAGAAACGCCGATGTTTGTAGTTTCGGATGGCAGTGAGGGAATTGAAGAGTTGGTGTCTTCGCTAAATTCGGCGGGAATGGAAGCCAGAGAATTTAGAATGTCGAATGAAGAATTTAGAATTGAGATGCAGGAGGAGCAGAATTTATACGAGTATCGGGTTGCGATGGGGCTTGCGTTAATGGCTCTTGATCCTGATGTTGGGGAGTTGAACCTATTTGACAAGCTGTATATGCCGAAGGTAACGGAGACTGGCAAGAGCTGGGCGAGTTCGCTGAAAAAAACGGCGGCAGTAACGATAGTGACGGTATTTCTATTTGTCATTGCCCTTTACGCCGGCGATGTACTCAGCAATAAGAGTTTGAATCAATTAAAGCAGGAAGGTGATTGTGGTAAGCTTATCAAAAGGCAAAAGCTCCTCAGGGAAACCGCACGAAACCGGATCAATTTGCTTGAACTGCTAAAAACTATAAACTCCTGTGAAGCTGACGGGGTGACTCTCGATGAGATCCGATACAAAAAACGTCAGTTGGTCAATCTGTCAGGAAACACAGCGAAGACTGAACAAATTTATAAGTTCCAGAAAGCTCTTACAGAGGTAAAATCAATAAGAGATGTCAAGATACGAAGCCAGTCTCAGGATAAAAAAAGTAAAAAAGTTAAGTTTACTCTAACCTTTAATTATAAGCATTTTACGAAGAAGAAATGATATGAAACTTGGCGAAAGAGATATACGGGCGTTAAAACTGGCAGCTATTTGCGTAGTTGGAATTTTGGTATTTAGTATTGTGGCTGACTGGCTTGGTAACTGGTCTCAGGTTAGAAAGTCACTTGCCGTTACAAGGGTGGAGTTGAAAATTATCACAGCATCGAAAGCCAAACAGAAGGGTTTGATGTCAATTGTGCCGGCTTTTGAGATGCCGTTGGAACTGGCTGAGCAAAAAATCATCTTTAGAGAAAAGTTTAACGAGCAGTTAAAAAAGGCAGGTGTCAGTAGTAAGCCTTTGGAATTTCTGGCACCGGGAAAATCGCCTTGTAAAGGGTATAAGCTGCTGCGACTGCAATGTCGGGGCGGTAAAGGTAAATTCGATAAGGTACTGGATCTGCTGGCCTCGATGAATGAGAACCCTTACCTGTTCGCGATAGAGGATTTTAAGATGAGCTGCGGTGAGAAAAAACGCAGCGAAGTTAAACTCGATATGGTTGTATCGACACTTGTTAAAGAAAAAAGCAAAATATGAAAATTGATTTCTTAACAAATAAAAAAGAGTTACTACCAAGGGCACTGCTGTGGTTTTCGGCGGGGTTGGGTATTGTTGTTATTATTAATATAGCGGGATTTTTTGTCAATTCGGCTAAGGCCGCCAGGGTAATAGACAAGGCCGCTGCTCAAAGTCAATGCGACCCGAATGACGTCAACGATTGTATTGCCAAATATAAGGCAATCGCCGAGGAGCTTAAAAAGAAGAATCTGTTTGTTCCGCCTGCGCCTAAAAAACATCCCGTAAGCCAGGTCATAGGGATACTCGGCAAAGAGGTATTGATAAACGGCAAGTTTTACAAAGTAGGTGACAAAATAGGGGACGCGAACGTACTGGCGATCGAGCCTGCGAGGGTAAAGATCGAATGGGATGGTAAGGAAAAATGGTTCGCTCCGTTCGATGCGGCGAGTAAGTATGAGCCTAAGAAATTTGTGAAAAAAGCTGAGAAAGAAGTCAAAAAAAACGACGAAGACAAAAAAATCGAGAAAATCGCCGAGATAGAAGAGGCGAGCGAAGAAGACGACCCGCTGGGGTGGATGGGCGTAGAGCTTTCCGCGGCCTTAAGAGTAAAACTTCTGGAGAAATGGAACACTCTGACAGATGAACAAAAGCAACAATATAAAGATCAATGGAACGCTCTGACAGATGAGCAGAAACAGGAGATCGTTGCTCAGATGGAAGCAAATATAGATAACCTTTAATTAAAGCGAGGAGATAAAATTGAAACGGTTGAAATTAATAAGTACTATAGTAGTGGCGATAGTGATTATCGGCGCGATGGTTTATGTTAACTTTTGGGTTTATGATTTTTACAGTCCTTCGGTTAAATGGGTGAAAGGTGCGTTAAAAGCTGTAAGTTCTGGTGACGCTAACGAACCTAACCAGCCGGGCGATGTTAATGAGCCTAACGCCCCTGTTGACGCGAACGCACCGGCGGATGTGAATGAGCCTAATAAGCCGGCGGACCCCAATAAAGCGGGCGAACCAAACGAACCCAATGAGCCGGGTGAGCCTATGGAGGCGGTGAATCTTAAGGATGTTGAGATGAAGAACCTGCTGCCGAAACTGGCCGACTGGACGGGTAAGATCATCATTCCTGACGACGAGGTGATGAAGGTGAAGATAAGCATATATTCGCCCAGAGAAGTGCCGCGAGCTGAGGCTCTTGAGTTGATCTATACGGCGCTTCGGGCAAAGGGTTTTGTGGCAGAAGAGATCGATGACAATACGATGCGGCTTAGACCCATCAAAGACGCGCTGCTTGGTTCGGTGCCGACGATACCTGATGACCAACCTCTTGCGACGATAGTGAATAAAAGTCAAATCGCGCAGAAATTCTTTAAGCTGAAAAATTACAGTCCAACGCAAATGAGCCAGTTGCTGATGCCGCTATTGGGTGAGCACAGCTATATCGCCGCTGATGAAAACGCCGGCAGTCTGCTGGTTGTCGATACGGTCGAGAACCTGATACGGTTTGAAAGGATCATCAACGAATTTGATGTGTCTGGTTCTGAGAAGACGGTTGAGGAATTTTTCGCGATCGAATATGGTGATCCCGGTGAGATCGTTCAGGCACTTAGAAAACTTCTGGGTCAGGAGGACTCAAGAGGCCGGCGTAAGAGTCAAAAAGGGGGGGCAAAACCATCTAACCCCAAAGGGAAACCTGCGGGAAAATCAACTATGATCGAATCAGTTGAGATCCCGATCGTACTTATCCCGATGCCTAAGTATAAGCAGATCATCGCAAGGGGTTCTGCTGATGACATTGAACAGATCGGTAAATGGATCGATAAGCTCGACCGGCAGGATCCCGCTGGACTGGAATCGGAAACGGTTTCAATAGACTATGCCGATGTTCGTGAAGTCGCTCAGCAACTTAACCAGGCATTGCAGCGTATGCCGGGAACAGAGTTGACGACAAGTGTTCTTGTTCAGCCATTGCCTCGCGCAAGGCAGATCATGATCTTCGGCAGGCCGAAAATCCGTGAAACAGTTAAAAAACTTATCCAGGAAATAGATGTCCCGACCGGTGAAGTTGAGACCAAGGTATTCCAGTTAAAACACGGTGACCCGGATAAGATCAAGGAAAACCTGGAAGGTCTTTACGAAAAAGAGGCAGGTTATTCCGGCAGTTATAGGGGAGGGCGCTGGAGCTCTCGCAGGGTTGATGCCAAGGATACCGTTAGGGTGATCTCCTTTCCGATGATGCACCAGGTAACTGTAATCGCTTCACCGGAGAATATGATAAAGATCACTGAGCAGATAAACGAATGGGATATTCCGATCAACGTAGATGAAGTTAAGCCAAGGATAATCAGCCTTCATAATTCCGATCCGGTAAAGTTGGCTGAGTTGTTGAGTTCACTTTTTACTGAAGACTCTGGCAGTGGCGGCAGGTCCTTCTGGGAAATGTATTTTGGTACGGGAGACGATAAGAAAAAGATCGTTGGTCCTCTTTACGGCCAGTTGACATTTGAGCCTGTTCCTGATACGAAAAAGATAATCATAATAAGCAATATTCCCGAGGCCTACGACGTTGTTGAGCAATTGATCGCCGACCTCGACCGACAGGAGATGGCAGAAGTGCCTAACGTGGTGACTCTTAACTATGCCGATCCGGAAGATTTGGCTGAACGTCTTAACGCGATATTTAACGAACCCGGTCAAACCGCAAAGATCCGCCGACGTGAATCAGGGCTATCTGAGTATTCGATGGATGAGGAAGAGAATAACAACGGCAGCAACACTGATAATACTAATAATTCAGCAAATGAATATACTCCGCCGTGGAACCAGGGCAGGCGAAGAACCGATGAGATGCCCATAAGCAATGTTATCGGCAGGATACGCTTTGTACCTGCTCCTTACAATAAAGCTATTCTTGTACTTGCTCCGCCGGAATTTATGCAGAATATTGAAGATATGATCCACCAACTCGATATGCCCGGCAAACAGGTAATGCTAAAGGCGATAGTTCTTCGGGTCGGTCATGACGATATGACTTCTCTTGGCATACAGTTAGCGACTAATCCCGGGGCTTTTGGCATATTGGAAGAAAATGCCGTTAGAGCGGTTACTTCACTTACGACAGGATTTGAAAGGGGCAGTTTCACTCTTTCTGCGACTTCTGAAATATCTCTTCTTGTCGATTTTCTTGAGAAGTCAACGGATGCAAAAGTACTAAATCAGCAAACCCTGTGGACCAAAGACAACGAAGAGGCTCTTTTCTTCCAGGGCGAAATAATTGCGTTTACTGATAAGCTGTCATTTGCAACTAGTGAGAACGGCAGAGATGCTCAGGAATTTTCTTACGACAGGGTAGGTATGACACTTCAGGTTCGGCCCAATATCACCCCGGAAAACAAAGTTGATATGAATATCTTCATGGAGCTTTCACAATTGCGGCCCGAATTGGTAAATGAACAGCGAGTAAGGACGAATATGGAGACCAATACCAATGCTGTCGTAAAAGACGGTGAAACGGTTGTGCTGGGCGGGATACTGTTCCAGGAAGATAATTTAATTGAGCGAAAGATCCCATTTTTCGGTGATATACCGCTGATAGGCGGATTGTTCCGTCATGAAGAAACTAAGCAGGCGAATAATGAGCTGATCGTTTTCATTACTCCGTATGTGGTGGATACCCCCGCTAATACCAGTCGCGAAACAATCGAGCAGATTGAAACGGCGGAAGAAAAACTTAACGCTGTCCTTGAAGATTTCGAAAAGGCAGTAGAAGAGCAGGAAGAAGATTAATCATTTATCCAGACCGTGAATACCAAAGACGTTGTCCTTGACGGCGCGGATAGTGGTTTCGACCCCAGGATCAACGATGTCTCGCTGCTGGTCGGGGATGACGAGTTCTCTGTCCCTTAAGCCTCCCTGCCATTCGTTGGTCCCGAGCATGACGCCTCCCATTCCGGCGGTAATGTCACTATCTTGTTCGAGTCCTGCCAGAACAGTCCACCCAAGTGCCCAGGCTCTTACGGTATTTTCAATATTGTATCCGCCGCCGCCGGTCATAAGGATCGGTTTGCCTGTGCTTGTTAAAAACTGGATGACATTAGCGTAAACGTTGTTGGTCAAATCCAGCTGCGCAAGCGGATCACCTATCAGTGTATCGGCACCAAACTCAAGAACAAAGACATCCGGATCATAAGCGTAAATTAACGGCCTGGCGATCTCATTGAAAGCCTTCATGTAGGCCTGGTCGTAAGTTCCGGGCGGCAGTGGGATATTTACGCAATAGCCTTTGCCGGGGCCGGTTCCAATATCATCTTCAAAACCGGTTCCTGGAAAAAGCGTTCGTCCGCTTTGGTGGAACGAAATAGTCATAACATCATTTCGATCGCGAAAGGCCTTCTCAACTCCATCGCCGTGGTGGACGTCGATATCAAGATACAAAACCCGTTTTTGTTTTTCGGCCAGCAGTATACATCCGATCGCCGGGTCGTTAATATAGCAGAAGCCGGAAGCATTTTCAGGGCCTGCATGATGAAGTCCGCCCGAAGGATTGAACACAACATCAGCTTTGCCTGAAAGTATCATTTGGGCGCCGGTGACAGTGGCACCACAAGCAAGGACAGAGTAATCATACATATCCTCAAATATCGGGCAATCGCCGGTACCGAGGCCCATGTCAATAGCATCGGGATGCTGCCTGCCGGCGGCGGCATTTTTGAGAACATCTAAATAATGCTCGGTATGGAATTTTGTCATCGTGGCTTTGTCAGCAGGGGCTATAGTCGTTGCTTTTACAGCGGAAGTATCAACAAGTCCAAGCGACTTGACAAGGGCATACGTTTTTCCGGCACGGCTTACATTGAAGGGACAATCCGGTGGATAATGGTAATTGTCAAACTGTGGAGAATAAAGAAAAACCGCATTTTTCTTTTTTTCAGTCATTTGTATTTTCACCTCGAATTGTTTCAACCCAATGCAAAGCCTTTACGCCGGTACCGTCTTCTATCTGATGGCGGCAACTGAAGCCGCAGGCTACGACAGCGGTTTCTGGTTTGCGATTTCGAACAGCCGGGAACAGTCCTTGCTCACCAATTTGTATCGACATATCGTAATGTTCTTTTTCATAGCCGAACGAGCCTGCCATTCCGCAACAGCCCGAATCGATTTCAGTTACAATAATTCCATCAATGCGGTTGAGAATATTTTTCATTGCGGTAGTACCGAAAAGCGACTTCTGATGGCAGTGGCCGTGAATTAGAATGTCACTGAATGGCGAAGTGAATCGGCAACTCAAATTACCGCTATCAATTTCGCCGGCTAAAAACTCGTCGATCATCATTACGTTTTGTTTTATCCGATTGCCGAGTTGTTCATCATCGATAAGGTCGGGCAGGTCGTCTATCAACGCAGAACAACAGCCAGGCTCACAAACTACAATTTTGAGTCGCTGCTGAATGAACTTATCCAGATTTTGCAGTGTCTTTTCGCCTTTTGCTTTTGCCTGTCGCAAAAAGCCGTGGGAAATTCTCGGCCTCTGACAACAGCCGGCATTTGCCAAAATTACTTCGTATCCGCAGGATTCGAGAAGCTCTACCGCGGATATTCCGACGCTGGTCTGGTGATAACTTAAATATGTGTCCTCAAACAGAACTACCTTTTTGGTCAATTTGCCATTAGTTTTTTCTCTCCTGGCGAACCATTTAGCAAACGGAACGCGAGCGTATTCTGGTGGTGTGCGACGAGAATCGAAGCCGGCGACTATTTCCAAAGCTTTTCTGAATAGCCATGTTTTCTGGCCGAAGTTGACAATCGGTGCTAAGGGGCCGGCAATAATCTTGGCCATTGTTGTCGAATTGGCGATTAATCTTTCGCGTAAGCCAAAACCGTTGGCATCGTGATAGTTTTGAAGAAAATCAGATTTGAGCCTGGTCATATCAACGTTGCTGGGGCACTCGGTCTTACAGCTTTTGCACGACAAGCACAGTTCCATAATCTCAAATAGTCGCTTACTTGTCATCGCATCGGCGCCCAGTTGGCCCGACATCGCTAATCGCAGGGCGTTGGCTCGGCCACGAGTACTGTGCTGCTCATCAAGAGTAGCGCGGTAGCTCGGGCACATCGTATTTTCGAGCTTCTGTCGGCACAGGCCTATACCAAGACACTTTTCTACCGCTTTGAAAAAGCCCGCGCTGTCACGGTAGTGATATTGGGTTGGTATATCCAATGTTTTATAGTCGCTGCCGTATCGTAGGTTTGTGTCCATCGGTTCAGCGTCAACTATTACGCCGGGATTCATCAGGCCTGCGGGGTCAAAAATGTTTTTGACCTGTCGCAAAGCATCATAAATCTGCGTTCCAAAGTAAGATTCGAGTTTTGGACTCCGGACCCGACCGTCACCATGTTCACCGCTAAGGGAACCTCCATATTTTTTGACCAGTTCAAAGGCAAAATCTGCAATATCCTTCATGTTATCAATATCACTTTGCAGTTTAAGATTCAAGAGCGGTCGAACGTGAATGACGCCAACGCTGGCGTGCGCATACATCGAGACGGGGACAGATCGAGACTTACAGAATTTCAATATCTGGTCAACGTAGTCGGCTAGATGCTCTAACGGGACGCAGGAATCCTCAATAAAAGCGACAGGCTTACGATCGTCATTAAAGTTTATCATCAGTCCGAGGCCGTTCTTTCTGACGGTCCAGACTTTTTTCTGCTCGTCAGGATCCGCGATTACCGGCCAGGCGTAACCGAGCTGCTGGTTCTGCATATCTGCTGCGAGGTTTTGGGCCTTTTGGGTTGCCTGTTCGATATCGTCGCCAAAAAATTCAGTTATTAAGATCGCCTTTGGTTCGTCTTGTATAAAACCACACAATTTGGCAGTTCCGATATTCTTTCTGGCATTGCCAAGTACATCATCGTCGACGATCTCTATAGCTGAAGGCTGATGCTTTAAAATAGGCGAGATCGATCTAATAGCTTCATCTAATTTCGCGAAATGAACTATGCAGAGAACCTTGGCCTTGGGCAACGGCTCAAGATTTAGTTTAGCATCGAGGAAGACGCCCAAAGTCCCTTCACTGCCTACCATCAATTCGGCCAGATTCCAGTTCCTGGTGTTAATAAAGGAATCGAGATTGTAGCCCTGTACCCTGCGCATTACCTTGGGGTATCTGGTTTCTATTTCGTCTCGATTGTCTTCGATGATTTTTTTGAACCCGCTGAAAATTTGCAACTGTCGGGACGAATCGCTGTAGTCTAATTCATCCGGCGAAAGCTCTTTCAAAGCCATAATCGTGCCATCGCTTAAAAGGGTTTGAACTTCCAGAACGTGATCTTGTGTTATCCCATAAACGATACTCCTCATACCCGAAGAATTGTTTGCGATCATGCCGCCGATAGTGGCTCGCTCGCTGGTGGCTGGATCCGGTGCGAATGCAAGGTTGTGTTCTGCCAAAGCGGCGTTTAGCTCGTCGAGTACTATACCCGGTTGAACTTTGACCCATCGCTGGTCAACGTTTAGTTCGAGAATCTTGTTCATATACTTGGTGAAGTCGATCACCATCGATGAGCCAACGGCCTGCCCGTTCAAACTCGTACCTGCGCCACGAGGTAAAATACTGACGCCATACTGGGCTGCTGTTTGGATAGCAGCACAAACATCTGCCTTGTCAAGCGGCTGAACCAAGGCTACCGGAGTTATCTGATATATGCTCGCATCGGTCGAGTAAAGACCCAATGTCGCCTGATCGAACGAAACATCACCTTTAACACAATTACGAAGCTGCTGCTCAAATTCTTTTAGCTTTTCCTGTCCCAATTTTTCTCCGGTAAAAACCACTAAAACCGTTATATTATTTGAAACGAAAGCAAAATGCAATTGCAAAGCCCTATTGTTTTTGGCTTTGATTTATCAATCTCAGCCTATATACTTATAATCCAGCTTTTTTGAAAAATGCTTTGGAATCAAGCTTTAAGGTAACCTGATGGGTAAATTGCGAAATCTTATAATGTTGATTACTCTGGCACTGATCATATTATTGATCTTTCTGTCGGTTTACGGTGCTTTTCTGGGCCCGGTTCGCGCTAAAGAAATGTTCAACTCCATGCCAGCGAGTATTTACTGGCTGGTGCTGACTTTAGTGTTAATAGCGGGGCTTACAGTTTTTCGCCGATTAATACGAGTGCCTGCCCTTTTACTGATCCATCTTGGCTGCGTTTTAGTTATTCTCGGCTCAATGCTGGGATCGGTTGCCGGGCACAAGATGACTAATCAACTCTTCGGTACCGAGAAAATACCCGCCGGCAAAATGATAATCTATGAAGGGCAAACTGAAAACCACATCTTCACCGAACCCGAAGAACAACTTAAAAAGCTGCCCTTCTCTATTAAGCTTAACGACTTTCGGATGGAATATTATCATGGCGGGTTTTTGCAAATTCAAAGCCGTGATGGCAGGAGGTGGAATTTACCTGCCGAGATAGGTTCGGGCTTTTTTTTAGCCGAGGATCTGGGCTCGGTTAGAATCATAAAAGCCTTTGAGAATTTCAGGATCAATATTTCCGATAGCGAAAAAACCGCAGTCGATGATCCGGGGCCAGGTTCCAATCCGGCTCTCGAAGTGCAGTTTACAGACCCCAACGGTGCCGAAGCCATCAGGTACGTTTTTGAGCGTTTTCCAAATCATACACATACACAGGACAAATTTCTGCTGAGCTATCGTCGAGTGGTCAGTGATTATATAAGCGAGCTTGAGGTTGTTGATAATAATCAAGTAATCACTGCCAAGAGCATTGAGGTGAACAGGCCTTTGCATTTCGGCGGGTATCATTTTTATCAGCATTCTTACGATGAACAGGCAGGTCGATACACGGTGCTCTCTGTTACTTCCGATAGCGGGCTTTATATTGTCTACGCCGGGTACGTTTTTCTTTGTGTTGGGATATTCTGGCAGTGCTGGATAACACAAATATCGGCGAAGCTTAAGCTACGGGCCAATAGATATGGAAATTAAATACACAATTCAGGGATTGTTGATATACGCTACGATGGCAGCGTATCTGGCGGCTTTTTTGCTGATTCTACTGCGGCATCGAAAAGCCGGTAATGCTCTATATTTGTTCGGCTTTATAATCGCGGTGGTTTCTTTCGCGTATCGATGGTACCACGTTGGACATGTACCCTTTCAGAATTTATTCGAAGTGTTCCTGAGCATGTGGATGATCTACCCTGTTTCGATTTTTTCCCGCAGAATATTACGGGGCGGCTGCGAGTGGCCGGATATGCTGCTTGGTGTGATAGTTCTTTTTCCGGCTGGTTTTGTTTTCAACGCTCAGCCGCAACAACTGCCTCCAGCTCTGCAGAGCTGGCTTTTCGCTCCGCATGTTGCTGTCTATATGCTCAGTTATATCTTCATGGCAAAGGCGGGGGTTCAGGCTATATTTCAATTGGCTGGTAAAGAACATAGCCAGGATGGACAAATTCTTTGTGCAGAAGATGCAACCTATCGAATGGTCTGTGTAGGCTTTCCCTTATTGACGCTCGGGTTGATACTCGGGAGTTACTGGGGTAAACTGGCATGGGGCGACTATTGGGGGTGGGACCCTAAGGAACTGTGGTCGCTGGCAAGCTGGCTTGTCTACGTCGGATATTTTCATTTTCGTTTCATGTTCGGCAAGAAGCACCCACGTATCAACAGCCTCTGGGCCATAACTGGAATAACGGTTATCCTGATAACTTTACTATGGGTGAATCTGTCGAAAATCTTCCCCGGCCTGCACTCCTACGCTACATAAAAAAAGATATAAACCTCCGCCCCTTTTTTGCCTTAACTTCTTTAAGGAAGTGGACTTACAAAAGAATAGCAAGTTTTTAATGCCGATAAAAACTATTATAAAATCGTCTGGATGTCAATTTTTTTCTTTGCTTTAGTGGCCTGAAAATGGTAATATTTCAGCATATATAATAAATGTGTCGATGGATACGGCAGGAACGAAGCTGTGCCTCAGATTACTGATGGGCAGGTTTTTTTTATGGAAATCGTTTCCATTGAAAGAATTGTTTATTTTTTCGGACAACAAATATGCCGGATAATTTTACAGATATAAAAAACGGTGACTATCTCGATTTTGAAGAAACGGTAGCGGACCTTGACCGTCAGCTCAACGAACTGAAAAAGCTCAGTTCAGTGAAAGGTATCGATTATTCAGCGGAGATACGTCGTCTTCAGAAAAAGCAGATCACCGAACTCAAACACATCTACTCAAGCCTAAACGCGTGGCAAACCGTCCAGGTTGCCCGCCATCCGAAAAGGCCTTTGCTCGGTGACTATCTCAATTTGATGGTTAAGGATTTTCGCGAGTTTCACGGCGATCGCTGCTTCGGCGATGACCGTTCGATCATAACAGGTTTCGGACAGATAGGCAGACAAAAGGTAATGGTCGTCGGCCAGAATAAAGGAAGGGATACCAAGGAAAAGATCAGCTGCAATTTCGGATGTTCGAATCCGGAGGGTTATCGAAAAGCAATTATAAAAATGAAACTGGCTGAGAAGTATAACCTCCCGATAGTTACGCTTATCGATACACCAGGCGCATATCCTGGTATCGGCGCCGAAGAGCGAGGCCAAGCGCAGGCGATTGCTGTTAACCTGATGGAAATGTCACGTTTGAGAGTGCCGATTATCTGTATCTGTATAGGCGAAGGAGGTTCCGGCGGTGCATTGGGGATAGGCGTTGGTGACAGATTGGCAATGCTTGAGTATGCGTATTATTCGGTTATTTCGCCGGAAGGCTGTGCGGCTATTTTGTGGCGTGACGGTTCGCGGGCGCCAGAGGCCGCGGAAGCTTTGAAGCTGACGAGCAAGGACTTGATAAAGCTTAAACTGGTCGATGCGGTTATTGAAGAGCCTCTCGGTGCGGCCCATCGCAACATACATGACACTGTTTACAACGTTGAGAAATATGTGGTTAAAACCCTGCGAGAGCTTAAACGTATGAAGACTGAGGATATGCTTGAAAGCAGGTACAAAAAGCTGCGTGCAATAGGGTCGGGTGATACCAGTGAACTTCTCAAGAAAACCCATGCGGCAAAAGACCGGGTAAAAGCAGCTATCGACGAAATTTCAAAAAAGACAAAACCTCTCCCTGCCAACGTGTAAAGTCATTCTCACACAATACAGCAGGGCCATAATATTTATGTCTTTAACAACTCTCGAAATTGAACCATTTGGCGGTGTCCTCTTTGCCAGGAGCAAAAGGGCCAAACGATTGTCTATTACCGTTAAGCCATTCAAGCCGATCCGGGTGACAGTTCCTCGTATGGTTTCAATAAAAAAAGCAACGCGATATTTGATCTTAAATCTTGAATGGGTAAAAAAGAGCGTGGCCCGCATAAAAAAAATAGAAGCTGAACACCGGTCCATCTCCAGGAACAGCAGCGATATCTGTGATGCCAAAGCTGGGCAGATGCTGGTATCGAGGCTTGGACAATTAGCCGGGCTGCATAAATTATCTTATAACCGTGTCTCTATTCGAAAACAAAGGACGATATGGGGCAGCTGTTCGGCTAAGAATAATATTAGTTTGAATGTTAATATTGCTTATCTGCCGGAACAACTACAGGACTATGTTCTTGTGCATGAGCTGGTTCATACTAAGGTGAAAAATCATAGCAGGAAATTCTGGGCTGAACTTAATAAGTATGTACAAAGCGATGCTAAAGAGCTATCAAAGCAGATGAAAAAGTATCGAATAAGGTTGGAGTAGTGATCTATGCCGCTTATAGCAATGCGAGATGTCAATTTTGGATTTGGTGGGCCTTTACTATTGGAGGGTACCAACTTACTGATCGAACCCGGAGAGCGAGTGTCTCTGCTGGGCAGGAACGGTTGCGGTAAGTCTACATTATTACGGCTTGTGCTGGGCGAATTCGAACGCATCAGCGGAGAAATAACGCGTCAGCCGAACCTGCGGGTTGCAATGCTCGATCAGTCTGTTCCCGAGGGTATAGAGGGCACCGTCTACGAGGTTGTAGCCTGCGGATTGGGGCAGGCGGGGGTGCTTTTGATCGAATATCATAATATCTCTCACGACTCAGATAACGACGAACGATTGGGCCAGCTTCACAAGGAACTTGATAAGCTGGATTCGTGGAACAAGCTCAACGTTATTGACACCGTGCTTTCGATAGCTGGTATCGATCCCGAATTGCAATTTAACGATCTTTCAGCCGGTCTCAAACGACGTGTACTGACCGCCAAAGCACTGGCTGCCGAGCCGGATCTGCTGATACTCGATGAGCCTACCAACCATCTGGATGTTGATTCGATAAGATGGCTTGAGGATTTTCTTTTACGATGTCAAAAGGCACTGCTCTTTGTCACTCATGACAGGAGGTTTTTGAAAAAAATATCAACCCGGATAATTGAAGTTGATCGAGGCAGGCTCTTTAACTGGGACTGCGATTATGAAGATTATCTCAAAAGAAGGCAGCAGCTTCTCAATGCTGAACAGAGCCAGTGGAACCAGTTTGACAAGAAACTGGCCAGAGAGGAACAGTGGCTAAAACAAGGTGTTAAAGCCAGACGAACACGTAATGAGGGGCGCGTCAGGGCGCTGCGGAAAATGAGAGTAAAACGCAGCCAAAGACGTGAACAGGAAAAAGGTGTCAGGATCGAGATAAACGCCGCTCGCAGATCAGGAGAGATCGTCACAGTAGCTAAGAACGTGGATTTTTCTTATGAGCCAGGCAGGCTTGAGCCTATCATACGCGACCTTACAACGACTATTATTCGAGGCGACAGGGTTGGGGTCATTGGTCCTAACGGCCAGGGGAAGACAACTCTATTGAAACTGCTGCTTGACAAACTGTCACCAACAAACGGGACGATAAAGCATGGGACAAATGTTCAATACGCCTATTTCGATCAGCTCCACAGAGAGTTGGATCTGAATCAAACTCTGCTCGATAACATTGGGCAGGGATACAGCTCGGTAATGGTCAATGGCAGGAGCAGGCACGTTTTCGCATACCTGGCGGATTTTCTTTTCGACGCGGAACAGGCAAAGCAAAAGGTCTCGACACTTTCCGGGGGAGAACGCAACCGCTTACAGATAGCAAAAGTATTCACCCAGCCATCCAATGTACTTGTGCTCGATGAGCCTACAAATGATCTGGATGTTGAGACGCTGGAACTGCTTGAGGATATGCTGATCGAGTATCCGGGGACGGTTCTGCTGGTGAGCCATGACCGTGCGTTTCTAAATAACGTCGTTACAAGTACACTCGTGCTCGAAGGCGATGGGAAAGTGGCTGAATATGTCGGCGGTTATGACGACTGGATGAGGCAACGCAAAGACATTGAAGTGAGCCGGCAAGAGGTGAAAAACGCAAAGAAGAAAAAGGAAAGGCCCGCTAAAAAGAAGCCGGTAAAATTGAACTTCTATCAAAAACGCGAACTGAAAGGACTGCCGGCTTTGATAGAAAAACTGGAAGAGCGGATCGCGGTTTTGCATGAACAAATGGCAGAGCCTTCATTTTACAAGCAGGACGGCGAAACTATCAGTAAGGCAACCGCTGAGCTCGATTCACTTACAAGCAACCTTGAAAACACTTACAGCCGCTGGGAAGAACTGACCGCTATAGAAGAAGAATTTTGAGATTCTTTTGATCTGAGAGGTTTGTGGGAGAGAAAATCATTGGGCCGGGCTGGATTCGAACCAGCGAAAGCTCACGCTAATGGGTTTACAGCCCATCCCCTTTAGCCACTCGGGCACCGACCCGTTTCTGTAGTGCAAACACATCGCAGAAACGAAACCGGCATTAGAAAATATTGCAGAGGCTCTGTCAAGCAAAATAACGTATGAGTTTCTAACAATTGCCTGAAATTTAATAAAAAATAGGTGGTTATGGGAGTGGTCAATTCTTGACTTTTACGGCCAATGCGGTTAATCTATAGCAAATTCAAAACTTACATTAGGCTATCAGAAAATTTATGAAAAAAAGTGAGCTATTTCAAGAAAAGTTCGAGGATATGCATATCCTCGATGAGCTAAAGAATTCCTATCTGAATTACGCGATGAGCGTTATTGTCTCTCGTGCGCTGCCCGATGTTCGTGACGGGCTTAAGCCATCTCAGCGTCGAATACTGGTTGCGATGAACGATCTTAGTCTCGGTCCTCGAAGTAAGCACCGCAAATGCGCTAAGATCGTTGGTGATACCGGTGGTAACTACCATCCTCATGGTGACCAGGCGACGTATGGTACGCTCGTTCGTATGGGCCAGGAATGGAATATGCGTTATCAGATGGTTAATCCTCAGGGTAACTTCGGGAGTATCGATTCTGACCCGCCTGCAGCAATGAGATATACCGAGGCTCGTATGACGGCTCCCGCGATGGAGATGCTTGACGATCTCAAATATGACACGGTTGACTTTGTTCCGAACTATGACGAGACTCGTACGGAGCCGACGGTACTGCCGGCGAAATTTCCGAATCTTCTTGTGAACGGTTCGACTGGTATCGCGGTAGGTATGGCGACGAATCTGGCACCGCATAACGTAGGTGAAGTCTGTGATGCTTTGCTGCTTGTTATCAATGATCCTGATTGCGGATTTAAGGATATACTCAAGGTCCTGCCTGGGCCTGACTTTCCGACGGGCGGAATTATATGCGGCAGGAAAGGAATCCAGGACGCGTATACGACGGGCAAAGGTCATCTGCGAGTTCGCGGTAAAGTCGATATCCAGACAACGAAAAACGGCAGACTCAGGATCGTAATCACTGAGATACCTTATATGGTCGTCAAGACGACTATCGTCAGTAAGATCGCCAGTTGTGTGCATGGCGGACAGATCCCTGAGATCGCAGATGTTCGGGACGAATCTGACCGTCATGGGCTGCGGGTTGTTGTCGATCTGAAACGAGAAGCGGACGATCAGATCGTGCTCAATAAGCTGTACCGGTACACCTCTTTGCAAACAACGTTTGCGATAGCCAATATTGCGCTGGTTAATAATCGGCCTGAAACTCTCAATATCAAACAGATGCTGGAGCTGTTTCTCGATCATCGCAAAGTTGTAATTCGTCGCCGTAGTCAGTTTTTACTGAAACGGTGCCAGAACAGGGCCCATATTCTCGAAGGTCTTATCCTTGCGGTTAGTGACATCGATGAAATAATAGAGATCATAAAGAAGTCACCGGATGCTCCTACGGCTAAACTGAATCTTATGCAAAAACCGTTGCGATTGGTCGAATCCGCAACGCTTAAGAAGATCCTGCCTAAGTCTTTTATCAAGGACAAAAGCAAGAGCGACCAGTTCCTTACCGGGCCTCAGACTGACGCTATTTTGACGATGCAGCTGCAAAGGCTTACGGGGCTGGAAATCGAAAAGCTGGCGAAAGAGTATGCCAAGCTCATCGAAGAGATAGAAGGTTATGAGGCTATCTTAGGGAACGAGCAGGTTCTACTGGATATTATTCGTGAAGATATCTATGAGATAAAAGAAAAGTACAGCGATAAACGACGAACCCGGATCACCGCTCAGGTCGAGGATTTTGAGATCGAAGATCTGATAGCTGACGAAGAGGTAATTGTAACGGTTAGCCATGCAGGCTATATCAAGCGTATGCCGGTGGATACCTACCGTAAGCAGGGCAGAGGGGGTAAGGGTATAATCGGTTCAGATACCAAAGAGGGAGACTTTATCGAGCATTTGTTTACGGCGTCTACGCTGGACTATCTGCTGATATTTACTAACCGCGGCAAGTGCTATTGGCTGAAAGTTTATAATGTTCCGAGTATGTCCAGGCAGAGCAGGGGCAGGAATATCGCTAACCTTTTGAATCTGGGTAGCCAGAAGATCGCTTCTATCATTAATGTCAGTAGTTTTGAGCCTGAAGAAGACGGCAGTGAACGGCAGTTGGTGATGGCTACTAAAAATGGGCTTGTGAAAAAGACTCGCTTAAGCGCTTATGGCAATCCTCGTACTTCGGGAGTTATTGCGATCAAGCTCGATCCCAGCGATGACGTTATCGGTGTTGCACTGACCAGCGGGCAGGACCATGTCGTACTCGGAACCCGTAATGGCATGACGATCCGCTTTGATGAGCAGCAGGCACGGTCGATGGGCAGGGTGTCTCGCGGCGTTATCGGGATCCGGCTACGCGGCGGTGACGAAGTAGTCGATATGATTATCGCCGAAGAGAAGGCGGCTCTGTTGACGGTTTGTGAGAAGGGGTACGGCAAACGTACGGGGCTTGATAATTACAGGTCGCAAACCAGAGGCGGAGTGGGGCTGATCAATATAAAGACGACGGCTCGAAATGGTAAGGTGGTAGCTCTTAAGGCGGTTCAGTATAAAGATGAGCTGATGATGATCACGGCCAATGGGATAATCATCCGTACGGGCCTTGACGAGATCCGATCTATCGGCAGGAATACACAGGGTGTTCGGTTGATCAAGCTCAAGGCGGGCGACAAGCTCGTTGCGGCTGCGAAGATCGTGGCTGAAGAAGTTAATGGCACATAAACTTTTGCTGGGCAATGGGTTACAGCGACATTGCTGGTTCTTTTGAGGTTTTTCTTGCCGATGAGCAAATAGTCGTATATACTGTTTTGTCAGAAGCGGTTGGGAGAGTTGGGAACTTTATGTTTTGCCAGAAGCGGAAGAATTACCATCGAGGGTGGATTTGCATAGCGGCATTGCCCTTGCTGTTTATTTGTGGGTGTGGGGATTTTTTCGAGAAACAGACTACGGAAATTGAAACTCGTCGAACCCTTGATGAACTTGGCCAGATCGAGAAAAATCTGAACATAGAGAATCCCCTGCCGGAACTTTATCGCAAAGAACCCCAGAGGATTAAAGTCAATGGCGGCGTTAAGTTATTTTACTTCACAAAGAACCATACCGTTGACAAATTAGCCGGCCTTGTAAATGACCAGATGGGTGTCAAGACAACACCAAACCCCGCTACTAATCAACTTATCATCCAATGCAAAAACGAAAGTCAAGTCGATGAAGTACTTGAATTTCTTCATACCGTGGATGTTCCGCCTATACAAGTGAACATCGATTGCATTGTGCTTGAGAGATTCGCCGATGTTACTACCGACTGGCAAACAAAAATTATGATTGAAAATATACTCGGCGATATCTGGGCAAGTGGTAAAACCACTGGGACTGAGGCAGGCGGTAATCTGATAGAGAATCTTGCCTTTCCTGGAGCAGCATTACGAGAGGCTAAAAGAGATACTTTTGGATTAGATATAGGTTTCTTTCGGGACAAAACAGGACACCAGATAAAAGCGGTGGTGGATATGCTGGTCTCAAGAGGATACTTGAAAATACTGATGAACCCAACCCTTGAAACAATCAATGGACAAAGAGCAAAAGTAACATCCAGAGAAGAAGCAACGCATCAGAAATTTGTCAGTAATCAAGGTGGAGACCCATACTCCGTTACTGAATACGTATGGGTAGAAGATTCACTTGAAGTTACGCCGCATGTCTTTTCCGACGGTTCAATTGGGCTGGAAACATCGATAAAGCTTGGTTCTTCTTCGAAGCCGGAAGGTGTAGCACAGGCTTCGGTTATTACCGAACGAAGCGTAGATATAAAGGAAAACCGAATAGCTCCCGGTGACAGTCTTGTAATAGGTGGAATACGCAAATCAACAAAACGCTCGGTTATCAGGGGTATACCGTTCTTTAAGGACTTGCCTTTGATAGGAATATTCTTTTCCAGTAAAGATTTTGAGGAAAGTGCAACAGAGGTAATATTCATTCTCACGCCAACAATATCTTCCGGTGGAATAGAATATGCAAAAATGGTAGAGGATATACAAAAAAAACACTCCACTCCAAAATATGAAAAAAGTTTACAGAATATCATAATGGATCCGTTCGGTTCTGTGGAGGCTCAAAAGGAGCTTGAGGAAAAAGCATTGAAAGAACAAGAGGTTCATGACTCAATTCAGGGAGCTAAGATGAGAAGCAGGCGTTATCTTCGTGAGACCCTCGAGCGAGCCGAAAACGTGGAAAGTGAAAATGAGAGGTTAGAAGCCAAAGTGGCTCAGGCCAAGGCAGAAACGGCAAAAGCCAAGTCAGAGACTGAGGCGGCCTTAAAGGCCAAAGCCGAGGCGGAAGCCAAAGCAGAATCTCAAGAGGGAGAATAGTTTATGGATAATATTGATGGCAGTAATTCCGGTGCTCGGACACCAGATGAAGAGCCGATCTCGTTTGGCGATACACCGATCGAGCCGATCCCGTTTGATGACTCCGATAATGCTGGTGATTCAAAGGTTTCTCATTCGCCGTTGAATCTTGGCGGTAACAGTACAGCGGAATTTTCTGTGCCAAGTCTCAAGGCCAAGCCAATAAAGAAAGCGAAAGAGAAACTGGCTTCTTCTGACCGCATAACGGGAATTAAGACTTTCTTTACAAAGCTGCATGTCGGCAGTATCGATTTTCTTGACGAACAAATCAACAATTGGCTCAAAGCGAATCCAGATGTGGTTATCAAGCACACTAATGCTACTACAGGTATGTTAGTCGGAAAAAAGACCGAGCATAATATTATCATTACGGTATGGTATTAGTTTGGGCTGTTTAATCGTGACCTTGGCCTTGCATCATTTTTTTTGCGTGGGGTAGAACATCCATTATCGCCTCGATTGATTCTTTGGCACCTTTTGGACTGCCCGGCAGATTAATAATGAGGGTGCCGCCCCGAATACCGGCCACCGCTCGCGAGAGTAAAGCGTTTCTTGTTTTTTTCAGCCCTTCCCGCCTTATAATTTCAGCCAGTCCCGGCACCATTTTTGAACTTATCTCAGCGGTAGCTTCCGGAGTAACATCCCTTGGGCCAAGTCCGGTGCCGCCGGTAGTTAATACTATATCGAGTTTTTTTTCATCCGCAAAGCGGGTCAGTTCTTTAGCGATAGATTCGTGGTTGTCGGGTACGACTTTATAATCACAAACCTGGTATATTTTTGCATCGAGGGCGTCTTTAAGGATTGGTCCGCTGAGGTCGGGTCTCTGTCCTTTTGAACAGGTATCGCTAACGGTTAATATCGCAACTTTAATCATCGATCACCTCCATTGAGTCGTTGGTTTGGATTCTTCCTGGTTTGATCACTTTGGCGAAGATCCCTTCTTTGGGCATAATGCACTGGCCAACGAGTTTTAATATTTCGCATTTATGGTTACATTGTTTCCCGAACTGTGTAACCTGTATCTCGGCAATGGGGCCAAGTCTTATCTTGCTGCCAAGATTTAAAGCCTGTAAGTCGATTCCTTCGGTGGTGATGTTTTCTGCAAAATCCCCGGTTTTTAAGTCCGGGCCTTTAGCCCGCATTTTTTCGATAGACTCCCATGCGAGCAGGCTCACTTGTCTGTGCCAATTTCCAGCGTGTGCGTCACCTGTCAATCCTGAATTTATTTTCAGTTCGGCGCCGCCGACATTATGTTTGCGCGTACCCTTTTCTTCCGAGATCGATATCGCTTTTATCCTGCCTTTTATATTCGCCATTTTTACCTCCCGCCTTTTTTAACTGTTTTTATCTGTCATATCAGCCACCAATCTGGTTCATGAGCCTGTTATGGCACGAGATACCGTTTTTTGGTTTGCGTAACACTGCCTGGCGTATTGAATCAGCAATATTATTAAAATCAATTTTTATCTCACCGTCAGAAAAAAGACACGGCTTTAAGTATCCGTCAGCGGTAAGTCTGAGCCTGTTACAGTCGGCGCATTTCGGTGGACGCCGGGTGTTGAAACGCTTGCTCAAATTGTCTCTGTCGTAAAGTGAGAACTGCATTATTTTTTGAAGCTGTAAACTATTTTTTTCACAGAACCTTGTCATCGTTTCAATTTCTTTTTCGGTAGTCTCTTCGAGGATAACCATATTAATTTTTATCGGGGTAAGGGCCGCTTTTATCGCGGCGTCAACACCAGCAAGAGCATGCTGGAGATTTCCGCCACGAGTTAGTTCTTGATATCTGTTCTCATCGAGAGAATCTATCGAGATATTGACACGTCCAAGGCCGGCCTTTTTCAATAGTTTTGCTTTTTGCACCAACAAAGTTCCATTGGTCGTCATGCAAAGCTCGTTGATGCTGTCAATATCGGCCAGCTTTCTAATCAACTGCTCGATGTTTTTTCGCACGAGCGGTTCGCCGCCGGTGAGCCTGATTTTTGTTATACCCATCTTTGCGGCGACTTCAACGAAACCGCCTATCTGCTCATAGGTGAGAATATCAGAGTGGTTTTTGTGCGTAAATGGTGTTTTTGGCATGCAATAGATACAGCGATGATTGCAGCGGTCTGTCACCGATATTCTTAAATAATTTATTTTTCTATTAAATCCGTCAACGAGCAACTGTCTTGTCCTCCTTAATTTCGACCACACCTGCAGGTATTTTATTGGGAATTTTTCATAATCGTTCTTGTTCTATATATTTTATGGCGGCGGCTTTGAAGCTGACCCATACATTTTTGCCGCAATTTAGTTCTAACTTATCTACCGATTCAGCAGTTATCAGTGCTGCGATCTTCAGGCCGATATCAACGATTACCTCTACGGCGATGCCGGCGGGGATAATATCGATTATTGTACCGTGGAAATTATTGCGCGCACTACCTGGGCTTTTTGTTTTGCCGACCGTTACGTCTTCGCTTCTGATACAGATTTGGCCATATCCCGCGGGATTGTCTGTGAGGACGGAAAAGCTGAGTTTGTCACAAGTGAATATTTTTGTGTTCGATGAAGTCTCCGGTTTTTCGAGTTTTCCTTTAAAGAAGTTTTTGATGCCTACAAAATTGGCGACAAATTCTGACTGCGGGTGCAGGAAAACCTGCTGGGGTGTGCCTGACTGGGCGATCCGTCCATTCTCCATAACAGCAATATGTGTGCCCAACGAAACGGCTTCTGTATAATCATGAGTTACATGGACTATTGTTTGGCCGTTACGGTTGATCTCTCTCAAAAGGGCCCTGATCTCTGGCCTGGCTTTTACGTCCAGTGACGATATCGGCTCATCGAGTAGAAGACATTCAGGCTCAGAAGCCAGTGCGCGTGCCAGGCAGATACGCTGGCTCTCGCCGCCGGAAAGGGTCTTAACGTCGCGTTTAAGAAGAGCGGTCACCGTAAAATCTTCGGCAAGGGAAGAAACACGTTTGTGAATTTGCCTGTCACGGTATCCTTTGCATCGTAAAGGATAAGCGATATTGTCGTAAACGTCCAGGTGTGGAAAAAGTGTGTTGTCCTGGAATACCATTGCGATCTTTCGCTTGTTGATCTTTTTGCCGGTTATATCTTCTCCGTTTAGAAAGATATGTCCTTTGTGAGGCTGGTTCAGACCTGCGATCGTCTCGAGCAATACGGTTTTGCCGACTCCGGAGGCTCCGAGCAGAACAAAATACTGGCCCTTCTCTACCTCAAAGGATACATCGCATATCGCCAGGTTGCCTAACGAGATGTTAATTGCTTTGACGCTAAGCATTGTTTTTTCCTCTTGCCAAAAGTCGCAAAATAATGAAAAAGACCAGGCATATTAAAACGAAAAGCACCGCTACCGGCCGAGCGTATTTCAAGCCGAAAGCTCCGAAGCGTTCGTATATCAAAACAGGTGTTATCATAGGACGATATGCGATAATCATAACAGCTCCAAACTCGCTCATTCCTCTTGCCCACATCAGTACCAATCCAGATAGTATCGAGCGTGCGGCCAGCGGAAGGGCGATCGTTAGAAAAACTCTTATTGGACTTGCACCCAGATTCAAGGCGGCTTTTTCGAGTCTAATATCGACGGCAGCAAAGCCATCTCTTGCGGCATTTAAAAGGAAAGGTATGCTGACAAATGCCATAGCTGTCATTATCCCAGCGTTTGTCCCAACAAAGCCGAAACCGCTCTTGCCGAAAAAACCGTTGCGTGAAAACAGGCCCAACAGCGCTATGCCTGCCGCCGAGTGTGGTATGACTACCGGCAGATTTATAAGCGCACATACCATGGGCTTTAATGGAAAATCTTTTCTCGCCAACAGATATGAAAATGGGATGGCAGCGATAGCAGCAATGAGCGTTGCTGCCATTGAGGTCCAGAGCGTAAGGTAGATACTGTTTCTCACTTGCGTATCTTTGGCAGTCTCGACAAGGTCGGTTGGCGAACAATTCAGGAACATGTTCACAAGCGGAGCGATAATGAACAGCAATACAAGGCCGCCCATTGCCATAAATATAAGCGACATCGGTTCATATTTCATCGAGTGTATTTTGTATTGCGTATTGCGCATCATTTATTCATAAACGAAGAAGCTATAAAATTCTGGCCGTTCTTTTCGAGGATCACGCCGCCTTTACCAGGATCAAGTAAAAACTTCAAAAACCTCTCAGCAAGTTCACGGTTAGACGCATTTTTGGGTATGGTCACGCCATAGAGTATTGGCTGCGCCTTTTTGGTTATAAACTCACCCGGACGTTTGCCTGTCAATCGTATTGAAGCGGTTTTATAAAAATCGGCAAACTCGGCGTTACTTAGGTTGATCTGGTCGGGCAATGTTAAAATTTTCAGCCCATGCTGCTTTGCAACAGAGCGATAGATGAAAATATAGTCAAGTTCACCTGCCTCAAGCAGAGCTAACAAATCGACTTCTTTGGGCCGAATGTATTTCTGGTCCTTACCTGCCATCTCAACAGCAAGACCAGGTCGGTTATAATATTTTTCGGCTAATTTCATTACAAACACCGAGCGATATCCACAAGGGTCCGAATTAGGATCGCTCCTGCCAAAAGCAACGTTTTTTTTTAGTAGAATTTCAAACCAGTTGTTTTTATTTATCTGCCTGGCTATAGCTGAATTTTCATGAAAGGCGATGACCATCTGGTTGCTCGCGAATTTAATATTAAAATCAGCGTGTTTGGGGATAAGCAGTGTATCGATAACTGTATAATCGGCACTTGCCATGATGTCGCATGGACGGTTCAGGTCCGTTATTTTCCGTGCGCAAATACGGCTGCCCGCAGCTTCGCAGGAAATATTGACAGATGGATCGGTCCTGCTGAACTCTTCGCATATCTGCTTGAATGGTACAGCCAGGCTTCCAGCGTGAAATATGATCAATTCATTTTTATCGACAGCAGTTGTTTTTTTTATTAACGCAGCTAAGACCAAAAGTACAATAGCTGAAAAGATCGTGATTAATGTTAAGTTCTTTTTCATATTCAGCTGGCAAAGATCGCTGAGCCTATACGCAGTATTGTGGATCCTTCTTCGATGGCAATTTGGTAATCGCTGCTCATTCCCATGCTCAGTTCGGTAAATTCCGTACCTACTACCTTTTCACCCTTCATCTCGAGGAACAATTCTCTTGCTCTTACAAAACAACTGCGAATCCTGTCCTTATTTTTTGTCAGCGGTGCCATCGTCATCAACCCTGCTACTTTTAAATTCGGCATAGTCATAATTTGTTCAGCCAAATGAATGGCTGCTCCTACCGGAACACCGTACTTTTGCGGCTCATTCGAAGTGTTGACCTGTAAAAGCACCCTTGGGTATAAATTCAGTTTCTCTGCAGCAATACTAATTTCTTCAGCCAGACGCAGAGTATCGACCGAATGAATTAACGCCGTTATCGGCAGAACCTGCTGAACCTTGTTCCTCTGGAGATGTCCGATCATGTGCCAATCGATATTCTGCGGCACTTCCGGGTTGGCTTTGAGAAAATTGTCTATATGCGCGGAGACGCGTTTTAGCTGCTGAACACGGTTCTCTCCAAGATAGGTAAAGCCGCAACGAACTACCTGCTCTATGGCCTCAACATCCGCTGATTTGGTTACAACGACCAGTTTTAACTGCTGAGGATCTTTTGCGGCTCGATCACAAGCTGAATGAATCGTCTCAGTTATACGTTTTAAATTCTCAGAAATTTTTGACATATATCGATAACTCAAATACTCGGTTAAACGGTTTCTATTAATTGGCCGATAAATATCTATGTAGATTATCAATTTGGGGCTTCTTTGGCCAGCTTTTATGTAAAAAAGATAGTGTTTTTTTGAATCTAAGGCCGATTGCCGGAATGGTAAAAAAACCGAAAAAATGGAATTTTTTGCTTGCATTTTTTCTGCAAAACGTGTATATTAGTCGTATTGGGTTGTATAGTAGAACGGATGGAGTTCTTCGAGAGATTCTTATTGGGTTTTTTTAATTGACAGTTTGCGCAGTTAATTTTAAATTCAGTTGTAATTATTGTAATAATGCTGCTTTGAGCAGCTTCTGAACCTCGGCGAGGCAGTGTGGTTCACCGGTTTCCCCCCCAGCCGGTTCCACCACCTCGCCTATTTTATGCGCGGATTTTTCTCGAATAATACGAATAATAGCCATGGGGATTTTACTATCACTTTGGTAGAGGCTAAATATTATTCTCCGCTGACCTGGACGATCACTTTTCTGGTTCGCGGTCCGTCAAATTCACAGAAGAAAATTCCCTGCCAGGTGCCAAGGTTGAGTTGGCCGTTCGTTATCAAAACCTGTTCGCTGGCGCCTACGAGTGAACTTTTGCAATGGGCATCGGAATTGCCTTCACAATGTCGATAGTCTGGACGAGCCTGAGGAAATAAATCGGAAAGTGTTAAAAGTATGTCATGCGGGACATCGGGGTCGGCGTTTTCATTTATGGTTATAGCAGCGGTTGTATGCGGACAATAAACTGTCGCCTGGCCATTTGTGATTCCGACCTGACTGACGATCGAGAATACCTGGCTGGTGACATTGATCATCTGATTGCGATCTTTACTGTTTACGCTGAAAGACATCTCCACGATTTTCATAGATCGACCCTTTTACATTTGCTCGACAACTTCGATACCTAAAAGTTTTGTTAGGCCGTGCTTGATAGTTCTTGCGGTCAGGTCGCAAAGCAAAAGCCTGGTCGGTCTTTTATCAGGCTCGGCGATCAGTACCGGACAGTTAGTGTAAAATGTGCTGAACTTCTGGGCCAGTTCGTAAAGATACTGCGTCAGGTAGTTGGGACGATAGTCATCGACAACCGACCTGATCACTTCGCCATAACGAACCAGATACTTTGCCAGATCCAGCTCAGCTGATTCTGTTAAACTTAATTTATCAAGGTCGGCCAATTCGGTCTCAATATCCACGTCTTTGGTTTGAGCCTTGCGCTCGATCGACTTGATCCTGGCGTAAGCGTACTGCATATATGGAGCGGTATTGCCCTCCATCGCGAGCATTCGGTCATAGCTGAAAATGTAATCGCTGGTGCGGTTGTTGGAATAGTCGGCATACTTGACAGCGCCGATCCCAACGGCGTTTGCGATATTGTCTTTTTGTTCTGTAGAGAGCTCAGGGTTCTTTTCTTGGACTATTTGCCTGGCACGGTCGACGGCTTCTGCGAGCAGGTCGCTTAGCTTTACATTTTCACCAGAGCGCGTTTTGAAAGGACGATTGTCCTCACCCAATACCATCCCGAACATTACATGAGAAAGCGCAATATCGTCACCTACCCACCCAGCCATTTTCGCAGAGGCAAAGAGCATTTCAAAATGCAACTTCTGCCGAGCGTCGGTTACGTAAATTATTCTCTTAACCTTCAATTCATTGATGCGATATTGAAGTGCAGCCAAATCGGTGGTGGCATATAAAAACGCTCCGTCAGATTTGCGAATAATAAAGGGCAAAGGCTCATCGTCTTTATTTTTGAAGCCCTCAGGAAAAACACAAACCGCACCGTCGGATTCTTCGGCGATATTTTTATTTTCCAATTCCCCTACAACTCCGGAAAGCTTTTCAGCGTAGAAACTTTCACCTCGCTCGTTTTCCTTATGCAGGCCAACTCCAAGAGTTTCGTAGATCGGCTGATAGTGCCTGCGTGACTCATCGACGATATGCTGCCATACTGTTAATGTCTGCTGGTCATGGTTGTGCAGTTTTGTAACTTCTTTACGAGCGGATTCAGCAAAATCGGCGTCTTCATCGCACAGGGCTTTTGCGTTTTTATAAAACTGCTCCAAGTCGCCTATATGCACCGATTCGGAGTTATCAATAACCTGCGGTGATTCCTGCTTTAGCCAGGCGATCAACATTCCAAATTGCGTACCCCAGTCGCCGATATGGTTTTGCCTGATAACGTTGTGGCCGAGAAATTCGAGTATTCTGCAGATGCAGTCGCCTATGATCGTACTTCGCAGATGACCGACGTGCATTTGCTTTGCGATGTTAGGGCCGGAAAAATCAACAACAACTGTTTCCGCGTGTTCAAGTTTTTCTACAGCCATGTTTTCGGGCTCAGCGTTGATCTCAAGGAGAGAACTTGCCAAAAAGCCCGGCTTCAATCTCAGGTTAATAAAACCCGGTCCTGCAATTTCAGGTTCGTCACAGATATCGGTCAAGTCGAGTTTTTCGACAATTTGTTCTGCGAGTTTGCGAGGATTGTTTTTTAATTTCTTGGCCAGTGCCATCACGCCATTAGCCTGATAGTCGCCAAATTTAGGGTCAGCGGCAGGCTTGACGATAGCTGAGCAGTTTTCTTGCCCTGTAGCGACCGTCATTGCATCGGATATTCGTTTTTCAAGTATATCGACAACCGGTTTCATAGCATCCTACTGATCAAGAGTTATTTTTTCCGCGTCTCCCCAGAGCAGTTCGAGGTCGTAGTAGTCGCGGTATTCGTCGTCGAAGATATGGAAGACTATATCAACGTAATCGAGCAGTATCCAGCGGGCCTGTTCGTAGCCTGCCCTGCCGAATCGCTGGAGGCCCCTTTTTCTGGCTTCGTCGCTAATCTCATCGGCTACGGATCGCATCTGCCTGTTGCTTGTTCCCGTAGCAATTACAAAAAAATCGGTCGCAGGGGATTTACCTTTGAGGTCCATAACAACAATTTCAGTGCAATGGCTGTCGGCGGCCAACTTAGCCGCTGCCAATGCGAAATCTCTGGTTTCGTGTTTCGTGTTCTTTGTCAAATTAAAACCTCGTAAGTGTTTTGCTAAATAAAAAAGGGTGGCCTGTTTTAAAGACCACCCTTATAGATTACATTCAATTGCGGTTAAAGTCAAGTCCGCAGGAAAATTGGGTTAGTTACCCATGTGCAGCCATTCGCCAATGATCGGCGAGAACTTAACGATCACGCCCGCAAAAACGACGCTGACCATGCTCATGAGCTTGATGAGGATGTTCAGGCTCGGCCCGGAAGTATCCTTGAATGGATCGCCAACTGTGTCACCAATTACCGCAGCCTTGTGGGCATCAGAGCCTTTTCCGCCGAAGTTACCCTGCTCGATAAACTTTTTGGCGTTATCCCATGCACCGCCTGCGTTGTTCAAGGCAACTGCCAGTACGAAGCCGCAACTAAGTCCGCCAGCGAGCAGACCCATTAGCCCAGCTACTCCGAGCACAAGTCCTCCGATGACCGGGACAAATATTGCCAGAAGTGACGGGATGATCATTTCTCTTTGGGCACCCTTAGTGGAAATTGCAACGCAACGAGCGTAATCAGGCTGGCCCGTGCCTTCCATAATTCCAGGTATCTCTCTGAACTGTCTGCGTACCTCTTCAACCATATCGCCTGCGGTTTTGCCAACGGCTTTCATGGTCATCGCACAGAAGAGAAAGGCCATCATCGCGCCGACAAAAAGTCCGCAGATAAGTTTTGGGTTCATGATACTGAGGTCATAGGCTAATACAAAATCGGCTAAGGTAGCGGTAGTGACATTAATCGCGCCTTCGATCTGATTTTCAGCGCCTTTGAAAAACCTGGTCGCGCCGACCGTATAGATGCCTCCATTTTCAACTGCCAGTCTGCCGATCCACATACGGATACTTTCGATCAGCGCTGCCAATAGTGCCATAGCGGTCAAGGCAGCAGAGCCTATCGCAAAGCCCTTACCGGTAGCCGCGGTAGTGTTGCCGAGCGAATCGAGTGCGTCTGTTCTTTCTCGAACTTCTTCGCCGAGTCCTGACATTTCAGCGTTTCCGCCCGCATTGTCGGCGATCGGGCCGTAAGCATCAGTTGCCAGGGTAATACCCAGTGTTGAGAGCATACCAACCGCGGCAAAGCCGATACCGTACAGGCCTAACGCGACATTAGTGAACCCGCCGGCAAAACCAAACGCGCAAAGAATGCAGGCTACGATCGTAATTACGGGCAGAGCACAAGAATACATACCCGTTGCCAGGCCGTTTATGATTGTCGTAGCCGCACCCATTTTAGCTTCGGCGGCAATACTCTTTGTCGGCGAAAATTCCGGGGAAGTATAATATTCTGTGAACTGTCCGATCAAGACACCAGCGACCAGGCCTGAAACGACCGAACCGAAAATACCCCAACTAATCCAGTCCATACCTGCCAGTACGGCAACAGCACCAATGATCAATACGGTGCTGGTCAATGTTCCTGTCAAGAGAGCACTTAGCAGATTCTTCTGAGTCGCCCCTTCCTTACAGCGAACCAGAAAGATACCCACGATAGAAAGTACAATTCCGATACCAGCAACAAGTGTCGGTGCCAGAACTGCCTTTAAAGGATCCATTCCTTTTCCTGCCAGAACGCCAACCGACAAAGCCGCTCCAAGAGCCGCCGTTGCCAGGATCGAACCGCAATAACTCTCGAACAGATCGGCACCCATACCAGCTACATCACCAACATTGTCGCCAACATTGTCTGCGATAGTGGCGGGGTTACGTGGGTCGTCTTCGGGGATGCCGGCTTCGACTTTACCAACCAAATCGGCACCGACGTCGGCAGCTTTTGTAAAGATCCCGCCTCCAACACGAGCGAACAGAGCCTGAGTAGAAGCACCCATTCCAAATGTCACCATAGTAGTTGTGATCTCGATGAGTTTCTGGTCGGAGCCCATACCTGCTTTGACCAGCGTAAGGCCGAACATTTCCAGGCCGTTCTGCATGTGCTCAGCGGTATATACGAGCTTATCAAGAAGCAGATACCAAAGGGTAATATTGAGCAAACCGAAACCAACTACTATCAGCCCCATAACAGCACCGGAACGAAACGCGACCTGCAGAGCACTGTTAAGACTCTTTGTCGCGCCTTGCGCGGTTCTTGAAGAAGCATTCGTCGCGGTCTTCATTCCTAAGAAACCGCAAAGTGCACTAAAGAAGCCTGCCGTTAAAAACGCCACCGGCACAAATGGGTTTTGAATTCCCGCATAGGCCAGCCCCGCGAAAACGATGAACAGTAAAATAAAAACAAAAGCTACGACCTTATACTGGCTGAACAGATATGCGTATGCACCCTCTCTGACATGGCCGGCGATAGTGACCATTGTTTCATTGCCCTCCGGGTCAGCCATCATCCTCTTATAGAAGAAAAACGCGATGATCAACGCAACAACCGAAGCGATTGGTGCGATCCACCAAGCCGATGGAATACCAGCCGCTAATACTGACTTCCAGGCTGTCGCTGATGATTGACCTGCCATTGCCGCTGGCGCAACGGCAAAAACCATTACTAAAAACGCCATGGGGTTCTTAAGAATTTTCATTTTTTCACTCCTTTAAAAGTTGACCAGAAAATGTTATCCATAACGATAATGAAAACTGACTGTAGTTTAGTTATCGGCCGATGCTTTGCAAATACTTTATCAGTAAAAAGATAAAAAACAAATCACAGGTGCCGTTTTAAGTATGATAATCGGCGTTAATCGTCACATATCCTTTACTGAGGTCGCAGCCGTAACAGAAATCTTCCGCTTTTCCCGCGCCAAGACTGACGGTTATCGTATGTTCAGCTTTTGAGATGATCCTGCTTGCTTTTTTGGCGTTGAATTTTGTGGGCTTGCCGTTGCTAAATACGGTAACATCGCCGATCTTACAGGTGATTCTTTCTTCTTTGAGTTTCACCCCGCATGAACCTACCGCGCAAATGATCCTGCCCCAGTTAGGGTCAGCACCATTGACGGCACATTTTACGAGTGGATAATTCGCTATAGCGCGGGCGGCTTTGGAGGCGTCTGACTTAGTGGCTGCCGCTTTGACAACTACCTTGAACATCCGCGTAGCACCTTCGGCATCCAAAGCCATCTGCCTGGCCAAGTCGTCGCATAAATCCGTCAGTACACGAGCGAACTTCTTATATCGAGGACACCGGCTCGTGATCGGACGATTGCCCGCTAAACCAGAAGCAAGGATCATCGCGGTATCGTTAGTACTCTGGTGAATATCCACCGTCAGTTTGTTAAGCGAATTGCCGATCGCACCCTTGAGAGCCTTGGCCAGTAAAGGCTTACTGATCGCGGCATCGGTTGTAATAAAGCAAAGCGTAGTCGCCATGTTAGGCCCTATCATGCCGGCGCCTTTGGTCGTGCCGGCGATGACGATCTTTTTGCCGGAGATCTCAATTCGACGAACAGCCTGCTTTGGTTTTGTATCGGTGGTCATTATCGCTTTGGCAAATGATAAACCTGACGCTGGTGACGTTGATAGTTTAGCTGCTGCTTTGGAAATACCGGCGGTTATTTTTTCGATCGGTATCTGCTCTCCAATAATGCCCGTTGAAGCGACGAGAACCTGATTATTTTTCACCGATATTTTTTTAGCGGTTTCGGCGCACATTTTGACAGCGTTATTGAATCCCTGCCTGCCTGTGCATGCGTTCGCATTACCGGAATTGACTACCACCGCCAAAATGTCACGGCTCTTAACATGCTCTTTACAAACGGTTACCGCCGCTGACACAATTTTATTAGTGGTAAAAACCGCCGCTGTCTTTGCACCTGTCGCGCAGTAGATCAACCCCAGATCCGCCTTACCTGACCTCTTAACCCCGCAGCTGACCCCAGCCGCCTCAAAACCTTTTGCCGCTGTAACTGTGTTATTTGCCATTACTAAAAAACCTTCCTGTTCTTTGATCGCGGATCCGTATCGGCTGCTGGGCCGCTACTTAGTTTTCCCGCTACCGCTAATTTTTTAAAATCACCCGGTGCGTCGTAGAATTTTCTTTTCGTATCGACGGTATTAACCATTACTCCTGCTCGATGGGATTTTAGCCGAGCGATTATCCTGCCGTCGGGCTGGATAAAGCACGATGGATAAGGCGAATAATATCCGCTCGGATTTGTCATACTTATCCAGAAATAATTTGTCGCCGCCCTGCACTGCATTGTCTGCCGCATGATCTCTGAGTGTATACTCGGGCCTTTCTGGTGGGCATTGTAAAACGACTGAAAAATACATTGAACGCCCTGCTTCCAAAGCTGCCTGTAGAGTTCCGGGAAGCGCAGATCATAACAGATCAGCAGTGCGCACTTGACGCCTTTAATGTTAAATGTTACGAATTTGCTGCCAGCGGTAAAGTGCTTCAGGTCGCCGGGGGTGCAGAAACGCTTATCGTAACGGTCAACAATTTTCCCGTCAGGGCTTATCAGATATAAACAGTTGTGAGGCTTATTCGGCTCGGTCAACCGATGCGAACTGCCCAGCACCACGCACAACTTCAATTTCTTCGCAAGAGCGAGAATACTTTGGGTTTCATCACGCAACAATTCCCAGTTGTAATTCCTGAACGAGGGGAAATCGGTACCCATATAGCCGCTAAGAGCGCATTCGGGAAAATGTACGATGTCAGCCTTGCCCTTGCGAGCCTTCTGCATCTGCGAGCGGATCTGCCTGGCGTTTCTCTTTATAGAACCGCCAACCGCAAATTGACATATCGCAATTTTAAGTTTACCACTAGTCATGATTTATAACCTTTATTCTGCAGTACTTACATTAATTAAATTTATCAAAAAAAACCTTGACTTTATCCTTCTCATTGCCGATAATAATACTAATCCGTTTTTGCGGAGGTGGATGGCTTAGCCATCGGGCCCTTTGGGGCCTTTTTTTATGCGCCTAAGGAAGCATTTTTTTACCATATACAGTTGTTCCTTTACGATAATATTTTTCCTGTAATATATCCACGATTTTACTGCCAAATACCCTAAGTTTCACACTTTTGTGGTTATTTGCAACAAGTATTTCGTTTCGACTAGGATGAGCTAATAAATCCGCGAGTTGTAAACCCGCAATATTATTGGATTTGTTTTTAACTTTCAACTGGCAACTTGTAAATCGTGTACTAAAACGTTCAGATGAAATGTATTCTGTCCCTCTATGGTAAAGCCCGGTGAATGAATTTTTAAGACGGCGGTCCTCTTTGCCTCCTCTGGACTCAGCCATTACATCTCCGCAGGCATTTTTTGTGTCAAGAAAAAATACATATCTTTCCAGCATTACCGCCAGACAATAATGGTAAGGATCATGTCGCCATGTACTATAGGTTTCCTTATAGACTTTTTTGTCAATGCATACTGTTATAACCTGATAATCCCAGTTGAGAAACAGGCTAAGCAGTTTTTTATCAAATCTCTCTCTAGTCGAACCATCCTTAAGAACAGTAAACGGATACCTCGCACCAAGTAGCTCTTTGCGATGAAAAATAAAAGGTTCATCGGGATGAGCATCAAAAAATTCTTTTTTAAGGGATTCCAACTGTGGCTGTAATGTCGAGGCAACATAATCAAGCTTGATTATTACACCGGTCAGACTTAAAAAACGGTGATTCGGATTATCCGAATTTTCAAGGTCCGGATTGCCAACCTCATCAACGTATATACGATACTTATCCATTGCTCATACTCTTCTGCAAAGTTTCTTGTTATCTATTTCAGGCCGAGGGTTTCTTCAAGGCCGAAAATGATATTCATGTTCTGTATCGCCTGTCCCGAAGCGCCCTTGACAAGGTTATCGATCGCGGAAAAACATACTATCATTTCCCTGGCAACCGTTGGGAAAACATGGCAATAATTCGTGCCTGCCACATTCTTAAGAGCCGGCGAACCTTTGCATACCTGTACAAAAGGCTCAGCACTATAAAAATCCTTATAAAGCGTTGCCAACTGTTCGCTCGTAACTTTGCCGGTTGGCTTACAATAAAGACTCGAAAGAATTCCTCGGTCAAATGCGGCAACGTGCGGCTGGAACAGTAAATTAACTTCACTGCCCGCGACCTCGCTGGCGATCTGTTCCATCTCCGGCATGTGACGGTGAACGCCGATACCATAGGCAAAAATGTTTTCGTTCATATTCGGAAAATGAAAAACGCTCGAAGGGTTTTTGCCTGCGCCGCTGGCCCCTGTTACAGCATTATCGATTATCGAATCTGTCTCGATCAGTCCTTCTTTTAATAATGGAGCTATCGCAAGTATTGCACCAGTTGGGAAGCAACCCGGATTGGCTATAAGGCTTGCTCCTTTGATCTGCTCACGGAATAGTTCCGGCAGACCGTAGGCTGACCTTTCTAAGTTGGCTGTATCGGTATGCTCTACCTCGTAATACTTTTCGTAAACCGCAACATCCTTGATCCTGTAGTCGGCACTGAAGTCGATAACCTTCAAGCCTGCCTCTAATAATTTCGGGACAAAACCCATCGAAACTTTGTGAGGCAAACAGCACAAAGCCACGTCAGCCATACTGGAGAGCTTATCCATATCCAAAGGCTCTACTACAGAATCGCAACGCCCCTTGAACTGCCCAAAGATCTCAGCTACCGCCCCGCACTCTTCGGGCAGAGCCGTCAGATATGTCAGCTCCGCCTTGTCGTGACACAGCAATATCTCTATCGATTCAGCACCGGTATACCCACTTGCCCCAATTATCGCAACACGTACCATAGCTTTTTCTCCTTATAAAAAAAGCCGCCAAGATTCTTCTCGGCGGCCATTGTAATCTTTGAAAACAAATTTTGCAAATTAACGTTTCGAGAACTGGAACCTCTTTCTTGCCCCCTTTTGTCCGGGCTTCTTTCTTTCGACCATTCTGCCGTCACGGGTAAGAAATCCGCCGTCACGCAGGGCCTGGATATAATTCTCGTCATAATTTCTCAAAGCCCTGGCAATACCGAGCTTGGATGCACCTGATTGGCCTGTCGAACCGCCGCCCTTGACATTAATAAAGATGTCAAACACCTTTTCAGCTTCAACTGCTTTTAAAGGCGAAACAACCGAATTCTGATCCTGCTTTCTTGGAAAATAGTCGCTCAGCTCCTTCTTGTTAACGATCATCTTACCATCGCCTGGTTTGATCCTGACTCTGGCGACAGAGCTTTTCCTTCTGCCGGTACCCCAGTGGAATCCACCTTTGTCGGCCTTTCTTTTTCTCTCTGGAACCGTAGAAACCGCTGGCGCCGCTGGCGCATCTGACACAGGGGCCTCCGAGCCGATATCCAGGCTAATTTCAGCTTTTTCTTCTGCCATAATTTTTTCCTCGTATCTTGTATCTTGTATATATATTCGTGTCTCGTGCCCCGCGTCTTGAGCGACGGGCGACGAGCGACAAGTCACGGTTTTTTAAAACAATTCTATTTTTTCCGGTTTCTGTGCCTGGTGCTCATGCTCTGGGCCGCGATAGACTTTCAGCTTCTTGAGCATTGCCGTCCCGAGCTTATTCTTAGGCAACATTCTCTTAACCGCAAGCTCGATAACTCTTTCAGGCCTTTTGTCCATCATATCAGCGAAACTAACGTATTTATGACCGCCGGGAAAATGCGTATAGTGGTCATACTCTTTGAACTCCGCTTTTTTGCCTGTGACTTTCACCTTTTCAGCGTTTATCACCACAACATAGTCACCTGTATCAACATGAGGGGTATAAATAGGCTTAGTCTTACCCATAAGAATGGGCGCTATCTTCGCTGCCATTCTACCAAGAACCGCGTCCGCAGCGTCCACCAAAACCCAATCATGCTCAACCTGTTCCTTTTTTGCCATAAAACTCTTCATAGAAATATCCCACTCTACTAAGAAAAACCGTTATTTTAACAAATTCTGAATCCCTGTCAAATACTTTTTGGAACATAACGCCGATTTTTTCGTTTCTGTGGAAATCCCCCGCATATCCTGCTATAATGCCTCGCGATATGGATACTAGCACCGAATACAACGCCGAAACACTGCTGAAAATGCCGTTAGAGCAGCTTATTTCTATGGCAAACCACACCAGAAACCGCCATATAGGCGATAAACTCGAGCTTTGCAGTATCATAAACGCAAAATCCGGACTCTGCGGAGAAGACTGTAAATTCTGCGCACAATCAGCAAAACATGGCTGTAACGTACCTGTGTACCCACTAAAAGACGCTAAAGAAATAGTAAAAGCCGCAATACAAGCCCAAAATATAGGCGCAAAAAGGTTCGGTATCGTCACCAGCGGAAATAAACTAACCGACAAAGACGTAAAAACCATCGCAAAGGCCATTACACAAATTAAAAAACATACATCTCTGATCGTTTGCGGTTCACTCGGCGCCCTGGAACCACAGCAGCTAAAACTTCTCGCACAGGCAGGCCTGGCGCGATATCACCATAACATCGAAACCTCCAGACGCTTCTATCCTCAAATAGTCTCGACACACAGCTTCGACGATCGGATAACAACAATAAAAGCGGCAAAACAGTTCGGACTCGAACTCTGTTCAGGCGGAATTATCGGCATGGGAGAAACCTGGCTCGACAGGATCGATATGGCAATAACACTAAAAGAGCTCAACGTCGACTCGGTACCTATTAATATTCTCGTACCGATAGAGGGAACCGCCATTAAAGTCGACAAACCAATATCACCAGAAGACGTAATTAAAACACTCGCTATCTTCCGCATCATACTAAAAGACAAAACCATCAAGATCGCAGCAGGAAGAGAATCTGTACTAAAAGAGACACAATTAAAAGCCTTCCTCGCAGGAGCAAACGGAATGATCATAGGGGGATACCTGACAGTAAAAGGCAACGAACTAAAATCCGACTACAAACTCATAGATAATATTAAAGAGCAATGGAAACGATAGAACAAATCTTAGAGCAGAGAAAAAAAGACGCACTTCTGAGGGTTCTAACCCCTGCCCAGTCGCGCCAAAATGGACGCATACATCTGGCCGGCAAGGAGTATTACGATTTCTCTTCAAACGATTATCTCGGCCTGTCGAACCACCCCAAACTCAAAGAGGCCGTAAAAAAAGCAACTAACCTATACCCCGTAGGCTCATGCGCTTCAAGATTGTTAAGTGGAGACTTAAATATCCATCATGAATTGGAAGAAAAAACGGCGCAACTAAAAGGCAAACAAAGCGCCTTAGTCTTCAATAGCGGCTACCAGGCAAACATCGGAATAATAAGCGGCCTATATGGCAAAGCCGACGCGATCTTAGCCGACAAGCTAAGCCACGCCAGCATCCTCGACGGCATAGCGCTTTCCGGCGCCCGTTGCTATAGATTCCACCACAACGACAGCAACCATCTCGAAACGCTATTGAAAAAAACCGATAACAAATTTACCAATCGCCTGATCGTTACAGAGAGCCTTTTCTCCATGGACGGTGACAAGGCCCCTCTCAAAGAATTGGTCGAACTAAAAAACAAATACAACTGTAAAATAATGATAGACGAAGCGCACGCAACCGGTATTTTTGGGAAAAATGGCAGCGGCCTAATCGAGCAGACCGGCTTAACCGACAGCATCGACCTGATAATGGGCACCTTCAGTAAAGGTCTCGGCGGTTTTGGCGGGTACCTGGCCAGTTCATCTATAATCATCGAATACCTAATAAACACCTGCAGAAGCTTCATATACTCCACCTCCCTACCCGCCTGTATTATCGCCGCAAACTTAGCAGCCTTGGAACTGCTTAAAACAGAACCAAACCGCCGAAAAACACTTATAGAAAACGCCGACTACTTTAGAACCCAACTAAAAGCAAAAGGTTTTCATGTCACTGGCTCTTCGCAGATAGTACCTTTGATAGTAAACGACACAGAAAAAGCACTCGCAATGAGCAAGCACCTGGCCCAAAAAGGTTTCCGAGCCTTAGCAATTAGACCGCCTACCATACCAGCCGGACAATCTCGCATAAGATTTTCTTTGACTTACCATCACAATAAAAAAATCCTGCAAAACTTAACGCAGGAGTTGGAAAAATACTATGTTTGAATACGTAGAGAGAGAGCAAGAACAGACCCTGGTCTTCATCCCAGGCTGGGCCTTTGATTGTCGGATATTTGCCGGCCTCGACCTGCCATACAATTATCTTTTCTATAACGGCCAATCGATAGGGAACTTCGAAGGGCAACTGCAAGAAACGATCATTGCACGTAACATTCAAAACCTCTCGCTTTTCGGATGGTCACAAGGCGCTTTTGCCGCTTGTAATTTCGCGTCCAAAAATCCTGACATTGTCAACGAAGTCATCCTCTCCGGCGTTAAAAAGAAATATGAAAAAGAGGGACTGGAAAAAATAAAAAACTATCTCAGCAAAAATGCTCATCTATACCTCTCGAGATTTTACAAGCAGTGTTTCTGCAAATCTGAGAAGGAACATTACGAATGGTTTAGAGATGTATTTCTGAAGGACTACATGAACCAATTCTCCCCCAAGCTACTTGCCGAGAACCTTGACTGGATGAACAAGATGTCTATTGAGCCGAAACAACTAATGAATTTAAAACAAATAACGATCCTCCACGGAGAAACCGACGCAATAGCTCCTGTTGAAGAAGCGATCGAGATAGCGAACTCTTTGCCAGGCTGCCGTTTTATCAGTTTTGAGCAAACCGGACATCTCCCTTTTCTGCGAGAAGATTTTGCGAGCCTGCTATATGACTGATACCGATACCATAAAAAAGAACTTTTCACGATTTGCCGAGTACTACGACAGTTACGCTCAAATACAGAACCTTTCCGCGAACAAATTGATCAGGCAACTAACAGCTCAGCGATACAACAGTATTCTGGATATCGGCTGCGGGACGGGTAATTACACGTCTTTACTGCAAAACAAATTCCCCTTTGCTTCGATAACAGCCATGGACATATCCACGCGGATGATCGAAGTCGCCCGGCAAAAACTTCAAAAAGGCAACATCGATTTCGTAATTGCAGACGCCGAAACCGCCCTGCTCGAAGACAGTTTCGAGCTTATCACCTCTAACGCCTGCTTCCAGTGGCTCGGATGTCTTGATACGACACTGGCCAAATATAAAGACCTGCTAACCAGCAACGGGGCCATTTTATTTTCGATGTTCGGGCCATCGACTTACTGCGAATTGAGACAGGTCTTAGAGTATTTCGATCACAGCTCAGCTCAGATAAGCTCAGCCGCTTTTGTTGGCAAAGATAACCTGAAAGAAATATTGGAAAAACAATTCGGCAAGGTCTCTATAACCGAGCAGATTTATAAAAAAACATACCCATCTTTGTGGGAACTGCTCAATACGATAAAATATACAGGAACCAGAGGCAGCGGCTTCAACGGAAATCGCATTACAAGGCCGCAATTAAAAAAACTCCAGCAGGTTTATAAAACAAAGTTTAAATCTATCACCGCCACATACCAGATATTCTACTGTCGGGCAGAAGATACGTCAGAAATGTAAAAAAGCCAGGAGACTGGGCAAGCTCCTGGCTTTAGTTCACCGCTACCATAACAATCTTTTTATGGTAGCTGTGGGCGATTACCTCTTCTTCGCTTCTATAGGCAATTTAAACTATACTACTTTATTGCCCGGTTTGCGTTTAGCAACTATCGCCATACTGCCAAACAGTAATAACACTCCTGTCGCTGGCTCTGGATTCGGAACTGGAAAATCATCTTCTTCTTCATATTCTTCAGGAACTGGGAAATCATCGGGCTCTTCCGGCTCGATTGGACCAGGCCAATCCCAGTCTCGATACCTTATTCTGCCAGCCCCGGCCGGACGACCATGATCACCTGCATGTGCGGTCAATCCTGCACGCGACGACGTAGAGGAAAAGTCACCCGGTGCTAAAAACGCGTATCCAACTTTCTCAAAAACCGCGATAATAATTTTAGGTGAATCCGTATAGGCCACAGTTGTACTCGAAGCAGGGTCACTGACATCACCAAGCCAATAAACAAACTGATAGCCGGGCTGGGGGATTGCGGTTAAAATAACCTCCGTATTTGTCCCGAACTTGTGAACACCGGCACCGGGAGTTATCGTACCGCCGTTAGAAGGCGTCTGGGAAAGCATAAGTGCGGTCTCAGAAAGTTCACCGAAACTCCGCCCCGCCACAGCAGCAATTATAACTGCTGCTAATATCAGACTCTGCCATTTAATCATTTTATCTATACCCATCATTTCCCCCGATACAAATACGCATTGTTTCAACAAGGCGATTTCTTACGCCTGAATTTCGCAATAATCGTTACGCCTCCAACGCCAAGCAGCATTATCGTTGCGGGCTCAGGGTTTAGCAGTACGTCTCCGCCACCAGCAATCTCTTCAGCAACAGGAAAGTCCGGATCTTGATATGCTCCCAATGAATAATCACCTTTGGTCCACGAGTGATTGCTGCTGATCACCAGCAGAGACGAACGCTCATTGGGAAAGAAAAATCCGTTGAAAGACCACGATGACGCTGTCGGTGTTGATTCCGGTGAGATATCTTCCTCAGTCATATCGTTCTCCCAGCCAGTACCCATTATAGCCGCATCAGCTTCGTTAACATCCTGTCCGTTTTCGTTGAGCAGGCCGAAAGAACCCAGAGCTTCAGTGCTGTAATCTTCATAATTAACTATCCGATAGGCGTATATGTACTGCCCGCCGCCAGGATTATCGAACCCGTTTTCACCACCCCATGCATCGGGATTTGCTTCGGTATCGTAAACCGCAAAGTCGACACGGACAGCCAGATAACCACCATTGGTCTCTATCTGACGATACGACTCACCGGAATAGATAGAACCATCCGGCAAGTCCGGCGGGTCCAGCAACGCCGCCTGAGCACTTTGAATAAATACCATCCCGTAAACTATTAATGTAAACAAAATAATTTTTCTCATCACCATTGCCCGACTTCCTTCCTGATTTAACAATACGTGTTTCCTAACTATACAAAACAATCTTTTCAGCTTCCCTCAAGCCTTTGAACGTTTACGACAATCATTGAACCGCCGATCAGTGAATCAAAAAAGACCTCACCGGTTACTGGAACCAATGCCGCAGATGCAGAGTTGGCTATTGCTATAATGATTGCAAAACCAATAAAAACGCCTGATATTGATTTTCTTTTTTTCAATTTCATTTTCAAGCACCTTCGAAAAACATCTCCTTATAACCATCCGTCTCCGCAACACTGACCGTGCGCGCAAATTTCACACCTTGTCTCTCGAACATCCTCTTCTTACGAACTCTCTTCCGCCCCTCTTGGATAAATAGTCAATTTGATGGGCTTACCATTTTATCCAGGTTCACAAAAAGCAAGTAATTATAGCAACGTTGTAAAAAGCAAAACTTATATAGAACACCTGCTTAGTACTGTGAGTTTTCCCTACATCCCCCAAACTGTTAATTGCATTAGACCATATTTGCTTACGATAGTCAAGACTTTTTTATCTATTTTAACATTGTCACTTCGACGCTCTACGAGACATTTACCGCAAATTCGGCGTTAACAGACAGTAACCGCCAATTTTATAGTACTTTCGGGTTAAAAAGT
>JBHPGW010000012.1:0-49978 GCA_042569785.1 Planctomycetota bacterium | reverse complement strand
CAAAGGCAACTTTGCTCAAAAGCGATGCGGACTGATCAACAAAGATATAGCCTAAACCATACTGCCTTACCATTCTGATAGAAGTCTCCAGAATTGATTCCTTTGACTCCGATGACTTCTTCAATAACAGGTTATGGGCCTCTTCAAGAATGATCACATTACTGATCTTATCCTGCGGGCCCTGTGCGAGACGATAGCGGTACAGGTATAATGTCAGGGACTCGGAGAACATAACTCTGTCTGACGAACTGGATAAACCATCCATCTCAAGAACCGCGTTGCAATTGAGAAGTTCTGCAACATGATTATTGTCCTGGGTATTTAGAACCGCTCCGAATTCACCGTATGTCATCGCCAGCAGTATTCTCTCTGCCGAGGCCTGCCACATCGCAGCTCTTCCCTTGAGTTTGACGGTCTTTAGCCAGACAAGCAACTCGTGAATCGTTGGCCAGCGAGTCTGTTGTTTATCGAATATCCCTGCCTCGCGATACAAATGGTCGAGACCTGCGACTAATAGACTGATAACTCCCTCACCGCCGAGATAGGCACCGGCAATAACATCGACAATGAGCTTGATCCAGATATGAGGCTCACAACCAGCTGGTGGTATCAAAGGATTGAACCGAAGCGGCGAAACATTTCTGCCAACGGTGTAAACATGAAGATCAGGATACAGTGTCATCAGGTCCCGATAGCCCCGCTTCCAATCCAGGGCAAGCACCTTAATGCCCCGGGACATTATCCCCTGCATAAGCATGAATGTAAGGTTGGTCTTTCCAGAACCACTCCTTCCAGCTACCAGAATATGCTCTTTTAAACGCTGGCTCTTAAAGCAGAACGGGTACAACTTCTCAGCTGCATAGGAAATAGATCCGAGTTCAATATCGCCGGATATGGCAAACTTCTTTGGCGGCGGCGGAAATGGTGAGCGGTCAAGCTCATAGCTCATACCAAGATGTTTAGCCGCCAATAGTTCCAGAGTCTGCTCTATGTCGGCCTTGCCGCCTGCATCGGATTCAGCTAAATAGGCTTTCCATAATCTGTCTATTTTACTGCCCATAACAGGCTTCAATTTCCGGCATAACTCCTGTACTCGCTGCATCAAAGTGGATCACCTATCGAGTCATCTTCAAGAATCGAAACCTTCCGGTAGGCTGTTAAGTACTGCTGGGCCTGCTCGGGAAGTGCCTGTTTTAGCTTGGATACATCCTGCCATAATCTCACACGTTCATCCCGTCCCTGTTCGTATAGCTCCCGCAGGCTCTTACTGATACTGTAGGCTTCACGGCTGTTCTGTGGAAGACCGCCACGCATAGCCTCAACATAAAACACAGAATTGAGTGCATAACATTTACCCATCTCGATCTGATAGATGTTACTTTCATAAATCTGGTAACGCTTTCTTACCTGGCTGATGATATCGCTCAGGCCAAGGCCTGATGTTTGCTTCTTATCAGAGATAATAGCTGTCTCAGGCTCGGATTTTGAGATCGGAAAATAACCATTACGAACTATATCCTCTACCGTGTTCTGATGCCTGAAATGCCCTTTTTCCGGAATCAGATCAGAAGTAAAGTCGTACCCGGCAGATCCTTGATCTGATAGCCCAGTCAAGCCGGTTTTATCCGGCATTCCATAGGCTAAGAATTTACCTGCTTGATAAAAATACGGTACATATCCCACGTCAAAAACGGGGCCTTTTGCCATAGCGATTTCGTCCATTTTACCACCTGTAAATTTATTCCTTTATGGTAGTAAATGCGGTCGCATATATAAATCTTTCTATTTTTGTCGCTACCTGCCAGTAATCATAGGGAACAAGGGTCGGGTGCGGGGAAGAGAAAGAAGACATGAGAAATTTGGAAAAAATTTATAAACTCAACACAGTATCCCATTACGCTGGTGATCCATTATGAGGAAACTGAAAAGGCTGACATTACAAGTAATCGGCCAAAACGCCGCAACGAAAGCAGCGATCCTGTCCAGAAGATATTCACAAACAAAAGCCAGGGAAAAAGAGGTTATTCAGGCCGTAACCAGCCTTGAGAGATGTCATATATTGGAAATGCTTACAGCAACGTTGTCGAAGTCAACCATATCGATCTCTACAAGGCCTGCTTCGTAATTCGATCTGATAGTTATGTGTTATAGAAATCTCTGACTTCAATCAGATTTATTCGCAGATGGTTTTATTTTCACAGCTTGGCCGAATTTCTCTTACAACCTTTTTGAGCTGTCTTCTTCTTGGCATCCACTCGTTGACCATTTCAATCACTTTCGGCTTCACTTTTCTCGACCACAAACCCGTCGGGTCTTTCTTATTCCCATCGATTCGTTTCTCTAAAAGAATTAGTTCCTTTTCCCCGAATAGTTTTGATTGTCGCATTTTTATCGAAAGTTTTATGTCTCTCTTACCCATAAGCAAGGCACTTATATAAATGTTTCGATCTTTCACATTGTGAACCACCTTTGTTGTTTATGGGTTACACAAATCGGGTGAACCGTCTCAGAGATAGTCAGGTATTTCTCTGCCCAATGCTCTTAAAACGCCACGACAAGTAAATTTGTATTTTTTGCCATTACCAGACTGTACTATGATACGATACTTGCTGCTCTTTGGATTGAAACCGCAGATAGTGTATGACTGTCCTTGAATGGTAAATTTTTTGCCAAGGTCATCGGGTTCAAAACCAAAAAATTTCGCATTGCTTCTAAATGAGTCCATTTCTTCAGTCATCGGCTTGCCTTCGGGGTCTAACACCGCAACTTTTAGTTGAAATCTACAATTGCTGGTGCGGAAAGTACAATTACCTAAATCAATCATCACACCCAACTCATTTGCTAACGACTTGACCACAGTTTTCACGCGTTCTCCAATATACTTAACTGTCGGCTTATCTAATTTTGTGATTTTAGTTTCCATCTTTATCAACCTCCGTGCCCCTGCATCAGGCACTGCTTTGTTTTTGTGCTTCTTAAGTTATCTTGAAGGTTTATGGCTACTTAAGCATATCCCCGCCTTCAATATCTCTTAACTACGAACCGCCACAATCAAAACGTTCTACTCGCCCTATGACGGCTCAATCCTGTTAAAACACTGCATACAACGAAGTGCCTCGTTCTCAAACGCTTGTGATACAATGGTACTCATCCCACAACTGGGACACGAAACAACACCGGTTTCTTTGCAAATTTGCTGCCCTTTCTCGCTGCCAAACCTGACAGAGTTACTAAAGTCTTTAATATCTCTGAATTCCCTCAACCTCAGGTCAACAAAATATATTGTTCCCCCACATCCCACTATGGGTAAGGCCCTTGGGCCTTTAACAACTTTTTCTTTCGGTTCTCCCATTTTTATTTCTCCAGCTAACCGTCTTATTGTGGTCGGCTTATTTTCTTACCAATTACAACAACATCAACATTTAATCTTCTGTTGGCTTGTCTAACTTTCCTTCCTTCTGTAAATCTATTAAACGACTTTGCATCTGAGACAAAAAATTCTTAATTATTGAATCCATATCCCCCATCTCTTCCTCAGTAACCCACTCTAATGTAAAAAACTTCCATTGCCAAAATAAACTCAACAAGGTTTTATCCATATCGAGTTCCATTTCTTCAAAGTTAGGTATACAACACATTTTTGTCCCTCCAGACGAACTGTCTTATTTAAGCAGGAAGTCAAGCTTGCCCAGGTGCTCGAAATCGCCAAGTTTATTTTTTATGTTGGCACAAAACTCTTCCTGCCACTTTGCAAGTGTCTCTTCACCTTTACTAAATACAGGCAACATTTGTACATATTTTTTCCATTCCTTAATAAAACTGAGCAATTTTTCATCAAGCTCAGTTTCAATCTCATCAAGAGCCGACATAAGCTCATAGTTAGGCCCGCACATTTTTATCCCTCCAGCCGAACCGCTCTATGGCGGTTCTTGCTTATTTGAATATTTCCGGTGCTATCTCCTCCAAGGTCTTCGGTTGCCAGTGCAAATCTCTTTCGATTGGAAGCCCCATAGGGCCTCTGACCTCTTCAATCTCTTTGAGACTAACGTAACCAAGTTCCTTAAACTGACCTTCCACAAGACCGAAGAAATGAAAATCAACTTCGTTTCCATTCTTATCCTTAATTGGGCTGCCTTCCGTAATCCACCAAGTAAAGCCGGAATCGGGAGTGAACAGCTTCAGATAAGCAATTGCCTTTCCGCCTTTGCCGTCCTGGGCGTAAAGTGGCGGCAGTTTTTTGCGGATTTCCTGTGTAAGCAACTTCATTCCGCGTATCTTGCTATTGGCCTTAATAATTGTTTTGCCATCGATGCAAATCGCATTTTCTTCCGGTATTTTCATTGCGTGTGCAATTTTCCCCAAAAACTCGGCCATATTTTGATTCTGCTGCTCTCTGGGGATAGGTTCAGATTCACGGACTGATATTGGCATAGTGAGCAATTCGACCTGCTTTTGTTCAATTTCAATTACAACTCGACCGTTTTTATTTGAGTACCATTCCAGATAACAATAGCCAGATACATAATCCGCCGGTGGCAAGCCCGCCGTCATATCACCAACTTTGCCGATCTGCTGCTGGCAGAAGTCCCCCATATATTTTTCTGCCTCTTCGCTGTTATTAACTGCACTACCTCTGAAACGAATCTTCGCCCCCCGTATATCTCTGTGAAAGTCGCCTTCTAAATCAAAGGTTACTTTTTCTTTCATTCCGGTAAATCTCATCCACCCTGTGACTTTATTTGGGCTGGCATTATCAAGCATCCCCTCAATCAGAAACCTTGCTGGTCTCCAAGCCATTTTTAATCACCCCCTCGTAGTGCTTCAGAAGTATTTATTTTGTTTATAGCGTCTTCAATTTCAACCATTGCCACTAATTCCCCTCTAATAATATACAGCTCTGCTGGCGTTAAACATTCATTCAACCCAAACCAGACTAAAAGCTCATCCGGTGACAGTATTTCGCCATATGGGTCTGTGGGTAATTTGCCCTTGGCACGGACAAGATCTATGATGTCTTTCTTTTTTCGTTCGTTCATTTTAGCTCCTCCGACTGAATCCCTCTTAGTGGGGGCTCTTACCTATAGGTAAGATGTACTTATATATAAATGTTTCGTTTTTCGTACCTTCTGGTAAGTATATTTTGGAGTATATAGATTGATGCCGCCGCCCCCCTCAAGCAGGGGTTTTAGGGGATGTCAGTACCCTAATAATAGCTCATTGTTACCACAGCTATGTAGTACACCTATGTATTTACTGTTTAATCGTAACTGACAATATTAACTGATTAGCAGCAACTGATAGAATTAACTGATTAGTAATAACAGGGATGTCATAACCAATAAGTAATAACAAGTATCTGTAACTGAGTAGTAGTGACTATGTGTTTTCACTGGACAGTAATAATGGGGAGGCATGACTTCTCGGTAGTAACAAACAAGTGTAACCCCTTAACAGTGGCAGTGGGCGTGTGCAACCAAGCAGTAGTAACAAAACAGACCCCAGACACGGAGATAAATCTTTAGGCCGTAAGGCCGGTCCCCGAAGGGGAAAAGATTTATCGTAGTGTCTGGGGGGGGGCACACAAGAACCAACAATCTAAATCCCAGGGCATCTTAGGTACTGAAAATAGTAATTATTAATAATATAGTTGATTAAATAGACAGTTCACAACTGCTTGATATAACAAGTGTTAAAGGCGTTTGGGGCGTATTTTGGCACTTAATTAATCGACAGTTCAGCCCTTCCAGGCACCGGTTAAATCGACGATTTCGGCGAATAAATCGACAGTTCGGCTGTGATTAAATCGACAGTTCAGCGAATTAATCGACAATTCGCAGGAATAAATCGACAGTTCGCAGAAGCACTTTCGGGAGCCGCCATCGCCGGCAGTAATTTTCCGATGGAAAAAACGGTTATAATAATAAAAGGTATGTATCTTTTTTATTTTCAATACTGAAGGATATTATAGCGATTTGGATTACCTATGCTTCTCAAACCTGCCTCTCAAAGTTCCATCGGAAAACCACTCTTAGTGGCTTTGCTTTCAGAATCGTAAGTTTTATATACTTGCCCTTCCAATAAAGACATCTGCAGGTAAAATTCCGATGGAACCTACAAAAGTCCGCAGCAAAATTGTCGGCCAAATCCAGCACATGCTCGACCATACAATAATCCAAAACCGCCGTTTTCTTGACGATGAGCAACTCATAAAAGCAGAGCAATTAGCTGTCCTTGATGAAATTTTCAATGCCAATGTACGTAATGCCGAAATCCACGAACTCAGCTCACATTTCGCCCCTGTACTGCGTAATGATCACCCGGTTCACTTGGCAATCTGGGGCAAAACCGGAACCGGCAAAACCCTGACAATGAGTTACTTCCTGAATCTACTGGCAGAGATGTGCTCTAAGAAAAAAGTCCCCATGCGATATGAACATCTTGATCTTTCAACACCAAGGCCGTGTTTTCGTGCTTTAAATGATCTTGCCTGCCTTCTCAATGCCAGCAAGCGTTACAAAAAGGGTATTTCCTTGGAAGAACTTATGCTGAGAATTGAAGCATCATTGACCGATTACAATGGCTACCTTGTTCTTTTCATTGATGAGGTCGACAACATAAAAAGGGACAAAGACACCTTCATGACTTTCCTTGTTCGCAGGTTACCCCAGAGAATTCCCGCAAAGCTGATTCTTGTATTTGTATCAAACCGCCTTGATTGGCCGGACAATCTCGATCCCCGCGTAAAGTCTTTTCTAAAACTCAATGAAGTTATCTTCAAACCATACGATGCGGTTGACCTTCAGCGAATTCTCAGCATTCGTGTGGAAAAAGCCCTGCGTAAAAATTCGATAGAAACCGGGGTCATTGAAAAAGTTGCAGCCCTGTCCAGTCGTGACCATGGCGATGCCAGACAGGCCGTAGCATTATTATCCAGAAGTGCCTACCTGGCCGAAAAGGCGGGTTCTAAGATTTCACTTGAACTTGTCGATGAAGCCTCATCCCAAATAGAGCATGACAAATATATCACAATGATACGAACAGCACCGCCGCAACTACAGATTGTTATGGCAGCAGTAATCCAGACCATCCGCAAAAAACAGGATTCTCCAATAGACACCAGTCAGGCCTATGCCACCTATGCTGTCTTTTGCAACAAGACCAGCCTTAGACCTCTTACCCGTAGAGCTTTTACTGATATGATCAACGAACTGGATATGTACTCGTTACTGAGAAGCAGTGTAATTTCAAAAGGCCGTTATGGCCGAACCCGCGAGATTGCTATTGATTTGCCGCAGGAATTGATAGATAAGATATACGATGGCATTTTGCTTAACTTTGAAATACGCAGTTAAGGCAACGGTGCCCGACAACACAGACTATCAAGAATTGATTCCGGCGAAGACTCCATTTTACCACCACGAACCCATATCTCTGCTGAAACCCCATCAGAAAATACCCTGCTCAGCTCCGTCAGCCAGATGAAATCAGATGGCGACATCTGTTCAACAAGTTTGCTTAGTGAGGCCAGCCGTCCCAATGTATTGGTAAGAAATAACAAACGAAACCCCTCTAACTTACAATCCAATATATCCTCGTATCGTTTATATCGAAAGCTGTCAAAATACGCCCCATAGTTAACAATCTTTTGACGTACATCCGTCACATTTCGTTTAGGACTGGCGATAGTTTCAGTACCACAATCCACTTCAAGAAAAAACAATACAGTTATCCCCCGAAGCGTATCAGTTATCGAAAATACCGCATCAGGCGTAAATCTGGCAACCTCATCGACACTACCTTCAACAGGTGCAAAATCAGCAATAATTGAATAACCCGCCGTGTTTCGCTGCAAAAATGGCGAACTATAAGCCAGAAACCTAATGTTCAGATTGGGAAGCACTTTCTCAACATGATTTAAATGGATGCGAAACCAGTTGAGCATTAACTGATGATCCCTGCAGTGAATCTTATCTCCAATTACAGCTTCATATTTTACATCAGCCCCAATCACTCCCTTCTCTTTGAGAACATCAACGCCATGCTCACTGAGTGACAATACTATTTCAGGTCTGCCGCGTCGCCGTCCAAACTCCCGTTGAGTTACCCGCAATAGTTCATGTTTCTCCAATTCACGCAACCGTCTCCAGATTGATTGCCTGTTCCTGCCAAGAAGTGCTGCGATTTGCACAGTGGTGATAATCCTGTACTCTGCGATAGACTCAAGAGTCTTATAGTCACTTGTTTTCAATCTAAAAGCCATTACACGGCTCCTTAAAAATCACTCTGCCAAGGCAGTCTATTCCTGCCTGCTATAACACACAGCGGAGGCCTGACCGGTTTTGTTTCAAAACTCCTGAATTATTTTCACTATTGCAAAAAAAAGTTCCCTTTTGAAACCAGCAACAAAAACCAACCGCTTTCAGCAATAGAGAACAGTAAAAGACAAATAACGAGGTATAACCATGCAGGCAAACAACAAATTAACGATTGAAACGGCCTGGCCGGACAGACCCCAACAGTTTCCGCCAATTATGACTCCAACTGAAGCTGCTCAATATTTACGTCTTGATTGTACTAACCATTCTCCTGAGTCATCAAAACGAACTCTTAATTACTGGCGGGAGAATGGTGAACTCAAGGCAACAAAATATGCTCGTCATGTATGGTATTTAAAGGAAGAACTGGACAAATTTCTAATATTAAAAACTGAAAAAGAGTCCCGGTAAACTGCAAAAAAACTCTTGCGCTCACTCCAATCCGAAGGTATAATGCCATTTCGTCAGTTGCAGTGGTACTGGGCTGTCTTATGAAAGGAGAACAGTATCATGGCACATTTGAAAGTAAGTGTTAACAGGAATTGGTATGGAAAAGTACCTCTGGACAAAAATGGCAAACCCATCCCTCGTAACTTATGGCCTAAACGCCGTAAATTTTCATGGGAAGCTCGCTGGTATAGTTCAGAGGGAAAACGTCACTCAAAGAGCTTTAAAAGTAGAAAGGAGGCCGAAGAATACGCAAGAGTTATTCAAGATAAGGTCAATATTGGTAAGGCTAACGAGCCCAAAAAGGTTACATTTCAGTTTTTCATCGAGGAACATAAGAAACTAATGAAAGGCCAGGTTGCACATTCTACACTTGTTGATCAAGTAAGAGCTCTTAATTTCTTTAAAAAGCATATAGAGGATGAAGATATTTTGCTGAAAAAAATAAATCCTCGTCATGCAGAGTCTTTCGTTGCACACCGACTGGATCAAGATCTTGCCGCAGCAACGGTCAATAAGGATATAAGAACTCTTCACAGTATATTCAACCTTGCAATTGAGCCTCGCGGCTATCTCTCAGAGGGGACAAATCCCTTTGAAAAAATTAAGCAGCGAAAAGTTTCGGACAAGGTCGTGCGTTTTATACCAACTGAAGATTTCTTTAAGGTTTTTGATGCAGCACCAAATTTATGGTGGAAGACTTTTTTGGCCCTTGCATACACAAGTGCCGGTCGTAAGGATGAATTGCTGAACCTGACTTGGGCGGACGTTGATTTTGAAAACAACAATGTTAGCTTTGTGCCCAAAAAAGCATTAAAGAAAATATTGGCTTGGGAGCCAAAAGATCACGAAAGCAGAATAATCCCTGTCCCTGAGAAGGTCATACTGCTATTAGCTGAGATGCAGAGCCAGGCCGATGAGTCGAGCTCGTATGTGTTTATTAGCGGCCAGCGGTTAAAACGCATCCTCGAGAGACGAGCCTGTGGCAAATGGAACTCCAGGAGTGAAATCATTAACAACATGCTTACAAGACTCAAGGTGTTCTGTAAATGGGCCGGGGTTAAAGAATTTTGTTTCCATGACCTTCGCCGAACCTGTATTACCAACTGGGCAAGGCACCTTCCAATCCACGCTGTCCAGGACCTGGCCGGTCACTCTAAAATTGAGACGACTCGCAAACATTATTTATCTGTCGGAAAGTCGGACAGAGACATGGCCAGAGCGATCCAGGAAAAAGTGATGACCAAATTGACGAACTATTGACGAACTCGGGGTAAAAATGGCTATTTTAGCGAAATGCAGACAAAGAGAAAGCCTTGCAAGTGCTTTACCTGCAAGGCTTTACAAAAACGAGGCCGAAGGGACTCGAACCCTCAACCTTCGGATCGACAGTCCGATGCTCTAACCAATTGAGCTACGGCCCCGTAGAATTCTCAGACTAAATAATATAGCAACGCAACATCGCTTCTGTCAATATTTTTTTTGTAAAAATTCCACTACTGTCCCATTATATCAATTCCAGTTAATTAAAGCCAATTCCATCCAGGGAAACAAGCATAAATTTGAAAGTTCATCTTGTTGATTTGATATCCACAGCCAAGCCTCATCTCCAGCAGTTTCCAAGTCATCAATTGTCGGGCATAGTCGATTACTCAATTTCCTCTGTCTCAATTGACGCCTGTATGACGCAAATAGGGGGCATCGCAATTTCTTTCATAGTTTGTTCTCTTGAGCAGTATTTGGATTATCCGCTTTTGAGTTTTTGATAGGCTTTGCAGGGGTCGCATAATTTTTCGATTTTCTTTAGAGCATTTTAATATTTTCTGTTCGCATTTAGGCCGTCGTGAGGACAAGGCTGGCAAGGAAGAAAACGCAACTCTACTTATTGTAGGGTGAGTATTTCTGATGCCGACAGCCGAAGCCGCAACAGGCATAAAGCGAACACGAAAAATTAAATTGCTCTAGCTTACTCGCATAACCCGAATTGGACCATCGTCTTGCAGCTATGCAAAATGGAACAACTTACAAATTGTAGCAAGAAGTTTTGTTTTCGTATTAGTTTTCAATCATAAGCCCTTCACACTTCCTTTAACCAGTATAAATGCTGTCGCATTTATGCTGAGTCGCTATCTGTTTTTTGCTTTTTAGACCATATCGAGCAATAATGGATCGCATCAACAGGGCAGACATTTAAGCATCGTGCGCAGCTAAAGCAATCGGCTGAAAAAGTTTTGTTCTCAACTTTTCCTTTTGCCGCGTGTAATGGACAAGCTTTGATGCATGCACCACATTTTGTACAATTTTCTTTGTCAATGATTACACGATAAAGACTAAATTTTTCAGCTATCCATGAAACAAGGCCGAAAGGACATATAAAATGACAAAACGGTCGGTAGGTAAAAAACGCCAGAGTTAGAGATACAACAACTGTGAGCAGAATCAGCCAATGCTCAAAATGCAGATCGAACAGATTAAACGGGTTGAGATAATGGTAAATCACAAATCCCTTTCTGCCGCCGACAATACCGAAAAGGAATAACAGCACTACGCAAAACAATCCGCTCCTTATCGTATTCGTCAGCCAAAATGGCACCTTCCACTGCTTTACTTTACGAAGTATGGGAAGGCTGTAGATCAATTCCTGCAGCGCACCGAACGGGCAGACCCATCCGCAAATAAGCTTATTTCCGATGACAGCCAACGCAATAAAAAAGATCAAAGCAGTCAATTTGCCGATTATTGATGGATACAGCCCCACCATGGACTTAAAAACTTTAACTGTCCCTTCCATTGGGTTAGGGGATTTCCCCAGAACGAAACCACATACAAGCACGGCAGCAAGCAGGCACGTGATATATGGAATTCGCGGATACCACAGTTTTCGTTCGGAGATATTTGCGTTACCCGGGCGACCGAAGCGACTCAGATACATCAAACCAAACAGCGAGATTGCCGCAAACACATAATATTTCAGGTTTGTCGAGTGATGAGAAAGGATATGTTCAACCGCATGATCCAGTTGTTCCTGAGATATCCCCAATTTGTTGAGTGCTTTTTTCTTAGGCGTATCCAATGGTAAGGCAAGCTCGCGTGCCAGGCCCTTACCAGTAACCTCCAGTTTCGGGGCAATATCACTAATAGGCATATCGGCAGTGAATGTTTGCGAGATCATTTTCTCTTTTGGCAAATTTGTAACAACGCCTATGCTGAGTATAATTGCCATTATCAGTGCTATCGCAACCATTTCAGAACGTTGTCTTGTAGATAACAAAGAAAACCATTTGTACATTTCTTTCACTCCTTACAATCTCTTTATTTCTTTAGTTTTAGGCATAAATATTGATTGCAGCACTGCTTTATAGTAAAACCGCGGATTTTATATTATTCCGTTATATTACATTTTGGATAAATGACGAATCAGCTCTTCGGTTTCTTCCCAGCCTATACAACTATCTGTTAAAGAAACGCCATATTTCAGGTTCTCCGGTTTTTCAAATGCTTGTCTGCCTTCATTGAGAAAACTTTCCAGCATAACGCCGACAATCAGCTTGTTGCCTTGATGTATTTGCTCGGCAACATCCAGGAAAACCTGACGTTGCTGTTTGTAGTCTTTCTGTGAGTTGGCATGACTGCAATCGATTACGACACCCGTTGCAATACCAGCCTTACGCAGCAGAACATTAGCGAATGCCACATATTCAGAACCATAATTGGGACCTCCGGAACCACCTCGCATAACTAAATGGCCGTATTTATTACCATGTGTTTCAGCAATGACTACCTGTCCATTTCTGTCAATACCCATAAATGAGTGGGCCGTTGACGCTGCTTTTATCGCGTCTATAGCAGGCGTCAAATTACCTTCCATGGAGTTCTTAAATCCTATAGGCATCGATAATCCGCTTGCCATCTGACGGTGAATTTGCGATTCAGTTGTTCTGGCACCTATGGCCGCCCATGATACCAGGTCGGCCAAAAACTGCGGGACAATGGGGTCAAGAAATTCGGTTGCGGTTGGCAAATCTATTTGTGCTATTGCAAGCAATAATCGTCGAGCTTTTCGCAGTCCTTCTTCGATGTCATACGAGCTATCCAGGTGAGGATCATAAATCATACCTTTCCATCCAAGCGTTGTGCGGGGTTTTTCAAGATAGGTTCGCATGATTATCAGGATTTTGCTGCTGACCTGGTCCTGCAATTTCCTTAGTCTTTGGGCATATTCAAGTGTCGCTTTGCAATCGTGGAGTGAACAAGGCCCGACAATAACCATTCGGCGACGATCCCGGTTTACAAGAATATCCTGGATGGCATTACGTGAGTCCGCTATAAGTTGAGCTACCTTATCCGTTTCCGGAAACTCATCCTTAAGCTTTTTAGGTGTGATCAATGACTTAAATTGTTTTATGTTAAGATTATCTGTCAGTTCCACAATCTAATTCCCCTCTAAAAACTTTTATCAAACTTATCAATTTCCCAATTCAATTCGTGTGCTCACCGAACACATAAAACATCGACTGGGAAAAACATCCTTAAATTTTTCGACGGCATTATTGCCGGTACAATGAGCCAAGCCAATTTTTTTTACATCATATTGCTTAAATGCTTCAATCGTACGCTCTATTCGCTGCGAAGAAGCATTTATAAGGTGCATTCCGCCTATCACGGCATAAATATTCTTTTCTCTACTTAGCCCTGCAATATAATGCAATGTATTGACCACGCCGGCATGAGCACAGCCAAGAAGAATCGCCAGACCCTTTGGCGAATCAAAGAACATTGCCTGATCATCCAGCAGAGTATCCGGTTTATTGCAATTGCTATCAAGAAAAAAATCTCCGCCAACATCTTCGTAATCTGTGATTCGTGGTATTCGACTGGTAATAAAAAGGCCGGGGAAGACTTCTGTCGGCATTTCTGTCCAGGCAACTCTTCCCTTATCAGCCAGGGCATGGATTATTTTTTTTGTAGACTTTGGTATCCCACTCATGCTGGTTTTATTATCTTTTCGAGAAAATTTTGGCTTCAACGCTTCTGGATGAAGATATAAAGTTGCTTCCGAGGCAATATTTAGCACGGCTTTAAGACCACCAGTATGATCGTAATGGCCATGACTTATCACAATCGCATGGGTGTCAGCCAAATTGACATCAAGCAGCTCAGCGTTTCTCAGAATCAGATCTGTTCGTCCCGTATCAAAGAGAACACGCTTATCTTGATATTCAAGCAATAGGGATAGTCCACGCTCTGATTGAAAATTGCCGGAGGCATTGTTATCTACAAGTATTGTAATAGTGGAAGTTTTTATTTTAGCCGGGTTTTTAAAAACGTAGTTCATAATTGCCTTATGGAGTACTGAAGCAGCAAGATTGGAACAATGATACTTATGGGCAGGAAGGCCTCCAAGTGCATGGGCAACCTGATCGTTCGTTATCTCGTAAGCATCGTCAACGTGCTTTCCCATTGCAAGTTCGGTCATCATACTGCAGGAAGCTATAGCCGCCGGACAACCAAATACCTTATACTTAATATCCGCCAGATGCTCATTATTAACTTTGATCCACACCCAAATCATATCGCCGCATTCTTCAGAACCAATTGTTCCAACGCCATCGGCATCGGGAATTTCGCCGATGTTGCGAGGGTTCATAAAGTGCTCGAATACTTTATCCGTATATCGCATAAATTGACTTTTCACTTAATGGTCGCAAAGATTTGCTCCGGTCTGAAGCGTTTTGTTCAGATATGCTGAGACTAAGTTCTCCGGGCTGTCAGCGGGAGCGCCAACAACTGTTTGAATGTCATTCTGAGCAAATAACTGCTGAGCACGTTGTCCCATACCACCCGCGATTATTACATTTACTCCCATACCGCCAAGCCATTTCGGCAGCACCCCGGGTTCATGAGCCGGCGGGGTAAGATCTTCACGATTTGAGATACTGTTGGAATTGTCATCAGTATCGATTACCGCAAACTTTTCACAATGCCCGAAATGCTGTGACAATTTTCCTTCTGTTAATGGAATTGCGATTCTCATTTTGTTCTGCTCCTTACTAATGGTTTCAATTTGTTTTTCAGACTGCAACAACGGCTCAAACGCGACAGTAAAAGCCTGTGCCGTTGGGCTTTGATTGTTAAAATAGATAAAAGGCTTACCCAGATCAGCGGCAGGAACCATGTTGGAATCTATTGGGATACTGCCTAAGAAGGGCACGTCAAAATCACTGGCCATCTGCCGACCTCCTTCGCCGCCGAATATATCGGTTCTCTTATTGCAATGCGGACAGACAAAGCCATCCATGTTTTCAATAACCCCCAAAACTGACAGGTTCAACTGCTGACAAAATGTTATGCACTTTTTAACATCGGTAACCGCAAGCTGCTGGGGCGTGGTAACAACAACAGCTCCATCAGCTTTACCCAATAGCTGTACTATCGATAAAGGCTCATCACCGGTTCCGGGCGGACAATCAACTACCAGATAATCCAGATCGCCCCAGGAAACATCGGAAACAAACTGTTTTATAACATTGTGTTTCATAGGCCCACGCCAGATCAAAGCTGTGTTTTCATCCTGTATTAAGAACCCTATACTCATCACTTTAAGCGTATCACTATAAAGAATCGGTTCAATTTTATCTTTTCCACCTTGAAGCTTACTGCCTTCGAGACCAAGCAGCTTGGGAATACTTGGCCCGTGAATATCAACATCCAGCAATCCAACCTTTTTGCCCTGCATCGAAAGCCAGACTGCCAGATTAACCGCGATACTGCTTTTGCCAACTCCGCCTTTACCGCTGAGCACCAGTATCTGGTGTTTGATATGTTTTATATTTTGACTGATCTGCTCCTGCTCAGCCCGCATTTGTTTTTGTTGGTCTTTGCTAAAAGGCATACGTAACGTTCCTCCATAAGGCTTTTATATCTTCTGTTACCGCACCGCTGGTATATTCAACCACTGATGTTTTCATGACCTGAGCCTTGGTGAAGGCTTTGTCATAACGTATTTTCCCAACCACTTTAATGTTCCGCTTGAGAACATCTTTCTCAATTTGCTCGGCCATATCAGAATTTAAATCAAATTTATTGATCGCAACCAGTGTAGGAATTTTAAAGCCGGCAGCCAACTCCGCGACTCTTTCTAAATCATGCTTTCCCGAAAGAGTTGGCTCTGTAATTATCAATACTAAATCCGCTCCTGCAATTGATGCAATCACCGGACACCCTATACCCGGAGAGCCGTCAATGATAATTAAATCTTTATTCTGTTCTTCAGCGATCCTTTTGGTTTCTTTCCGTATAAGCGATACCAGTTTGCCGCTGTTTTCCTCCGCGATCCCTAATTTGGCGTGAACCATCGTCCCGAATCGTGTATCAGAGATAAACCACTGGCCGTTGATACTATCGTTAAACTCAATCACGTCAACCGGACAGAATTCAACACACACCTTACAGCCCTCACACGAGATAGGGTCAACTGTAAATGTTTTTGCTACAATGTCGTTTGCAGGGCCGTCGAAGTTTATAGCATCAAATTTGCACAACTCTTTGCATTTACCACAACCGATACATTTTTCAGCAATTATAGATGCCTGTTTTCCGCCGGAAAAATCAGAGGTCTGTTTCACATCCGGCTCCAAAACCAGGTGCAGATCCGCAGCATCAACATCGCAGTCAGCAAACACTGCATTTTTCGCAAGGCTCGCGAATGCGGCCACGATACTCGTCTTACCCGTACCGCCTTTACCGCTTATAACAACAATCTCTTTCATTAAAGCATTCCTTTATCTTTTCTTAGCCTATGACTTTTCTGGAAATATTTTTATACAAACCGACAAAACCATCCTTGTACTCGGGTAAAACATCAATGATCATCTTGCCAACCGAATAGGCCTCTGCGATTCGGCGATCGTCTGGCACTTCAAAAATAACATCTATGTCTTCTTCCCGGCAATATTGATTCGTCATTTGCTCATCCGGGTCGCTGCGATTTATCACCACAGCAAATGGTATCTTCAACTCTCTTACCATTCCAATAGCTAATTTCAGATCGTTCAATCCAAATGGCGTAGGTTCGGTTACAAGCAAAACGAAGTCCGCACCCTTAACAGCTTCGATCACCGGACACGATGTACCTGGAGGGGCATCTATAATGACAATACCTTCTGCCAGGGCATTGGCTTTGACTTTCTTTATCAATGGCGGTGTATGAATATCACCGATCCTGAGCCGACCCTGTCCAAACTTGACACCATTTGCCGTTCCAATATCAGCAAAGCCAATTTCCTTTGGTTTTTCTGTAATCGCACCAGTAGGACAAACCAGCATACAGCCGCCGCACGAATGACATAATTGTTCAAAGGTCATTGCAGTATCTTTCAAGCAAATTATAGCGCTATATTGACAAAGCTGACCACATTTCCCGCAACCGTCGCATAATTTTGTGTCAACTTCCGGCACACCAATAGTTACACTTTGCGTTTTTTCTATGTCAGGCTTCAAAAATATATGCCCGTTAGGCTCTTCAACATCGCAGTCAAGATACTGCACCAATTTGCCCATCTGAGCAATTGAACAGGCCAGATTTGTCGCAATTGTTGTTTTTCCCGTACCCCCTTTACCGCTGGCAATCGCAATTCTCATATCAAATTTATCTCCACTATGTATTTTCATTAAAACGTTTTCGAATATACTGACAGTAAACAGCAGCCGCGGGATTGTGAGCCAGGACTCGATCCTTTGCGATAAGCGTTGTTACCGGAGCGTCTGAGGCCTTCGCAAAAATCGCGTCATGGCCGACACAAAGACCGCAAATAACATTAAGCTGAGTCTTTGCGTCATTTAGGAGCTGGGCCTGACCCGCAGGGTTGCACATAACTTCACGTTCATTCGATGAAATTCTATCCAGGCCGAAATCTTTTTTCGTCAAACCACAAACCTTGCAGCAAACTGAGACCACCTTAAAATGCTTCGAAAGAATTTCGTCGACAATCTTTGCTTCGTCACTTAGCCCAATGCAAAAAGCAAGCCCGATCTTTCGGCACCCTAATTCCTTTGCAAACAGAATTGTCTCGCCCAATCGTGTCTTTTCGCAGTAATATTTCGCTTCTATTGTTGAACCAGCCTTGTGCAATTTAGCTATTGTATTCGTGTACAACTGCTTATGACTGTCTGCTTTGGCAAAACAATCTTTGCCCTGCCGACATTCCTTAGTCTCACAACGGGCACAACCCGGCCCAGAGTCCTCTGCCATCATAATCGCTCCTTCCGCAGACTAATTACCGGTACCAAAATGCGACTGAACACTTGGGCCGTCAGCTTGAGGTAACTTATCGCTTTTAAAAAGCTCAACAGCTTCTGAAACTGTCCCTGTCACGCCGGTATATAATTTTACTTTGCCGGCACTTAATGTACGTTCAGCGTTCGGCCCACAATTGCCTGTCAGCACCGCCTGGACACCTGCATCAATTACTGCCTTAGCCGAACTAATGCCAGCTCCGCCCGCGGCAGCGATATTGCTATTTTCGATCGCACTAAAATCCATTGTTTCAGTATCGATAATGATAAAGCAAGCTGCTCTTCCAAATCGAGGGTCAACCTGTGAGTCCAGCGTTTGCCCCGTTGACGTGATTGCAATTTTCATAATATTTTCCTTTTCAGATTATAGACAGAGCGAGAGCGCAACCGCACCTCACTCTGTAAAACAATATTGACAGTTTACTTACTGTTTTCTTTTTCGAACTGCTCTATGCGTTCGCTAACCTGGCTAAGGCTGTTTTGCAGAAATTCTGCCTGCTGCTTCAAACCTGCCAATTCCTGCTCGGCAGTTACTGTTGGCTCAAAAGACGCATTTGCCGGATATGGACCTGCGGCACCGGACCAGGCAAAGCCTCGTCCAAAACCACGACCTCGACCCATTCCTCTGCCTCTGCCCTGACCAAAGTATCCACGTCCACCAACAGGATTAGCATAACCTGGTACACCGAAGCCGGCACAAAAACCAGCGGCTCTACCTGTCATTGGTCCCATTCCAGCAGGACCTGTTCTATCTCCACCTGGCATGATAATTCTCCTTTCAAAAAATGGTTATTCTCTTGTCATTTGCGTGCCGCACTTTGGACACACCTTTTGATTACATGGTTGCCTGACAACATGCGGTTCTTTGTGTCCACATTTCGGACAAACACAATTTCCACCCGGGCCAGCTGCTGAAGGCCCGCCCATCTTACCTTGACCTCTACCGCCGCCACCGGGAGGTCCTGTTCCATCGCCTCTTGGCATAATATGTCCCCTTTCTTCAATTAACCTTAATACCCAAATTATTACGCAAAATCATCTCACCGACTTCACTGCCTAAGTTCCCTGCAATAACAGGGCACTTGGCCTTTAGTATGAAGAATATATTCTTATCTAAATCGCTAAGAGTTTCATAATTGCCTTGCCCTTTAGCTATGATAAGATCAGCATCTTCAAAACGATCCCGGAAACTTTGTGAACATGTTTCCAGAATTGTACCCGGCCCATCAGAACCGTTATCGATCACTTCTACCATTTTGGTTAAGCCGGCAAGTTCGGCATCTTCCATCGTGGCATCATTTATCACCGGCTCACCCTTAACAACCACAGTTATCTTTTCATAGGGCAACTGCTCGATCAGCAAACGATCAAAAACTATCTCGCCGGCATTATCTGCCAAATACAGGATTTTCTCCGCTTGCGTTACAGCATCCTTGAATCCCTGTATTTGGTTGTCATCGAGATGATCCGTTAGCGATTGTTCGATTGTTTTTTCAACATCCGACTCGGACAATGAAGTTTTTACCCCAAAATCGATGATATTACCAGCTATAGCTAAGCGAACAGCTGTTTCAACTGGGTCATCAGATCCTACGATCTGTTTTCGCAGTCCGGAATACAATTTCAAAGCCAGATTATTGAACTGTCTCTTAATATCAAGATATGGATCTTCGCAACTCACCAGATTTCGGATCAATCGGTGTATCTGTTGCCCGATTACCGGCGGACTCTGGCTCATATCTAAATCAACCGCAAGGCGAAAAACCTCTCGCACTACCTTTTCATGGATCTGTTCATCGTCTGTTGCAAACCTTGCGGCATCAAGTGCCTGTCGAACAAAACATGGCATACAATCAAAATATATTTTCATAATTATTCTTGCCTTTACTTTTCTATAACCCTGTTTCAAGTCGGCCTCTACGGCGTCTGTGCCCACATCTGCCACGCTGTCTGCGTCCAAAGCCTTTTCGTGCACCCGGCCAGCAACCCGGCATAACAAATTCCGGCTTCACCAACTGACCGGCCAAATATGCCTGTAACACATCATCAATACTACCGGTTACGTAAGGCAGCACCTGAATTCCTGATGTTGCGACCATATTAGCAAGTACCCGTGAAATCGCCCCACAGACAAGCACATCTACCTCAAGATTTTTTAGTTTGTCTGTTCGTTGTGGCAATAATTGGCTCTCTAACGCAACCTCAGACCGATTTGCTTCTTTACCGTTTTCGATTTCCACCAGCAAAAGGCGAGTCGCAAAATCAAAAACGTTTGAAACACTATCGTTATATATGGGTATCGCTATCTTCATTTTAGCACTCTAACAAAACCCGAACCGTCATTCCGAGCGAAGTCGAGGAATCTATTGAAACAGCCTCGCGAAGTGGCTCCTTTCAAGTGTCTTATAATAGCAATCAATGTGCCAGAAAAATTAGCAAAAAAGATAGAGTTGCGATAACTTCTTATACAAGAGGGAATTACAAAAACTTTAATATCCCAAACACCTATAAGGCTACCCACTAAATGATTGCAATTTGCAACACTTACCTTCGGAGATAATCGCAAAATGCCCTAATGCGGAATTGTTTCTGAAAATTCTAGCCAGTACCCCAACCCAATGTACATCAGGATTGGAACAAATACCCACGAATTTCAAGAATCATGGACGAGCCCCTGATGTAAAGGGCGTGTTGCCCAAACAGAACCTTAGTTAGCCCCCCGATTTATTCGGGGGGGGGGTACGACAAAGTAAACTCACAACGCCACGATGTAAGCCCACAATACCACGATGTAACCTTGCAATGCCGCAGATTCAACTGACCTTGAGAAAAGTTGAGTTCATCACACTATTTAACGATTGTCTATTAGTCATTTTGTTGTTCATCCTTGTCTGAAGATAAATTCAATAAAAACAAACGGACTGCAGTAAGCCCGATTAATAGTGTGCTTATATCCACAAGAGCATAAGTCAATAAAGTACCTAAAAATCCCCAGCCAAAGCCGATATGAACCACAAACCCTGCAGCGATTGACAAACCATCGGATAGCACGGTCGGATGAAGTGAGAGTGCCGCTAAACATCCAAGTGAGCCTTCCCCTACAGTTTCGGAAAAACCTTTTGCCTCAATAAGAACATATATTAACTTGGCGATTTCTCCACCCAATAGTGCAAATAACACGAAAGTTAACCAATCTTCTACTCCAACCAACCAACTTATTACAAAGGACAATAGAGTTCCCAAGAACCAGAAAAGATTAAGCAACATTTTTTCTGTAAATTCTTTTTTTGCCTGAATTAGCGGATTCGTTTTCGTTCTCCATTTCCGTATTCATATTCAAATATCTTTTGCCAGCTACCCAGTCCTCGCTGATCTCCATTTCAATAGCACTGACCAATCTCAGCAGTGAAGCTTCATTGGGAAACAGCCTTGCAACTCGTGTCCTACGCTTGATTTCTTCGTGTAACCGCTCCAGCATGTTTGTCGTACGCATTCGTTTTCGATGCTTAGTTGGCAAAGCAAATACCCCCAGACCTTCAGGGATATTCTCCTCGACCCACTCGGCCAACTGTGGTGCGGATTTGCTGTATTTTTCAACGCACTTTTGCAGTCTTTCTTCGGCACAAGTAAAATTCTTTGCATTGAAAATATCACGCAAATCTTCAGCTACCTGGCTACGCATCGAAAGCTTCGGAACATATTTAACGGCATTACGCTGTAAGTGACACTGACATCTTTGCCAGATCACGCCGGTAAATTCGGCATTCAAAGCAGCCTTGAGTCCATCGTGATCATCAGTTACCACAAATTTAACACCCGACAATTCTCGTTTCTTCAAACTCTTGAGAAACTCTCGCCAGTGTGTCTCAGCCTCACTCAAAGAGACACTTACGCCAAGGATTTCACGTCTGCCGTCAGTATCTATGCCTATTGCCGTAAACACGGCACAACTGACCACAGAGCCGTTTTTACGAACTTTCTCATAATGAGCATCCAGCACAAGATATGTATATTCGCCAAGGGGCCGATTACGCCATCTGCTTAGCTGTTCATCAAGTATTTTAGCTACCCTCGATACCTGTGTACTGCTGATCTGGAGCCCGCACATCTTTTCCAGAACATCAGTTACCCTGCGGGTGGAAATGCCTTTGACATACATCTCAGCGATCGCCAACTTTAAGGCTCTTTCACTGCGGCAGCCTCTCTCAAGAGCCGAAGGATAAAAGTCCACATCGCCGCGAACCTGCGGCACATCTACCATCAGTTTGCCGATTCGAGTATCGACGGTTTTGGGTTTATAGCCGTTGGCATAGCCTCTGCGCCTGTCGGTGCGTTCGTAGAAGTCGGCTCCAAGGGCCTGACCCCGCTCGATTTTCATCGCCTCATTGAGCAGTATCCTCAGCACATCTGCGAAACTTTCAAAACCATTTTCAATTAACATTTCCATTACAGCTTCCAGCTTGTTATCATTGTTTCGGTGGGCCATCTTGTTTTTCTCCTTAAATAAAGTTGTCAAAACCTTATAGGAGAACGGGACGAGCCCACCTTTTCAAGCGAATTTTCGCATGTGGCTGGGTTCCAGCTCGCTACGCTCGCTTCCACCCAGCCACATGCGTGGTTAACACCAATTTACAGAAACATATTTACACTACCGAGCCGCACAGCAAAACCACTACGACTACGATAAAACAAAGTGCAATATTCCTCATAATTCTATCTCCTTAAAAAATTGTTAATGTTTTCTTTTCCTCAACATCAAACCGCCAAGGCCGAGCAGTATGAGTGTGGCGGGTTCGGGGATGATTGCCAAACTACCTCGACCGCCTTCGTATCCTTGTGAAAAGGACCGTAAAAAGGTTACATTGAGAGTATCAACATCAATGCTATAAAGGTTATTCTGAGAGTCATATTTTCGCCAACCATAGAGTACATCATCAGGGGCAAAGTCAAAGCCACCAAAAAAAGTATCCACTTGGCCCAGTAAAGTAGTAGAGCCATCGGTTAAATCTATCTCAAAAAGAGGCCCAGGTTCGCTAGCGCTGAACAAATCCCATGCTATGGCTCTTCCGGTGCTACTGATTGCAAATGCCAAAGCATCGTAAGGCCAAGGTGAGCCGATAGTTGTTGCTACAGCGGTGCTGGTGTTAATTTGTTTCAATGTATGGCTGTCTCTATGTATTGCGTAAAGCGTTCCATCCGGCGCGAACGAGAGGCTTTCTATTCGCCTGCCCATATTGCCGATAAAGCTTCCAATACCGGTAGAGGTATTTACTGTCCAGAGTCCTCCGTTATCGTCCGAAGCGTATAAAGTTCCGTCAATGGGTGAGGTATCCAAACCTCTAATGTCATCGATCCCACTTGGCCCAAGTGATGTCTGTGCGCCAGTATCAAAATTTGTCCAAACCACCTCTGTTCCAGTTGTAACATAGCCCATCAAAGCCCCCTTTGAAATACCTGTTGCTACCAAAATTGTTGCCGCCACCATCATAATAATAAACTGCTTCTTCATTTTATTCTTCCTTCCTCAAAAAGTTATTGTTTCCGCCCATAAAAAAGGGCACCACTATATTGTGCACCGTTGAGGCCCGGCAAGGCCTGTAAGCAACACGCAAGCGATGCCCCGTATCGGGCACCGACTTCCTGCGTTTGCTTACTTTGAAATTTGCCGGTTTCAACGAAAACGCCTAAAGTTCAGTGAACTTTCAATATTAAATTGTCGATGATAATTGTACCATACACTGTCCGGAAATCAAAGGAAATACCGAGCCAAAAGGTTAATATCTTTGCTAAACAGGGACAAATATCTTACAATACAGGCTGAAAATAAGGCTCAAAATGGCCTATCGAGCAGTGATCTGGTTTTGAGAAATTGAGAAACCCAAAAAAATGAACTATTCTGAAATAAATGAGATAATCAAAAATCTGCTGGGGCAATTGCAGGATATCAAGCCGCAGTTGGAATTAGCCAGAGGAGAAGAAGCCTGGGTTATGCAGGAAGATCAGGATTCAGAAATTGTTGGAGAGGCATCTAAAGAAGCGTTTAATAAATTTCTTAGTATCATCGGATCGGCCCAAAAAAACGCTTGTCAACTCTTTGATATTATTCCCCATCCTCTGATAGAAGATATTCGTGTCAATTTGTGGTCATTGGATCAACCATTGCAGGCAGTCTGTTTCATGGATAAGAACACTGGGCAAGCATCGCTGCAGGAAGGATACATTGAGGATTATATCAACTTCAAAAAAGATACTCTTGCTACTCTGAGGCAATTATCACAAGAACTTAGTGAAATTTCACCTGCATTGGTAGTATGGCAGAATATCATAAGGGAAATTGACTCAATTGGCAGTAAGTCAGCGGCTTACAAGTATAGCAGTATAGAAGCCCCCCCTGGGCCTTATGGTAAGGGGAATTAAAGGTGTCCGGTACTTTTTTTAAACCTTTATTTCTACCATTTTTCTCCGTATTCGCTGTGGTTAAAAAAACCTGTAAAATCTATGGTCAATAATACCCAAAACTTTCCATCCTGTCAAATCAAATCCATTTTTGTCTTTCCAAATCATAAATAGTAAATCGACAATCGTAAATTCCAAAGTCCTGTCAAATCAAATCCATTTTTGTCTTTCCAAATCATAAACTTGTGCCCGCGAAGGCGGGTATAGTAAATCGACAATCGTAAATTCCAAAGCCCTGTCAAAATTCTTTTTATTTTCCCTTCGTGTCAATTCGTGAAAATTCGTGGTTAATTATCTTTTCTTAAAAAGTCCCGCGAAGCGGCTCCACAACTCAAAACTAAAAACTAAAAATTCAAAACTTTCCCTTCATTCTTATTGTCTTTGAGGCTGGGCGGTAAAAAATCAATCATCTGCGCAGGTATGTGCGCAAAAATGCAAAAAAACGCTCTTTTCACCCACTTTTCTGCAAAAAAACGCACACTTTCTGCCAATTTTTGCGCATTTTTGCGCGCTTTTGCACTTTTTTGCCTATATACCTGCGCAGATGATTGATTTTTTACCGCCCAGCCTCAAAGACAATAAGAATGAAGGGAAAGTTTTGAATTTTTAGTTTTTAGTTTTGAGTTGTGGAGCCGCTTCGCGGGACTTTTTAAGAAAAGATAATTAACCACGAATTTTCACGAATTGACACGAAGGGAAAATAAAAAGAATTTTGACAGGGCTTTGGAATTTACGATTGTCGATTTACTATACCCGCCTTCGCGGGCACAAGTTTATGATTTGGAAAGACAAAAATGGATTTGATTTGACAGGACTTTGGAATTTACGATTGTCGATTTACTATTTATGATTTGGAAAGACAAAAATGGATTTGATTTGACAGGATGGAAAGTTTTGGGTATTATTGACCATAGATTTTACAGGTTTTTTTAACCACAGCGAATACGGAGAAAAATGGTAGAAATAAAGGTTTAAAAAAAGTACCGGACACCTTTAATTCCCCTTACCATAAGGCCCAGGGGGGGCTTCTATACTGCTATACTTGTAAGCCGCTGACTTACTGCCAATTGAGTCAATTTCCCTTATGATATTCTGCCATACTACCAATGCAGGTGAAATTTCACTAAGTTCTTGTGATAATTGCCTCAGAGTAGCAAGAGTATCTTTTTTGAAGTTGATATAATCCTCAATGTATCCTTCCTGCAGCGATGCTTGCCCAGTGTTCTTATCCATGAAACAGACTGCCTGCAATGGTTGATCCAATGACCACAAATTGACACGAATATCTTCTATCAGAGGATGGGGAATAATATCAAAGAGTTGACAAGCGTTTTTTTGGGCCGATCCGATGATACTAAGAAATTTATTAAACGCTTCTTTAGATGCCTCTCCAACAATTTCTGAATCCTGATCTTCCTGCATAACCCAGGCTTCTTCTCCTCTGGCTAATTCCAACTGCGGCTTGATATCCTGCAATTGCCCCAGCAGATTTTTGATTATCTCATTTATTTCAGAATAGTTCATTTTTTTGGGTTTCTCAATTTCTCAAAACCAGATCACTGCTCGATAGGCCATTTTGAGCCTTATTTTCAGCCTGTATTGTAAGATATTTGTCCCTGTTTAGCAAAGATATTAACCTTTTGGCTCGGTATTTCCTTTGATTTCCGGACAGTGTATGGTACAATTATCATCGACAATTTAATATTGAAAGTTCACTGAACTTTAGGCGTTTTCGTTGAAACCGGCAAATTTCAAAGTAAGCAAACGCAGGAAGTCGGTGCCCGATACGGGGCATCGCTTGCGTGTTGCTTACAGGCCTTGCCGGGCCTCAACGGTGCACAATATAGTGGTGCCCTTTTTTATGGGCGGAAACAATAACTTTTTGAGGAAGGAAGAATAAAATGAAGAAGCAGTTTATTATTATGATGGTGGCGGCAACAATTTTGGTAGCAACAGGTATTTCAAAGGGGGCTTTGATGGGCTATGTTACAACTGGAACAGAGGTGGTTTGGACAAATTTTGATACTGGCGCACAGACATCACTTGGGCCAAGTGGGATCGATGACATTAGAGGTTTGGATACCTCACCCATTGACGGAACTTTATACGCTTCGGACGATAACGGAGGACTCTGGACAGTAAATACCTCTACCGGTATTGGAAGCTTTATCGGCAATATGGGCAGGCGAATAGAAAGCCTCTCGTTCGCGCCGGATGGAACGCTTTACGCAATACATAGAGACAGCCATACATTGAAACAAATTAACACCAGCACCGCTGTAGCAACAACTATCGGCTCACCTTGGCCTTACGATGCTTTGGCATTTGCAATCAGTAGCACCGGAAGAGCCATAGCATGGGATTTGTTCAGCGCTAGCGAACCTGGGCCTCTTTTTGAGATAGATTTAACCGATGGCTCTACTACTTTACTGGGCCAAGTGGATACTTTTTTTGGTGGCTTTGACTTTGCCCCTGATGATGTACTCTATGGTTGGCGAAAATATGACTCTCAGAATAACCTTTATAGCATTGATGTTGATACTCTCAATGTAACCTTTTTACGGTCCTTTTCACAAGGATACGAAGGCGGTCGAGGTAGTTTGGCAATCATCCCCGAACCCGCCACACTCATACTGCTCGGCCTTGGCGGTTTGATGTTGAGGAAAAGAAAACATTAACAATTTTTTAAGGAGATAGAATTATGAGGAATATTGCACTTTGTTTTATCGTAGTCGTAGTGGTTTTGCTGTGCGGCTCGGTAGTGTAAATATGTTTCTGTAAATTGGTGTTAACCACGCATGTGGCTGGGTGGAAGCGAGCGTAGCGAGCTGGAACCCAGCCACATGCGAAAATTCGCTTGAAAAGGTGGGCTCGTCCCGTTCTCCTATAAGGTTTTGACAACTTTATTTAAGGAGAAAAACAAGATGGCCCACCGAAACAATGATAACAAGCTGGAAGCTGTAATGGAAATGTTAATTGAAAATGGTTTTGAAAGTTTCGCAGATGTGCTGAGGATACTGCTCAATGAGGCGATGAAAATCGAGCGGGGTCAGGCCCTTGGAGCCGACTTCTACGAACGCACCGACAGGCGCAGAGGCTATGCCAACGGCTATAAACCCAAAACCGTCGATACTCGAATCGGCAAACTGATGGTAGATGTGCCGCAGGTTCGCGGCGATGTGGACTTTTATCCTTCGGCTCTTGAGAGAGGCTGCCGCAGTGAAAGAGCCTTAAAGTTGGCGATCGCTGAGATGTATGTCAAAGGCATTTCCACCCGCAGGGTAACTGATGTTCTGGAAAAGATGTGCGGGCTCCAGATCAGCAGTACACAGGTATCGAGGGTAGCTAAAATACTTGATGAACAGCTAAGCAGATGGCGTAATCGGCCCCTTGGCGAATATACATATCTTGTGCTGGATGCTCATTATGAGAAAGTTCGTAAAAACGGCTCTGTGGTCAGTTGTGCCGTGTTTACGGCAATAGGCATAGATACTGACGGCAGACGTGAAATCCTTGGCGTAAGTGTCTCTTTGAGTGAGGCTGAGACACACTGGCGAGAGTTTCTCAAGAGTTTGAAGAAACGAGAATTGTCGGGTGTTAAATTTGTGGTAACTGATGATCACGATGGACTCAAGGCTGCTTTGAATGCCGAATTTACCGGCGTGATCTGGCAAAGATGTCAGTGTCACTTACAGCGTAATGCCGTTAAATATGTTCCGAAGCTTTCGATGCGTAGCCAGGTAGCTGAAGATTTGCGTGATATTTTCAATGCAAAGAATTTTACTTGTGCCGAAGAAAGACTGCAAAAGTGCGTTGAAAAATACAGCAAATCCGCACCACAGTTGGCCGAGTGGGTCGAGGAGAATATCCCTGAAGGTCTGGGGGTATTTGCTTTGCCAACTAAGCATCGAAAACGAATGCGTACGACAAACATGCTGGAGCGGTTACACGAAGAAATCAAGCGTAGGACACGAGTTGCAAGGCTGTTTCCCAATGAAGCTTCACTGCTGAGATTGGTCAGTGCTATTGAAATGGAGATCAGCGAGGACTGGGTAGCTGGCAAAAGATATTTGAATATGAATACGGAAATGGAGAACGAAAACGAATCCGCTAATTCAGGCAAAAAAAGAATTTACAGAAAAAATGTTGCTTAATCTTTTCTGGTTCTTGGGAACTCTATTGTCCTTTGTAATAAGTTGGTTGGTTGGAGTAGAAGATTGGTTAACTTTCGTGTTATTTGCACTATTGGGTGGAGAAATCGCCAAGTTAATATATGTTCTTATTGAGGCAAAAGGTTTTTCCGAAACTGTAGGGGAAGGCTCACTTGGATGTTTAGCGGCACTCTCACTTCATCCGACCGTGCTATCCGATGGTTTGTCAATCGCTGCAGGGTTTGTGGTTCATATCGGCTTTGGCTGGGGATTTTTAGGTACTTTATTGACTTATGCTCTTGTGGATATAAGCACACTATTAATCGGGCTTACTGCAGTCCGTTTGTTTTTATTGAATTTATCTTCAGACAAGGATGAACAACAAAATGACTAATAGACAATCGTTAAATAGTGTGATGAACTCAACTTTTCTCAAGGTCAGTTGAATCTGCGGCATTGCAAGGTTACATCGTGGTATTGTGGGCTTACATCGTGGCGTTGTGAGTTTACTTTGTCGTACCCCCCCCCCGAATAAATCGGGGGGCTAACTAAGGTTCTGTTTGGGCAACACGCCCTTTACATCAGGGGCTCGTCCATGATTCTTGAAATTCGTGGGTATTTGTTCCAATCCTGATGTACATTGGGTTGGGGTACTGGCTAGAATTTTCAGAAACAATTCCGCATTAGGGCATTTTGCGATTATCTCCGAAGGTAAGTGTTGCAAATTGCAATCATTTAGTGGGTAGCCTTATAGGTGTTTGGGATATTAAAGTTTTTGTAATTCCCTCTTGTATAAGAAGTTATCGCAACTCTATCTTTTTTGCTAATTTTTCTGGCACATTGATTGCTATTATAAGACACTTGAAAGGAGCCACTTCGCGAGGCTGTTTCAATAGATTCCTCGACTTCGCTCGGAATGACGGTTCGGGTTTTGTTAGAGTGCTAAAATGAAGATAGCGATACCCATATATAACGATAGTGTTTCAAACGTTTTTGATTTTGCGACTCGCCTTTTGCTGGTGGAAATCGAAAACGGTAAAGAAGCAAATCGGTCTGAGGTTGCGTTAGAGAGCCAATTATTGCCACAACGAACAGACAAACTAAAAAATCTTGAGGTAGATGTGCTTGTCTGTGGGGCGATTTCACGGGTACTTGCTAATATGGTCGCAACATCAGGAATTCAGGTGCTGCCTTACGTAACCGGTAGTATTGATGATGTGTTACAGGCATATTTGGCCGGTCAGTTGGTGAAGCCGGAATTTGTTATGCCGGGTTGCTGGCCGGGTGCACGAAAAGGCTTTGGACGCAGACAGCGTGGCAGATGTGGGCACAGACGCCGTAGAGGCCGACTTGAAACAGGGTTATAGAAAAGTAAAGGCAAGAATAATTATGAAAATATATTTTGATTGTATGCCATGTTTTGTTCGACAGGCACTTGATGCCGCAAGGTTTGCAACAGACGATGAACAGATCCATGAAAAGGTAGTGCGAGAGGTTTTTCGCCTTGCGGTTGATTTAGATATGAGCCAGAGTCCGCCGGTAATCGGGCAACAGATACACCGATTGATCCGAAATCTGGTGAGTTGCGAAGATCCATATCTTGATATTAAGAGACAGTTCAATAATCTGGCTTTGAAATTGTATTCCGGACTGCGAAAACAGATCGTAGGATCTGATGACCCAGTTGAAACAGCTGTTCGCTTAGCTATAGCTGGTAATATCATCGATTTTGGGGTAAAAACTTCATTGTCCGAGTCGGATGTTGAAAAAACAATCGAACAATCGCTAACGGATCATCTCGATGACAACCAAATACAGGGATTCAAGGATGCTGTAACGCAAGCGGAGAAAATCCTGTATTTGGCAGATAATGCCGGCGAGATAGTTTTTGATCGTTTGCTGATCGAGCAGTTGCCCTATGAAAAGATAACTGTGGTTGTTAAGGGTGAGCCGGTGATAAATGATGCCACGATGGAAGATGCCGAACTTGCCGGCTTAACCAAAATGGTAGAAGTGATCGATAACGGTTCTGATGGGCCGGGTACAATTCTGGAAACATGTTCACAAAGTTTCCGGGATCGTTTTGAAGATGCTGATCTTATCATAGCTAAAGGGCAAGGCAATTATGAAACTCTTAGCGATTTAGATAAGAATATATTCTTCATACTAAAGGCCAAGTGCCCTGTTATTGCAGGGAACTTAGGCAGTGAAGTCGGTGAGATGATTTTGCGTAATAATTTGGGTATTAAGGTTAATTGAAGAAAGGGGACATATTATGCCAAGAGGCGATGGAACAGGACCTCCCGGTGGCGGCGGTAGAGGTCAAGGTAAGATGGGCGGGCCTTCAGCAGCTGGCCCGGGTGGAAATTGTGTTTGTCCGAAATGTGGACACAAAGAACCGCATGTTGTCAGGCAACCATGTAATCAAAAGGTGTGTCCAAAGTGCGGCACGCAAATGACAAGAGAATAACCATTTTTTGAAAGGAGAATTATCATGCCAGGTGGAGATAGAACAGGTCCTGCTGGAATGGGACCAATGACAGGTAGAGCCGCTGGTTTTTGTGCCGGCTTCGGTGTACCAGGTTATGCTAATCCTGTTGGTGGACGTGGATACTTTGGTCAGGGCAGAGGCAGAGGAATGGGTCGAGGTCGTGGTTTTGGACGAGGCTTTGCCTGGTCCGGTGCCGCAGGTCCATATCCGGCAAATGCGTCTTTTGAGCCAACAGTAACTGCCGAGCAGGAATTGGCAGGTTTGAAGCAGCAGGCAGAATTTCTGCAAAACAGCCTTAGCCAGGTTAGCGAACGCATAGAGCAGTTCGAAAAAGAAAACAGTAAGTAAACTGTCAATATTGTTTTACAGAGTGAGGTGCGGTTGCGCTCTCGCTCTGTCTATAATCTGAAAAGGAAAATATTATGAAAATTGCAATCACGTCAACGGGGCAAACGCTGGACTCACAGGTTGACCCTCGATTTGGAAGAGCAGCTTGCTTTATCATTATCGATACTGAAACAATGGATTTTAGTGCGATCGAAAATAGCAATATCGCTGCCGCGGGCGGAGCTGGCATTAGTTCGGCTAAGGCAGTAATTGATGCAGGTGTCCAGGCGGTGCTGACAGGCAATTGTGGGCCGAACGCTGAACGTACATTAAGTGCCGGCAAAGTAAAATTATATACCGGCGTGACAGGGACAGTTTCAGAAGCTGTTGAGCTTTTTAAAAGCGATAAGTTACCTCAAGCTGACGGCCCAAGTGTTCAGTCGCATTTTGGTACCGGTAATTAGTCTGCGGAAGGAGCGATTATGATGGCAGAGGACTCTGGGCCGGGTTGTGCCCGTTGTGAGACTAAGGAATGTCGGCAGGGCAAAGATTGTTTTGCCAAAGCAGACAGTCATAAGCAGTTGTACACGAATACAATAGCTAAATTGCACAAGGCTGGTTCAACAATAGAAGCGAAATATTACTGCGAAAAGACACGATTGGGCGAGACAATTCTGTTTGCAAAGGAATTAGGGTGCCGAAAGATCGGGCTTGCTTTTTGCATTGGGCTAAGTGACGAAGCAAAGATTGTCGACGAAATTCTTTCGAAGCATTTTAAGGTGGTCTCAGTTTGCTGCAAGGTTTGTGGTTTGACGAAAAAAGATTTCGGCCTGGATAGAATTTCATCGAATGAACGTGAAGTTATGTGCAACCCTGCGGGTCAGGCCCAGCTCCTAAATGACGCAAAGACTCAGCTTAATGTTATTTGCGGTCTTTGTGTCGGCCATGACGCGATTTTTGCGAAGGCCTCAGACGCTCCGGTAACAACGCTTATCGCAAAGGATCGAGTCCTGGCTCACAATCCCGCGGCTGCTGTTTACTGTCAGTATATTCGAAAACGTTTTAATGAAAATACATAGTGGAGATAAATTTGATATGAGAATTGCGATTGCCAGCGGTAAAGGGGGTACGGGAAAAACAACAATTGCGACAAATCTGGCCTGTTCAATTGCTCAGATGGGCAAATTGGTGCAGTATCTTGACTGCGATGTTGAAGAGCCTAACGGGCATATATTTTTGAAGCCTGACATAGAAAAAACGCAAAGTGTAACTATTGGTGTGCCGGAAGTTGACACAAAATTATGCGACGGTTGCGGGAAATGTGGTCAGCTTTGTCAATATAGCGCTATAATTTGCTTGAAAGATACTGCAATGACCTTTGAACAATTATGTCATTCGTGCGGCGGCTGTATGCTGGTTTGTCCTACTGGTGCGATTACAGAAAAACCAAAGGAAATTGGCTTTGCTGATATTGGAACGGCAAATGGTGTCAAGTTTGGACAGGGTCGGCTCAGGATCGGTGATATTCATACACCGCCATTGATAAAGAAAGTCAAAGCCAATGCCCTGGCAGAAGGTATTGTCATTATAGATGCCCCTCCAGGTACATCGTGTCCGGTGATCGAAGCTGTTAAGGGTGCGGACTTCGTTTTGCTTGTAACCGAACCTACGCCATTTGGATTGAACGATCTGAAATTAGCTATTGGAATGGTAAGAGAGTTGAAGATACCATTTGCTGTGGTGATAAATCGCAGCGACCCGGATGAGCAAATGACGAATCAATATTGCCGGGAAGAAGACATAGATGTTATTTTTGAAGTGCCAGACGATCGCCGAATCGCAGAGGCCTATTCGGTTGGCAAGATGATCATTGATGTTTTACCCGAGTACAAGGATGGTTTTGTCGGTTTGTATAAAAATATTTCCAGAAAAGTCATAGGCTAAGAAAAGATAAAGGAATGCTTTAATGAAAGAGATTGTTGTTATAAGCGGTAAAGGCGGTACGGGTAAGACGAGTATCGTGGCCGCATTCGCGAGCCTTGCGAAAAATGCAGTGTTTGCTGACTGCGATGTTGATGCTGCGGATCTGCACCTGGTTTTGGAGCCGGATGTGAAACAGACCTCTGATTTTTCCGGCGGAAAACAGGCATCTATAATTGCTGAAAAATGTATCGGTTGTGGTAAATGCAAAGAGTTGTGCAAATTTGATGCTATAAACTTCGACGGCCCTGCAAACGACATTGTAGCAAAAACATTTACAGTTGACCCTATCTCGTGTGAGGGCTGTAAGGTGTGTGTTGAATTCTGTCCGGTTGACGTGATTGAGTTTAACGATAGTATCAACGGCCAGTGGTTTATCTCTGATACACGATTCGGGACGATGGTTCACGCCAAATTAGGGATCGCGGAGGAAAACAGCGGCAAACTGGTATCGCTTATACGGAAAGAAACCAAAAGGATCGCTGAAGAACAGAATAAAGATTTAATTATCATTGACGGCTCTCCGGGTATAGGGTGTCCGGTGATTGCATCAATTGCAGGAGCGGATTTAGTATTGATAATTACAGAGCCAACTCTTTCGGGAAAGCATGATTTAGAAAGAGTCGCGGAGTTGGCTGCCGGCTTTAAAATTCCTACACTGGTTGCGATCAATAAATTTGATTTAAATTCTGATATGGCCGAGCAAATTGAGAAAGATGTTCTCAAGCGGAACATTAAAGTGGTTGGGAAAATACGTTATGACAAAGCCTTCACCAAGGCTCAGGTCATGAAAACATCAGTGGTTGAATATACCAGCGGTGCGGTAACAGAAGATATAAAAGCCTTATGGAGGAACGTTACGTATGCCTTTTAGCAAAGACCAACAAAAACAAATGCGGGCTGAGCAGGAGCAGATCAGTCAAAATATAAAACATATCAAACACCAGATACTGGTGCTCAGCGGTAAAGGCGGAGTTGGCAAAAGCAGTATCGCGGTTAATCTGGCAGTCTGGCTTTCGATGCAGGGCAAAAAGGTTGGATTGCTGGATGTTGATATTCACGGGCCAAGTATTCCCAAGCTGCTTGGTCTCGAAGGCAGTAAGCTTCAAGGTGGAAAAGATAAAATTGAACCGATTCTTTATAGTGATACGCTTAAAGTGATGAGTATAGGGTTCTTAATACAGGATGAAAACACAGCTTTGATCTGGCGTGGGCCTATGAAACACAATGTTATAAAACAGTTTGTTTCCGATGTTTCCTGGGGCGATCTGGATTATCTGGTAGTTGATTGTCCGCCCGGAACCGGTGATGAGCCTTTATCGATAGTACAGCTATTGGGTAAAGCTGATGGAGCTGTTGTTGTTACCACGCCCCAGCAGCTTGCGGTTACCGATGTTAAAAAGTGCATAACATTTTGTCAGCAGTTGAACCTGTCAGTTTTGGGGGTTATTGAAAACATGGATGGCTTTGTCTGTCCGCATTGCAATAAGAGAACCGATATATTCGGCGGCGAAGGAGGTCGGCAGATGGCCAGTGATTTTGACGTGCCCTTCTTAGGCAGTATCCCAATAGATTCCAACATGGTTCCTGCCGCTGATCTGGGTAAGCCTTTTATCTATTTTAACAATCAAAGCCCAACGGCACAGGCTTTTACTGTCGCGTTTGAGCCGTTGTTGCAGTCTGAAAAACAAATTGAAACCATTAGTAAGGAGCAGAACAAAATGAGAATCGCAATTCCATTAACAGAAGGAAAATTGTCACAGCATTTCGGGCATTGTGAAAAGTTTGCGGTAATCGATACTGATGACAATTCCAACAGTATCTCAAATCGTGAAGATCTTACCCCGCCGGCTCATGAACCCGGGGTGCTGCCGAAATGGCTTGGCGGTATGGGAGTAAATGTAATAATCGCGGGTGGTATGGGACAACGTGCTCAGCAGTTATTTGCTCAGAATGACATTCAAACAGTTGTTGGCGCTCCCGCTGACAGCCCGGAGAACTTAGTCTCAGCATATCTGAACAAAACGCTTCAGACCGGAGCAAATCTTTGCGACCATTAAGTGAAAAGTCAATTTATGCGATATACGGATAAAGTATTCGAGCACTTTATGAACCCTCGCAACATCGGCGAAATTCCCGATGCCGATGGCGTTGGAACAATTGGTTCTGAAGAATGCGGCGATATGATTGGGGTGTGGATCAAAGTTAATAATGAGCATCTGGCGGATATTAAGTATAAGGTATTTGGTTGTCCGGCGGCTATAGCTTCCTGCAGTATGATGACCGAACTTGCAATGGGAAAGCACGTTGACGATGCTTACGAGATAACGAACGATCAGGTTGCCCATGCACTTGGAGGCCTTCCTGCCCATAAGTATCATTGTTCCAATCTTGCTGCTTCAGTACTCCATAAGGCAATTATGAACTACGTTTTTAAAAACCCGGCTAAAATAAAAACTTCCACTATTACAATACTTGTAGATAACAATGCCTCCGGCAATTTTCAATCAGAGCGTGGACTATCCCTATTGCTTGAATATCAAGATAAGCGTGTTCTCTTTGATACGGGACGAACAGATCTGATTCTGAGAAACGCTGAGCTGCTTGATGTCAATTTGGCTGACACCCATGCGATTGTGATAAGTCATGGCCATTACGATCATACTGGTGGTCTTAAAGCCGTGCTAAATATTGCCTCGGAAGCAACTTTATATCTTCATCCAGAAGCGTTGAAGCCAAAATTTTCTCGAAAAGATAATAAAACCAGCATGAGTGGGATACCAAAGTCTACAAAAAAAATAATCCATGCCCTGGCTGATAAGGGAAGAGTTGCCTGGACAGAAATGCCGACAGAAGTCTTCCCCGGCCTTTTTATTACCAGTCGAATACCACGAATCACAGATTACGAAGATGTTGGCGGAGATTTTTTTCTTGATAGCAATTGCAATAAACCGGATACTCTGCTGGATGATCAGGCAATGTTCTTTGATTCGCCAAAGGGTCTGGCGATTCTTCTTGGCTGTGCTCATGCCGGCGTGGTCAATACATTGCATTATATTGCAGGGCTAAGTAGAGAAAAGAATATTTATGCCGTGATAGGCGGAATGCACCTTATAAATGCTTCTTCGCAGCGAATAGAGCGTACGATTGAAGCATTTAAGCAATATGATGTAAAAAAAATTGGCTTGGCTCATTGTACCGGCAATAATGCCGTCGAAAAATTTAAGGATGTTTTTCCCAGTCGATGTTTTATGTGTTCGGTGAGCACACGAATTGAATTGGGAAATTGATAAGTTTGATAAAAGTTTTTAGAGGGGAATTAGATTGTGGAACTGACAGATAATCTTAACATAAAACAATTTAAGTCATTGATCACACCTAAAAAGCTTAAGGATGAGTTTCCGGAAACGGATAAGGTAGCTCAACTTATAGCGGACTCACGTAATGCCATCCAGGATATTCTTGTAAACCGGGATCGTCGCCGAATGGTTATTGTCGGGCCTTGTTCACTCCACGATTGCAAAGCGACACTTGAATATGCCCAAAGACTAAGGAAATTGCAGGACCAGGTCAGCAGCAAAATCCTGATAATCATGCGAACCTATCTTGAAAAACCCCGCACAACGCTTGGATGGAAAGGTATGATTTATGATCCTCACCTGGATAGCTCGTATGACATCGAAGAAGGACTGCGAAAAGCTCGACGATTATTGCTTGCAATAGCACAAATAGATTTGCCAACCGCAACCGAATTTCTTGACCCCATTGTCCCGCAGTTTTTGGCCGACCTGGTATCATGGGCGGCCATAGGTGCCAGAACAACTGAATCGCAAATTCACCGTCAGATGGCAAGCGGATTATCGATGCCTATAGGATTTAAGAACTCCATGGAAGGTAATTTGACGCCTGCTATAGACGCGATAAAAGCAGCGTCAACGGCCCACTCATTTATGGGTATTGACAGAAATGGACAGGTAGTCATTGCTGAAACACATGGTAATAAATACGGCCATTTAGTTATGCGAGGTGGTTCCGGAGGTCCCAATTATGGTTCTGAATATGTGGCATTCGCTAATGTTCTGCTGCGTAAGGCTGGTATTGCAACGGGTGTCGTAATCGATTGCAGTCATGCCAACTCACAGAAAGACTACAAACAGCAACGTCAGGTTTTCCTGGATGTTGCCGAGCAAATACATCAAGGCAACAAGCTGATTGTCGGCGTTATGCTGGAAAGTTTTCTCAATGAAGGCAGACAAGCATTTGAAAAACCGGAGAACCTGAAATATGGCGTTTCTTTAACAGATAGTTGTATAGGCTGGGAAGAAACCGAAGAGCTGATTCGTCATTTATCCAAAATGTAATATAACGGAATAATATAAAATCCGCGGTTTTACTATAAAGCAGTGCTGCAATCAATATTTATGCCTAAAACTAAAGAAATAAAGAGATTGTAAGGAGTGAAAGAAATGTACAAATGGTTTTCTTTGTTATCTACAAGACAACGTTCTGAAATGGTTGCGATAGCACTGATAATGGCAATTATACTCAGCATAGGCGTTGTTACAAATTTGCCAAAAGAGAAAATGATCTCGCAAACATTCACTGCCGATATGCCTATTAGTGATATTGCCCCGAAACTGGAGGTTACTGGTAAGGGCCTGGCACGCGAGCTTGCCTTACCATTGGATACGCCTAAGAAAAAAGCACTCAACAAATTGGGGATATCTCAGGAACAACTGGATCATGCGGTTGAACATATCCTTTCTCATCACTCGACAAACCTGAAATATTATGTGTTTGCGGCAATCTCGCTGTTTGGTTTGATGTATCTGAGTCGCTTCGGTCGCCCGGGTAACGCAAATATCTCCGAACGAAAACTGTGGTATCCGCGAATTCCATATATCACGTGCCTGCTTGCTGCCGTGCTTGTATGTGGTTTCGTTCTGGGGAAATCCCCTAACCCAATGGAAGGGACAGTTAAAGTTTTTAAGTCCATGGTGGGGCTGTATCCATCAATAATCGGCAAATTGACTGCTTTGATCTTTTTTATTGCGTTGGCTGTCATCGGAAATAAGCTTATTTGCGGATGGGTCTGCCCGTTCGGTGCGCTGCAGGAATTGATCTACAGCCTTCCCATACTTCGTAAAGTAAAGCAGTGGAAGGTGCCATTTTGGCTGACGAATACGATAAGGAGCGGATTGTTTTGCGTAGTGCTGTTATTCCTTTTCGGTATTGTCGGCGGCAGAAAGGGATTTGTGATTTACCATTATCTCAACCCGTTTAATCTGTTCGATCTGCATTTTGAGCATTGGCTGATTCTGCTCACAGTTGTTGTATCTCTAACTCTGGCGTTTTTTACCTACCGACCGTTTTGTCATTTTATATGTCCTTTCGGCCTTGTTTCATGGATAGCTGAAAAATTTAGTCTTTATCGTGTAATCATTGACAAAGAAAATTGTACAAAATGTGGTGCATGCATCAAAGCTTGTCCATTACACGCGGCAAAAGGAAAAGTTGAGAACAAAACTTTTTCAGCCGATTGCTTTAGCTGCGCACGATGCTTAAATGTCTGCCCTGTTGATGCGATCCATTATTGCTCGATATGGTCTAAAAAGCAAAAAACAGATAGCGACTCAGCATAAATGCGACAGCATTTATACTGGTTAAAGGAAGTGTGAAGGGCTTATGATTGAAAACTAATACGAAAACAAAACTTCTTGCTACAATTTGTAAGTTGTTCCATTTTGCATAGCTGCAAGACGATGGTCCAATTCGGGTTATGCGAGTAAGCTAGAGCAATTTAATTTTTCGTGTTCGCTTTATGCCTGTTGCGGCTTCGGCTGTCGGCATCAGAAATACTCACCCTACAATAAGTAGAGTTGCGTTTTCTTCCTTGCCAGCCTTGTCCTCACGACGGCCTAAATGCGAACAGAAAATATTAAAATGCTCTAAAGAAAATCGAAAAATTATGCGACCCCTGCAAAGCCTATCAAAAACTCAAAAGCGGATAATCCAAATACTGCTCAAGAGAACAAACTATGAAAGAAATTGCGATGCCCCCTATTTGCGTCATACAGGCGTCAATTGAGACAGAGGAAATTGAGTAATCGACTATGCCCGACAATTGATGACTTGGAAACTGCTGGAGATGAGGCTTGGCTGTGGATATCAAATCAACAAGATGAACTTTCAAATTTATGCTTGTTTCCCTGGATGGAATTGGCTTTAATTAACTGGAATTGATATAATGGGACAGTAGTGGAATTTTTACAAAAAAAATATTGACAGAAGCGATGTTGCGTTGCTATATTATTTAGTCTGAGAATTCTACGGGGCCGTAGCTCAATTGGTTAGAGCATCGGACTGTCGATCCGAAGGTTGAGGGTTCGAGTCCCTTCGGCCTCGTTTTTGTAAAGCCTTGCAGGTAAAGCACTTGCAAGGCTTTCTCTTTGTCTGCATTTCGCTAAAATAGCCATTTTTACCCCGAGTTCGTCAATAGTTCGTCAATTTGGTCATCACTTTTTCCTGGATCGCTCTGGCCATGTCTCTGTCCGACTTTCCGACAGATAAATAATGTTTGCGAGTCGTCTCAATTTTAGAGTGACCGGCCAGGTCCTGGACAGCGTGGATTGGAAGGTGCCTTGCCCAGTTGGTAATACAGGTTCGGCGAAGGTCATGGAAACAAAATTCTTTAACCCCGGCCCATTTACAGAACACCTTGAGTCTTGTAAGCATGTTGTTAATGATTTCACTCCTGGAGTTCCATTTGCCACAGGCTCGTCTCTCGAGGATGCGTTTTAACCGCTGGCCGCTAATAAACACATACGAGCTCGACTCATCGGCCTGGCTCTGCATCTCAGCTAATAGCAGTATGACCTTCTCAGGGACAGGGATTATTCTGCTTTCGTGATCTTTTGGCTCCCAAGCCAATATTTTCTTTAATGCTTTTTTGGGCACAAAGCTAACATTGTTGTTTTCAAAATCAACGTCCGCCCAAGTCAGGTTCAGCAATTCATCCTTACGACCGGCACTTGTGTATGCAAGGGCCAAAAAAGTCTTCCACCATAAATTTGGTGCTGCATCAAAAACCTTAAAGAAATCTTCAGTTGGTATAAAACGCACGACCTTGTCCGAAACTTTTCGCTGCTTAATTTTTTCAAAGGGATTTGTCCCCTCTGAGAGATAGCCGCGAGGCTCAATTGCAAGGTTGAATATACTGTGAAGAGTTCTTATATCCTTATTGACCGTTGCTGCGGCAAGATCTTGATCCAGTCGGTGTGCAACGAAAGACTCTGCATGACGAGGATTTATTTTTTTCAGCAAAATATCTTCATCCTCTATATGCTTTTTAAAGAAATTAAGAGCTCTTACTTGATCAACAAGTGTAGAATGTGCAACCTGGCCTTTCATTAGTTTCTTATGTTCCTCGATGAAAAACTGAAATGTAACCTTTTTGGGCTCGTTAGCCTTACCAATATTGACCTTATCTTGAATAACTCTTGCGTATTCTTCGGCCTCCTTTCTACTTTTAAAGCTCTTTGAGTGACGTTTTCCCTCTGAACTATACCAGCGAGCTTCCCATGAAAATTTACGGCGTTTAGGCCATAAGTTACGAGGGATGGGTTTGCCATTTTTGTCCAGAGGTACTTTTCCATACCAATTCCTGTTAACACTTACTTTCAAATGTGCCATGATACTGTTCTCCTTTCATAAGACAGCCCAGTACCACTGCAACTGACGAAATGGCATTATACCTTCGGATTGGAGTGAGCGCAAGAGTTTTTTTGCAGTTTACCGGGACTCTTTTTCAGTTTTTAATATTAGAAATTTGTCCAGTTCTTCCTTTAAATACCATACATGACGAGCATATTTTGTTGCCTTGAGTTCACCATTCTCCCGCCAGTAATTAAGAGTTCGTTTTGATGACTCAGGAGAATGGTTAGTACAATCAAGACGTAAATATTGAGCAGCTTCAGTTGGAGTCATAATTGGCGGAAACTGTTGGGGTCTGTCCGGCCAGGCCGTTTCAATCGTTAATTTGTTGTTTGCCTGCATGGTTATACCTCGTTATTTGTCTTTTACTGTTCTCTATTGCTGAAAGCGGTTGGTTTTTGTTGCTGGTTTCAAAAGGGAACTTTTTTTTGCAATAGTGAAAATAATTCAGGAGTTTTGAAACAAAACCGGTCAGGCCTCCGCTGTGTGTTATAGCAGGCAGGAATAGACTGCCTTGGCAGAGTGATTTTTAAGGAGCCGTGTAATGGCTTTTAGATTGAAAACAAGTGACTATAAGACTCTTGAGTCTATCGCAGAGTACAGGATTATCACCACTGTGCAAATCGCAGCACTTCTTGGCAGGAACAGGCAATCAATCTGGAGACGGTTGCGTGAATTGGAGAAACATGAACTATTGCGGGTAACTCAACGGGAGTTTGGACGGCGACGCGGCAGACCTGAAATAGTATTGTCACTCAGTGAGCATGGCGTTGATGTTCTCAAAGAGAAGGGAGTGATTGGGGCTGATGTAAAATATGAAGCTGTAATTGGAGATAAGATTCACTGCAGGGATCATCAGTTAATGCTCAACTGGTTTCGCATCCATTTAAATCATGTTGAGAAAGTGCTTCCCAATCTGAACATTAGGTTTCTGGCTTATAGTTCGCCATTTTTGCAGCGAAACACGGCGGGTTATTCAATTATTGCTGATTTTGCACCTGTTGAAGGTAGTGTCGATGAGGTTGCCAGATTTACGCCTGATGCGGTATTTTCGATAACTGATACGCTTCGGGGGATAACTGTATTGTTTTTTCTTGAAGTGGATTGTGGTACTGAAACTATCGCCAGTCCTAAACGAAATGTGACGGATGTACGTCAAAAGATTGTTAACTATGGGGCGTATTTTGACAGCTTTCGATATAAACGATACGAGGATATATTGGATTGTAAGTTAGAGGGGTTTCGTTTGTTATTTCTTACCAATACATTGGGACGGCTGGCCTCACTAAGCAAACTTGTTGAACAGATGTCGCCATCTGATTTCATCTGGCTGACGGAGCTGAGCAGGGTATTTTCTGATGGGGTTTCAGCAGAGATATGGGTTCGTGGTGGTAAAATGGAGTCTTCGCCGGAATCAATTCTTGATAGTCTGTGTTGTCGGGCACCGTTGCCTTAACTGCGTATTTCAAAGTTAAGCAAAATGCCATCGTATATCTTATCTATCAATTCCTGCGGCAAATCAATAGCAATCTCGCGGGTTCGGCCATAACGGCCTTTTGAAATTACACTGCTTCTCAGTAACGAGTACATATCCAGTTCGTTGATCATATCAGTAAAAGCTCTACGGGTAAGAGGTCTAAGGCTGGTCTTGTTGCAAAAGACAGCATAGGTGGCATAGGCCTGACTGGTGTCTATTGGAGAATCCTGTTTTTTGCGGATGGTCTGGATTACTGCTGCCATAACAATCTGTAGTTGCGGCGGTGCTGTTCGTATCATTGTGATATATTTGTCATGCTCTATTTGGGATGAGGCTTCATCGACAAGTTCAAGTGAAATCTTAGAACCCGCCTTTTCGGCCAGGTAGGCACTTCTGGATAATAATGCTACGGCCTGTCTGGCATCGCCATGGTCACGACTGGACAGGGCTGCAACTTTTTCAATGACCCCGGTTTCTATCGAATTTTTACGCAGGGCTTTTTCCACACGAATGCTGAGAATTCGCTGAAGGTCAACCGCATCGTATGGTTTGAAGATAACTTCATTGAGTTTTAGAAAAGACTTTACGCGGGGATCGAGATTGTCCGGCCAATCAAGGCGGTTTGATACAAATACAAGAATCAGCTTTGCGGGAATTCTCTGGGGTAACCTGCGAACAAGGAAAGTCATGAAGGTGTCTTTGTCCCTTTTTATGTTGTCGACCTCATCAATGAAAAGAACAAGGTAGCCATTGTAATCGGTCAATGATGCTTCAATTCTCAGCATAAGTTCTTCCAAGGAAATACCCTTTTTGTAACGCTTGCTGGCATTGAGAAGGCAGGCAAGATCATTTAAAGCACGAAAACACGGCCTTGGTGTTGAAAGATCAAGATGTTCATATCGCATGGGGACTTTTTTCTTAGAGCACATCTCTGCCAGTAGATTCAGGAAGTAACTCATTGTCAGGGTTTTGCCGGTTCCGGTTTTGCCCCAGATTGCCAAGTGAACCGGGTGATCATTACGCAGTACAGGGGCGAAATGTGAGCTGAGTTCGTGGATTTCGGCATTACGTACATTGGCATTGAAAATTTCATCAAGGACAGCTAATTGCTCTGCTTTTATGAGTTGCTCATCGTCAAGAAAACGGCGGTTTTGGATTATTGTATGGTCGAGCATGTGCTGGATTTGGCCGACAATTTTGCTGCGGACTTTTGTAGGTTCCATCGGAATTTTACCTGCAGATGTCTTTATTGGAAGGGCAAGTATATAAAACTTACGATTCTGAAAGCAAAGCCACTAAGAGTGGTTTTCCGATGGAACTTTGAGAGGCAGGTTTGAGAAGCATAGGTAATCCAAATCGCTATAATATCCTTCAGTATTGAAAATAAAAAAGATACATACCTTTTATTATTATAACCGTTTTTTCCATCGGAAAATTACTGCCGGCGATGGCGGCTCCCGAAAGTGCTTCTGCGAACTGTCGATTTATTCCTGCGAATTGTCGATTAATTCGCTGAACTGTCGATTTAATCACAGCCGAACTGTCGATTTATTCGCCGAAATCGTCGATTTAACCGGTGCCTGGAAGGGCTGAACTGTCGATTAATTAAGTGCCAAAATACGCCCCAAACGCCTTTAACACTTGTTATATCAAGCAGTTGTGAACTGTCTATTTAATCAACTATATTATTAATAATTACTATTTTCAGTACCTAAGATGCCCTGGGATTTAGATTGTTGGTTCTTGTGTGCCCCCCCCCAGACACTACGATAAATCTTTTCCCCTTCGGGGACCGGCCTTACGGCCTAAAGATTTATCTCCGTGTCTGGGGTCTGTTTTGTTACTACTGCTTGGTTGCACACGCCCACTGCCACTGTTAAGGGGTTACACTTGTTTGTTACTACCGAGAAGTCATGCCTCCCCATTATTACTGTCCAGTGAAAACACATAGTCACTACTACTCAGTTACAGATACTTGTTATTACTTATTGGTTATGACATCCCTGTTATTACTAATCAGTTAATTCTATCAGTTGCTGCTAATCAGTTAATATTGTCAGTTACGATTAAACAGTAAATACATAGGTGTACTACATAGCTGTGGTAACAATGAGCTATTATTAGGGTACTGACATCCCCTAAAACCCCTGCTTGAGGGGGGCGGCGGCATCAATCTATATACTCCAAAATATACTTACCAGAAGGTACGAAAAACGAAACATTTATATATAAGTACATCTTACCTATAGGTAAGAGCCCCCACTAAGAGGGATTCAGTCGGAGGAGCTAAAATGAACGAACGAAAAAAGAAAGACATCATAGATCTTGTCCGTGCCAAGGGCAAATTACCCACAGACCCATATGGCGAAATACTGTCACCGGATGAGCTTTTAGTCTGGTTTGGGTTGAATGAATGTTTAACGCCAGCAGAGCTGTATATTATTAGAGGGGAATTAGTGGCAATGGTTGAAATTGAAGACGCTATAAACAAAATAAATACTTCTGAAGCACTACGAGGGGGTGATTAAAAATGGCTTGGAGACCAGCAAGGTTTCTGATTGAGGGGATGCTTGATAATGCCAGCCCAAATAAAGTCACAGGGTGGATGAGATTTACCGGAATGAAAGAAAAAGTAACCTTTGATTTAGAAGGCGACTTTCACAGAGATATACGGGGGGCGAAGATTCGTTTCAGAGGTAGTGCAGTTAATAACAGCGAAGAGGCAGAAAAATATATGGGGGACTTCTGCCAGCAGCAGATCGGCAAAGTTGGTGATATGACGGCGGGCTTGCCACCGGCGGATTATGTATCTGGCTATTGTTATCTGGAATGGTACTCAAATAAAAACGGTCGAGTTGTAATTGAAATTGAACAAAAGCAGGTCGAATTGCTCACTATGCCAATATCAGTCCGTGAATCTGAACCTATCCCCAGAGAGCAGCAGAATCAAAATATGGCCGAGTTTTTGGGGAAAATTGCACACGCAATGAAAATACCGGAAGAAAATGCGATTTGCATCGATGGCAAAACAATTATTAAGGCCAATAGCAAGATACGCGGAATGAAGTTGCTTACACAGGAAATCNGCAAAAAACTGCCGCCACTTTACGCCCAGGACGGCAAAGGCGGAAAGGCAATTGCTTATCTGAAGCTGTTCACTCCCGATTCCGGCTTTACTTGGTGGATTACGGAAGGCAGCCCAATTAAGGATAAGAATGGAAACGAAGTTGATTTTCATTTCTTCGGTCTTGTGGAAGGTCAGTTTAAGGAACTTGGTTACGTTAGTCTCAAAGAGATTGAAGAGGTCAGAGGCCCTATGGGGCTTCCAATCGAAAGAGATTTGCACTGGCAACCGAAGACCTTGGAGGAGATAGCACCGGAAATATTCAAATAAGCAAGAACCGCCATAGAGCGGTTCGGCTGGAGGGATAAAAATGTGCGGGCCTAACTATGAGCTTATGTCGGCTCTTGATGAGATTGAAACTGAGCTTGATGAAAAATTGCTCAGTTTTATTAAGGAATGGAAAAAATATGTACAAATGTTGCCTGTATTTAGTAAAGGTGAAGAGACACTTGCAAAGTGGCAGGAAGAGTTTTGTGCCAACATAAAAAATAAACTTGGCGATTTCGAGCACCTGGGCAAGCTTGACTTCCTGCTTAAATAAGACAGTTCGTCTGGAGGGACAAAAATGTGTTGTATACCTAACTTTGAAGAAATGGAACTCGATATGGATAAAACCTTGTTGAGTTTATTTTGGCAATGGAAGTTTTTTACATTAGAGTGGGTTACTGAGGAAGAGATGGGGGATATGGATTCAATAATTAAGAATTTTTTGTCTCAGATGCAAAGTCGTTTAATAGATTTACAGAAGGAAGGAAAGTTAGACAAGCCAACAGAAGATTAAATGTTGATGTTGTTGTAATTGGTAAGAAAATAAGCCGACCACAATAAGACGGTTAGCTGGAGAAATAAAAATGGGAGAACCGAAAGAAAAAGTTGTTAAAGGCCCAAGGGCCTTACCCATAGTGGGATGTGGGGGAACAATATATTTTGTTGACCTGAGGTTGAGGGAATTCAGAGATATTAAAGACTTTAGTAACTCTGTCAGGTTTGGCAGCGAGAAAGGGCAGCAAATTTGCAAAGAAACCGGTGTTGTTTCGTGTCCCAGTTGTGGGATGAGTACCATTGTATCACAAGCGTTTGAGAACGAGGCACTTCGTTGTATGCAGTGTTTTAACAGGATTGAGCCGTCATAGGGCGAGTAGAACGTTTTGATTGTGGCGGTTCGTAGTTAAGAGATATTGAAGGCGGGGATATGCTTAAGTAGCCATAAACCTTCAAGATAACTTAAGAAGCACAAAAACAAAGCAGTGCCTGATGCAGGGGCACGGAGGTTGATAAAGATGGAAACTAAAATCACAAAATTAGATAAGCCGACAGTTAAGTATATTGGAGAACGCGTGAAAACTGTGGTCAAGTCGTTAGCAAATGAGTTGGGTGTGATGATTGATTTAGGTAATTGTACTTTCCGCACCAGCAATTGTAGATTTCAACTAAAAGTTGCGGTGTTAGACCCCGAAGGCAAGCCGATGACTGAAGAAATGGACTCATTTAGAAGCAATGCGAAATTTTTTGGTTTTGAACCCGATGACCTTGGCAAAAAATTTACCATTCAAGGACAGTCATACACTATCTGCGGTTTCAATCCAAAGAGCAGCAAGTATCGTATCATAGTACAGTCTGGTAATGGCAAAAAATACAAATTTACTTGTCGTGGCGTTTTAAGAGCATTGGGCAGAGAAATACCTGACTATCTCTGAGACGGTTCACCCGATTTGTGTAACCCATAAACAACAAAGGTGGTTCACAATGTGAAAGATCGAAACATTTATATAAGTGCCTTGCTTATGGGTAAGAGAGACATAAAACTTTCGATAAAAATGCGACAATCAAAACTATTCGGGGAAAAGGAACTAATTCTTTTAGAGAAACGAATCGATGGGAATAAGAAAGACCCGACGGGTTTGTGGTCGAGAAAAGTGAAGCCGAAAGTGATTGAAATGGTCAACGAGTGGATGCCAAGAAGAAGACAGCTCAAAAAGGTTGTAAGAGAAATTCGGCCAAGCTGTGAAAATAAAACCATCTGCGAATAAATCTGATTGAAGTCAGAGATTTCTATAACACATAACTATCAGATCGAATTACGAAGCAGGCCTTGTAGAGATCGATATGGTTGACTTCGACAACGTTGCTGTAAGCATTTCCAATATATGACATCTCTCAAGGCTGGTTACGGCCTGAATAACCTCTTTTTCCCTGGCTTTTGTTTGTGAATATCTTCTGGACAGGATCGCTGCTTTCGTTGCGGCGTTTTGGCCGATTACTTGTAATGTCAGCCTTTTCAGTTTCCTCATAATGGATCACCAGCGTAATGGGATACTGTGTTGAGTTTATAAATTTTTTCCAAATTTCTCATGTCTTCTTTCTCTTCCCCGCACCCGACCCTTGTTCCCTATGATTACTGGCAGGTAGCGACAAAAATAGAAAGATTTATATATGCGACCGCATTTACTACCATAAAGGAATAAATTTACAGGTGGTAAAATGGACGAAATCGCTATGGCAAAAGGCCCCGTTTTTGACGTGGGATATGTACCGTATTTTTATCAAGCAGGTAAATTCTTAGCCTATGGAATGCCGGATAAAACCGGCTTGACTGGGCTATCAGATCAAGGATCTGCCGGGTACGACTTTACTTCTGATCTGATTCCGGAAAAAGGGCATTTCAGGCATCAGAACACGGTAGAGGATATAGTTCGTAATGGTTATTTTCCGATCTCAAAATCCGAGCCTGAGACAGCTATTATCTCTGATAAGAAGCAAACATCAGGCCTTGGCCTGAGCGATATCATCAGCCAGGTAAGAAAGCGTTACCAGATTTATGAAAGTAACATCTATCAGATCGAGATGGGTAAATGTTATGCACTCAATTCTGTGTTTTATGTTGAGGCTATGCGTGGCGGTCTTCCACAGAACAGCCGTGAAGCCTACAGTATCAGTAAGAGCCTGCGGGAGCTATACGAACAGGGACGGGATGAACGTGTGAGATTATGGCAGGATGTATCCAAGCTAAAACAGGCACTTCCCGAGCAGGCCCAGCAGTACTTAACAGCCTACCGGAAGGTTTCGATTCTTGAAGATGACTCGATAGGTGATCCACTTTGATGCAGCGAGTACAGGAGTTATGCCGGAAATTGAAGCCTGTTATGGGCAGTAAAATAGACAGATTATGGAAAGCCTATTTAGCTGAATCCGATGCAGGCGGCAAGGCCGACATAGAGCAGACTCTGGAACTATTGGCGGCTAAACATCTTGGTATGAGCTATGAGCTTGACCGCTCACCATTTCCGCCGCCGCCAAAGAAGTTTGCCATATCCGGCGATATTGAACTCGGATCTATTTCCTATGCAGCTGAGAAGTTGTACCCGTTCTGCTTTAAGAGCCAGCGTTTAAAAGAGCATATTCTGGTAGCTGGAAGGAGTGGTTCTGGAAAGACCAACCTTACATTCATGCTTATGCAGGGGATAATGTCCCGGGGCATTAAGGTGCTTGCCCTGGATTGGAAGCGGGGCTATCGGGACCTGATGACACTGTATCCTGATCTTCATGTTTACACCGTTGGCAGAAATGTTTCGCCGCTTCGGTTCAATCCTTTGATACCACCAGCTGGTTGTGAGCCTCATATCTGGATCAAGCTCATTGTCGATGTTATTGCCGGTGCCTATCTCGGCGGTGAGGGAGTTATCAGTCTATTAGTCGCAGGTCTCGACCATTTGTATCGCGAGGCAGGGATATTCGATAAACAACAGACTCGCTGGCCAACGATTCACGAGTTGCTTGTCTGGCTAAAGACCGTCAAACTCAAGGGAAGAGCTGCGATGTGGCAGGCCTCGGCAGAGAGAATACTGCTGGCGATGACATACGGTGAATTCGGAGCGGTTCTAAATACCCAGGACAATAATCATGTTGCAGAACTTCTCAATTGCAACGCGGTTCTTGAGATGGATGGTTTATCCAGTTCGTCAGACAGAGTTATGTTCTCCGAGTCCCTGACATTATACCTGTACCGCTATCGTCTCGCACAGGGCCCGCAGGATAAGATCAGTAATGTGATCATTCTTGAAGAGGCCCATAACCTGTTATTGAAGAAGTCATCGGAGTCAAAGGAATCAATTCTGGAGACTTCTATCAGAATGGTAAGGCAGTATGGTTTAGGCTATATCTTTGTTGATCAGTCCGCATCGCTTTTGAGCAAAGTTGCCTTTG
>JBHPGW010000011.1:0-51896 GCA_042569785.1 Planctomycetota bacterium | reverse complement strand
CACCCAGCCACATGCGGTGGTTAACACCAATTTACAGAACAAAGTTTACACTACCTGAAGTTATAAATACTTGCCCCATCTTTCTCATTTCCTGCTTACGCCTATTCTGGCTGAAATTGGCATTAGCAAATTTAACGCAAATTTCTTTGCTGCCTGAACCTTCCAATGTCTGCTGAATCACTCCTGCCACTTCGGCTGACGGGAAACACAAAATTTCCAAGACCCCCCTTTTTAGCTCAAAACCAAGGAAATCAACAACTCTTTAATGCAAATTGTCCTAAAAAGTCGATAACAATTATTGGATAATATGATATAAATCAGGATCGATCAGCTGAGGATCTAACAGGAAATTCAGGAGAAAAAATGGATTGTCTTACTATTCTGGCACAGACGGCTGAGACCTCCAGCGCCGCTACTATTCAGGGTTTTGACCCGATAAACTTCGTTTGGAGCCAGATCACTCAACTCAACCTGCTCGAAGCACTAACCTTTATATCCTTTGGTGCCGTATGTCTTTTTTATGGCTGGCGGGTCTTCAAAATTTTGGTAACCATAAGCTTTTCACTTATAGGGCTTTTTGCGGGAGTAAAGATAAACGAATTGCTTGTCGGCGGTAATAATATCTGGCTCGGTATTATCTGCATGGCCATTTGCGCGTTTTTCTCTGTACCGTTAATGCGATGGGGTGTCAGCATCCTCGGTGCCGCCGCTGGTGGTTTTCTTACCGGCGGAGCCTGGTATGCCGCCGAACTGCCGATGCAGTATATATGGGCAGGTATCATTATCGGGGTGATCGCAGGCGGAATGATCTCATTTATTATTTTCCGGATCGCGGTTATGCTTTTTACCTCTCTTGGCGGAAGCATATTAGTACTGGTTGGAGCATTGGCTGTTATATATCAACATTTAGGCGTTGCCGATCAGTTGAAAGATTTGATCTTTACCAACCAGTGGTTTATGCCTGCCGCACTTTTAATACCAATGGGCCTGGGGTTGTTCCTGCAGAACAAACTAATAAAAGGCTCACAGGACTGGGACCTGTAATTTTGCCAGGCCAGGTAAGTCTACGAAGTTTTTAAGAATTTCACCAATTCCTTCTTTTTCCAGCCATTCTTGTTTCTTTACCTTAAAAAAAACGTTAAAATTGCCCGCCCATACTTTAATAAAAGTCTGGTCGCCGCCACCGCTACTGACATGATAAATACCATCAAGCATCTGCGCACCTTCCGGTATAACTGGTTTGTTACGCAAACGCAATCTGGCTGTACACAATATATTACCGTCGCTGTCTTTCCAATTGCACGTTATCACAGCTTGGTAAAACCTTGTCTTTGTAGTTTTTTCACTGATACCTTCATAGCCATTTCCGCCATCCAGGAAATACACTTTCATCATATCGTTTAACAACGAATCTTTCCCGGTAACCTGTCTTCGTAGTTTTTTGATCTTATCATCATAAGGCCTGATTATTCTTTTCTTTTCAGCGCCGAGTTTTTTCTTTTCGCTCTGGAGCCTCATCTTCATTGCCGCCCGTTCATTTGGATCTGTTATCAATCCTATCTCAAGACGTTTCTGGCAGGCCTCAAGTTCTTTTGTGAAATTATCGATAAGGTCGCGATCTTTCTTCAACTGTTCGGTTCCCGCAGGTGGCTTTTTTAATCTTGATTTCAACATTTTAACCTTCACACGTTCATCTCTTATTGGATTGACCACTTCCCGGGTCTCATTCCTGATAACACGGTACTTTTTTGCATAAGCCATACTTTCCATTGTCAGGGCATTTAAACTATTATCACTTCGTGTAGGATCGATCTTCGCTAAACCATCCAGGTCGATGAGGTCTTTGATATACTGGACAATTTTCTCTCTTCCCCACCAGTCTGTTTTTGCTACGTGAAAATCAATCCGAAAATTACCCGCCCAAACCACCATCGCATTAGGATTATGTCTACTAACATAATAGGTACTATTCAGCATCTGGGCATCATCTTTTACAACTGGCTTGTCCTTTAACCAAATCCATGCCAGGATAACCCTGTTGTTGTGAGTGTCCTTCCATTTGTATGTAAGTTTGCCTGCATGATACTCGGCATCTACAGAGCTACTGACTATATCCGGATATATATCTTTTGGCAAAAGACAATAGGCCTTTATAGCTTTTTCAAAAAGTTCCTGCTTATCCTTTACCTGATCCTTTAGGTTATCTGTCCTCTTGCGAAATGGCTTTCCCGCGGCAAGTTCTTCAGCGAGCAATCTTTGTCTGTCCTTCTCGTACTTTTGTGCCAGTTTGGCCCGCTCATTTGGGTCGGTGATCTTTGCTATCTCAAGAAAGGCGTTGAGCTGAGCGATCTGACTGCGATAAAACGCAATGTTTTCATATTTGGCATTAGCTATCTGTTCTTCATCAAAGGCAGGTTGTTCGAGCAACTCAATTCTTGAACGAACGGACAATGGGCTTTTATTCAGACCTTTGGAGGCTGCTCGTCTCTGGTCACGAATCTTTTCGTACCGATTATAGGTGTCCAGGCTCTCGGAGAGTAACTCATTGAGCTGCGAACCCTTGATAGCGGATACTGTTATTGTAATTAAAAGGACCAATCCTATTCCAATGGAAATTTTTCGCATTATAGCTTCCTTACTATTAATGTTTTAATCCTGCGGATAGATGATTATTCGGTCGTGGATGACTGTTACCAAGTCATTTTTATCGTCGCCGGTAACTTCTGCGATACTTATTTCTCTCGGCTCAACGGAGGTTTTGCCGCTCTTTGAGTCGCGATACGCTTTCTTCTCGACTATCTTCCACCGCATCGCTGCTAAGGGTTCGATCTCTTCTGAAAGTGCGAGTATCTCAAAATGACTGCGATTATATTCGACCATGACAATGTCGCTTTTGCCGTCGGAATTAATGTCGCCAGCGGTCAGGTTCGCGTAGATGCCGTCTTTGATCTTTGTCTCATAGCTGAACTGCTGTTCGAGTTGCTTGGCAAACTTGCTTTTGCCAGGCGGTATTATCAGAGCGAACTTTTCACTGTCGAATAACAGAATACTATTTTGTTTTGAACCTGTAAATCGGCCCTGCAGGCACTTGAGGTTTTTAGCGTTATTCCATTTGCCTACGTCGAGCTGTTTTTCAAACCGATACGTATTATCATCGCCTGGTTTTAGTATCTGAAGCTGACCTTTTCTACCATCGAGCAGTACGATAGCAGGGCCTTTCTTAGCGTCAGCCTTGTCGAGTTGAAAAGCCGCTACCGCTGATATTATGTTCTCTGTACTCTTGGCGTTATATTGATCGATGACTTTCCAGTTCCGGCCCTTATCAAAAACCAGACTCCTGGCGAAATTTTTCTGTGCCAACAACATTTCTTCGCCTTTCCTGCCGTCCACGTTCGCTGAAGTTATTGAAGATACGCTCGCGTCTTTGATAAGACTTGCCTGGGCCCTGGGCGAATCGATGACTTCAAAAGCGCCTCGGCCCGTTTGGCGGACCAGGATCGGAGATTCGTATTTAACAAAAATCAAAACGTCGTCTAAACCGTCCTGATCGACGTCAAGTATTTTTAAGCCGTCAGGATTGGCGTTTAGCTTGTCAAGTTTAGTCAGATGGGTATCGGTTTTGCCTTCGCCTGAAAAGCCCACGTCATAAATAACTCTAAGCGACCATACATCATTGGCACTGGATATATAAACACAGTCGGTTTTTCCATTGATATCCATATCCCCAAGCTCCATTGCTGCCGGCTCACCGATAATATCCAAAGGTTCCGGGAACGAAAGTCTGTCGTCCTGGTACCTGCTGACACCGATCACCTTCTCCTTAATACTCAAAGAAACAACTTCCGCCTTTCCATCTCTGTCAATATCCGCTGCTGAAAGTGTTACCGTATCGGCAAATGCCGGGAACTTTACAGGCTCAGCTAAGCCCAGTTTTTTTCTCTGCCTGTAAAAAATAAGCTCAGCTGCTTCGGGCTCGCTTATCGTTATATCGATCCGCCCGTCACCATCGATATCAGCAGCGGCAAGATCTCGTTTGGTACTGCCTTGACCGGATTCGAGCGGGTAGAACAACATAGGCCAATCCAGATCGGTGCGGTTTTCGTCTTCATATTTGTAACAGATGAGTCGCCCGCTCCTGGCGTCAACTATTAACACTTCATCGCCGGGAGAATCGTCTATGTTTTCCAGTTTCAGTGACCATGGGCTTTCGATAAAAAACTTCTGCTGCGGGCCCAGTTGGCCGCTCTTGAGCCCGAACCTCACACTCAATGGCTTTTCGCTGTCATTGGTTACAAGAATAAGATCATTGATATTGTCACCGTTAAGATCGCCTACCTCGACAGCTCGAGTCATCGCGGTCGTAGGATATTTCACAGGCTCGGCCAGTGCCGAGTCCTTCTGGTATATGACGTAGATCGCGTCACGACCCGCCAGTGCCAGATCGTCCCTGCCGTCATTATTCAGATCGGCACATGCCAGCATATTAGGCGTTAAAAGTCCGTCGTCGATCTTGATCTTTTTCCTTGTTCGCCAGCTTAGCTTTTCCGACTTACCCTCTCGCTCTTTTTGCAATATCACGTACAACCCTTTGGGTTCACCATAATACGCCAGGTCGGGCATTTTATCCGAGTTCAGGTCACCGCAGACAAAGCTGTAAACTTTTTGCGAAATAGCCACACTTTGTCTTTCAAATCGGCTTGGCGGATTGAGTGCGTTTATATCTTCGTCTTCGGCGTCAACGACAACCTTTTTTTCGCCTGGTGATATCGCTTCTTTCTGTACGAGAAGTTCTATTTTTGATTTTGCGTTATTAGTGACAGCGATATCGTTTCGACCGTCACCGTTAAAGTCGGCAAATCTCAAACCGCCTATCCCCCAGTTCAGCTTGATTATCTCCATCTCTTTAAAGCCGTAATACGCCGACAAGTCAGCAGACTCATCAGCAAAAACCACAGCACCAAAAAAGTTCGATACAATAACGATCCCTGTTACAATCCCAATTAATCGCACAAAAATATCCTCCAGATAATTTTACCCGTCGTTTATATGCTAAAAATCTATCGCACCTTTTTTTTGATCGCTTTGTACAGGTCCTCGTCTATCACTTCGCCGAGTTCTTTGGCTGTTTGGATATGTTCGGCCGCCCGCTCGTATTTTTTCAGATGATAAAAGGCAAGCGAAAGACTGTAATGAGCCGCACCCATTTCGGGATCCGCCTCTATAACCTTTAAATGTTCGATGACAGCTTTTTCATAGTTGCCGTTATTGCAATACGCCGCCCCAAGGTTATAGCGGACGGTATTGTCCTCGGGACGGACCCTATTCGCTTTTTTATAGTATTCGATAGCATCGTCGTATTTTTTTCTGGAGAAATAAATGTTCCCTAAATTCATCATCGCAGCGGTCATATCAGGTTCGATATCCAGGGCCTTTTTATACTCTTGGATCGCCTTATCGATCCGCTCGGTCCCGTAATAACACATCGCGATACCAAAATGAGATTCAGCCAGATTCCGGTCGAGTCTCAGCGATTTTTTGTAATTGGATATCGCTTGGTCATAATTGCCCAGTTCACGATCAATATCGCCGAGTTGTTTATAGCAGTCACTGTCCTTGCTGTCCAGGGGCAGTACTCGTTCCAAAATTCTGCGTGCATCCGAGTACATCCGGTTCTTGGAATAAGCGATCGCAAGATTCTTGTAGGCATCTACAAACTTAGGGTCCAGCTTGATCGACTTTTTGTATTCGTCGATCGCTTCGTTGAGCCATTCGTATTGAAGATAAGCATTTCCAAGATTGTTATGCGCCTTCGGGTCGTTAGGCTTGATCCTCAAAGCTATCCGGTATTGGTCTATCGCGTCCTTGACCCATTCTTTTTGCAGATAGATATTTCCAAGGTTCACCCGTGATTCAGCCAGGGACGGATTTATTTCAACCGCCCTCTCAAGTGCTGTCAATGCCGAGTCCAGTTCGCCGCAGTCACTGTACGTATTGCCGAGGTTATTGAAAAAGCACGCAAGTGTCTGTCTCTTGTCCAGGTTTTCCATATAAACGCTGTAGTCATCGCCCTGCGGCACCTCGAACTTTTCGATATAATGCTCGTCCGTGCCAGTGCCTCCATTGCCGGTAGTTTCGATATTGAAACGTGTGCGGCCGTCATCGTATCGAACAAAAAAGTGCCCCGGAACCACAACTCCGTACAGCTTCATCCCCAGGCGTTCACCGATCGAAAGATAAAGAACCGAAAGACTAAGGCAGTACCCCTGCTTTCTATCCAGCACCGAATGAAGAAAAAGATCCTGCGGATCGATCGCTTCCTTGACAGCTTTGAACCCCAACTCCTTAAACAAATATTCGTTTATTACCGGTATGGCTTTATAGTTAGCCTTGAGCTTACGCTTTCGCAGACGTTCCTGGATCTCAAAAGCCATATCGTCGAGCCGGTCGGTGTATTTGCCGATATCAACGTCATCGTTCCACTGCTGCGAAATGATCAGAACCGCTTTGGCAAGATCGATCTCATCGTCATCTAATTTCAGAATATATTCTATCGACCTGGCGTAAAGCCCGCTCTTATTCTCATTAGCCAGGGGTTTGCCTATGCTGAGATTGACACATGCCAAAAGAACCAAAAAAACCAATTTTCCTGTTCGCGATATCATCAAATCAAATCTTTCAACCAAGCCTAATTAAGTATATTGAGATTATACAAAATTGTCCTGAGTAAATCTACGCCTATCTGCCCATAAAGGTTCATTCGGTAACTGCCTCTACTTCCACAGGCACCGGAGCTCCTCGGCGTTTAAACAAATCTATTTCCATCCACCTGTTACTCTTGAACCGCCAGCGGTTGGCAAGTCCTATCGCTACTATATTGACCGTCAAAGCGACCCATGGTCCTAACGAACCAAGTTGCGGGAAATATGTTACTAATATTATTCCGCCCACACCTAATATAAATACCGAGCTGACACTGGAAATAATCGCCAGCCAAACGGTATCACCAGCCCCTCGCAAAGCTCCGCTGTAAGTGATTGCCGTTGCGTCAAAGACCTGGAATATAGCTGCGCAGATCAGAATGTTAACGCCTGCTTCTATAACTTTAGCGTCGCCGGACCAGAAACCCATGATGGAATTTCTGAAAACAAAAAAGCATATCCCGATCAGTCCCATATATACCAGTGCGATCTTAAGGCAGAGACTGGCTTGTTTAGCCGCAAGGTCCTTTCTGCCCATACCAATTGATTTGCCTACCGCCGCCGTCAATGCTGTCCCAATACCGACCACCGGCATCACAGAAACATTTATGCACGAAAATACCGCACTGGTCGCCGCCAATGACTCGTTACCGAATCTGCTCACCAGCCCGAACAGTATCATCCCCATAACAGCGACGTTGACCATGAACCCGAAGCCTGCGGGAAACCCAACCTTGACAAGGTCAGCCATCTTTTTAAAGTCAATGTTCAAACTCTGCCTGCATTTATACGTCGCGTTCACCTCGCCGTTTAAGAACATAAACATTCGGATCGAAGCGCCCATAGCTATACCGATAAATGTTCCCCAGCCTGCACCAGCTATTCCCATCGCCGGAAAACCAAACTTGCCGAAGATCAATATATAGTTGGCGCCGATATTGACCGCCTGGCTGACTATCGCCGCGTACATCGTAATTATAGGCCGATGGATACCCATGAAAAACTGACTGCTCGCCCATATAAAAACCGCCAAAAACTGCGCATATAGCATAATACGAAGATAGACAACTTCCATCGCAACGATCGCGCGCTCGTGTCCTAACATCCTGAATATAAACCCCGCATTGGGCCATAGGATCAAAAACGTAACCGAAAAATACGCCAGCCCCATATAGATCACCTGCCAGCAGTAATTCGAGCAGTCTTTTTTGTTACCTCTGCCCAGGCTCTGACTGACAAATGTATTAACGCTCGTCATCAACCCGATAGCAAAACTTGCCGGCACAAAACTCAAGATACCCGCAGGTAAGATCGCAGCAAGGGCTTCTGTCCCAAGCCTGGAAACCATAAACCTGTCGACGAACTGCATGATCGTAAACGAAATATTAGTAACGATCATAGGCGCCGAGAGCCTCAGCATATACCCTAACGATGTCACATCCTCGGTCTGCGATGATAGTAATGTTGTTTTATCCGTCATTGGCCAAATAACCTGCTCAAAACTGTTTCGCGAGATACCCCCGAAACCAGTATCTGTTTAATAGGCCTGGTTTTGCCGGCTACAATTTCGATCGCGTTTTTTTTCACTCCCAATCGTTTGCTTAAAAAACCGACTAAACAATCGTTAGCTTTCCCCTTTTCCGGTGCCGCCGCAACCTTAACTTTCAGCCTCCCGTCAAGCGTTCCAGCAATAACTGTTTTACTACTGCCGGGAACGATCTTGGCGCCAAAAACAACCCCGCCTTCAACTTCCGTAATCTCCAATGCTGCCATTTTATCAAACTTCCCTGAGGTTTTCGCCCAGCGCCATCTGGACATATTTTTCGATCTGCTCGGCAAGTTCGCCCAAAGAAGGCAGTTGAAAATCCTCATAATGGCCAGGCACAAATTCACCGTTCAACGCTTTCTTAAATATTCTCACCCTTATAATAGAGGCCTGTTCACCGCTTTGGCTAAAATCATTGTCCTTATGCTCGGTAAGCTCAACCCGCCAGTCCTCGCTTATAAAGACCATGCATTTGCCGGTATAAACCGCCGTCGGAAAATAATCCCGTAATAATTTAAGAGTTTCCATCTCTGTTCCCTATATCCTGTTAATTGTCATACTTTTCTTTAAAAAACTCATAAGCCTCTATCGCCTGGGTCGCCTCAAAACCATTTCTTGCATTTGCATGGGCCGAAGCAACATAAACGAGATCAGTGACCGATCGAAGTATTTCAGCAAACTGTTCAACACGTTTAAATTCATTACGAGCCAAAACCACATCTGCGTTTCTGTCGAAGATCGCTGTTCGTACCAGATGATAATAGAAATAAACCATCGACTCTCCATACGTAAAGCGACGTTCGTCTTCTATTAGACGAAGTTTTTCGATTTCATCGCCGCACTGCATCAAAGCCGCGTCAATCTCGGCGCGTGCCTGCTGCATACCGCTGACCATTTCTACAAAATCCGGACCATCATTTAACTGCCGATGTGTCGATTCATAACGCAGATGCTCCATCGGGAAAAGCTCTTTGGAGCTATCCGTTAATCTTGCACGCAAAGCATAGCGTTCAACTTTGCCTTGGTCTTTTGACATATCGACCACGTGCTTAAAAGATTTGATGTTAGCCAAAGTTGTTTCTAAAAGACGATAAAATTTCCTGGCATGTTCTGCTGTTGTCGGATAATACCGCCGAAAGTATTCATCGACAAGTTTATCTACATCTGTATCCTTATCCCATAAAAGTCGGCTCAACAGATACTGGTTCAATGTCCACGTACCCCATAGACGTGTTGGTGTGTGCATATAATTAAAAAGACGTGCGCCGGTTTTATGATACCACGGGATATCCACTGCCATGATCCTGGTGAAAACAACAGGCATCGTTTTGATCGAACTTACATTATAATACTCGCCAATACAAAAGGCCCCTTTATAATAGCTGTCGATCCAACTCTTATAATCACTGGCGATCGACTGATTGATCTCACTGCAGGCCGGGTCATTAAAAGAATGCACATAACAGCGGGTGATCGGAAAAAAGGTTACAAAGACATTGTCGTAATCAAAATCTTCCTGCAAGGCTCGTGTTGGAGCTGTTATAGTCTCCAAATAGGCTAAGGTGGAGATTTGAACATTTCTCTTCAAACGTCCCTGAGAACGTGCCTGCTGGATGTGAGAACTTACGTCATTAGCCAGTTTAAGAAGACGGTCGGTACAAGTACCGAGCGTCTTGCAGTTTTCGCACTGGCACCACTTTCCGTTGTCCGAAAGCCAGAGATCGATCATATCGGCATATCGCCAGTAGCCGTCAATTAAGCTGGCAATCATATTATTGGCGAATTCTTTTACCGCGTCACTGTTGGAAGTGCAGAAATTATGCCCGTGGCCCCATACGACATGATCGCTTCTTTTACCATTGATCATCCCGTACCACTCCGGGTGCGCCTCGAAATAACTCAATTTACCGTCACCATTGCTGTCACCTGCGAATTCGGCATTAGAGCCGTAAGGGTCATCGGGCTTATCTTCGTCACCTATGAAGACAGGGTGGTTATAAGGATATTCAGTATTTGGGTCGAAGAACATGTTCAGTATCTTATGACCGCCGCAACTGAGTTTTATACCAAGTTTTTTCAGTAAAGCGATTCGGTGCGATTTTATCGCCCATAGATTCATTCGGTTTCGCGCCATCCACAGAAAAAACTCTTCGTTACCACGGTATTCCCAAATGTTGCTATAGCCCCTAATAATAAATGAAGGATTCTCAACCACGTTCAAACTGACAGGCAGCTTGATCTGCCTATCAGGATAAACAGTTCCGTGCGATGGTACCTTATAATCGGTTTCAACTTCAATTACCTTTTCTTTGCCGCTGCTGAAGTCTGAGATCTCAACTTTTACGGTAAAAATTTTTCCTGAGCGAACACTGTCTTTCTGCCCAAGTCCATAAAATCTTATCCCCAATCTTTCAAGATAGCCATACACGCCGTAAAGTGTACCGATGCGATCGCCGCCCTCGATTACAGTTACAGTCCTGCCTTTATCTTCAAATGCCGATATACAAAATGACTCATCGCTCGTTAGTTTACCTGCCTCTGCTTTGCTGTATTGTCCGACAAGCCGATTTGACTTACGACTGCCCAGGATAAACACATCGCCTTTACCCGGCAAGTCTCTGGTACTGCTTAAAACGATCTGTGATTGCGAAAGCCCGGTACATTTTGCCAGAAAATGTTTTAATTCCAAAGCGGCAAAACTCTCTGTACAGCCCCTGTCATCTGACAGATCTCCATCCCAAAAATCAACCGACTTTTCAGCCTTAGCGGCTTCTTCGATACCGTCGAAAGGCCCGGGATTCACGATTATCGTAACACCACCGCTTGCGCTGGCCGCAGTCAAAGCCAAAAACACAGCTATACACAGCGAAAATGTTAAATTTAACCGTTTCATCTTTGTCTGTTTCCCGAACTCACTATTTTACCAAATTCAAACTTAAGACTAACAGACAGCCTTGAAAAATGCAAGAATCTTAACTTTTTGCCTTTTACTATTGTTCGTTCCTGTTCGTTTCAGGCGGATTTGGGGTTTTCTCTCTTTTTATCTAATCTCTTGCTTGACGATATTCAAGGATCGCGTATAATACGCAGTTCTACATGGATATTTTTATCAAAAAAGAATGTAATTTTAGTTAAGGAGAACAGTTGTGAGTAAAAAAATTGTAATGATCGTTATAGCTGTGATGTTAATGGCAACCTTGCTGCAGGCTCAGGACGAAGAACTCGGCTTCACGTATGATCTGCAATATCACAGTAAGTGGCTTAGCAAAGGTGTCGAGGCTTATGGGCAGCAGGGCGCGATTTTTAACAAAATCGATGTTGACCTCTACGGATCAGGATGGGGAGTCATAGTTGTTCATAGAAACGCCATTTCGGATGGTTACGTTGACAGCCAGAGATTTGACTACAGACCCTACTACAAAAGTCAGGTTTTCCAGGAAGAATCTTACGCTACAAATTACAATATCAGCGTCGGATACGAACACTATTACGGCCGAACCAGACACAAAGCAAACACTACATGGGAATGGGTTGGTGCCTTTTCATGGCCAAACATCCTGAAAAGCGGTATTGTCCCGTCCTATATAGTTCACTACGAGACGCCGGTCAGTGGTGGTGACGCTAACCGAAAGGTCGCCGGTTGGATGCACCGTTTCCGTCTCGGATATGATCTACAAGCCCCTGAGTTGACCGTACAGCCCCTGCATCTGTCAGCGGAACTTGCTTATGACGACGGTTTCGGCGCTGGTTCCGACCATGACTGGTCATACGCGACTTTCGGTGTCTCAACAAAGTTCAAGATTACCGAAAATCTTTCCTTCATCCCTGGATTGTATCAGCAGATCAGCATGGAAGACACAACCGCAACAAGAAAAGACATCACATATACTATCCTGACAATGAAATACAAATTCTAACCGATTAATTGTTTAGCCCCCAAGCCTGCTTGGGGGTACTCGCCCAAGGCGAGTTAATTTTAAAAGTCTTAATATAAAAACGAGGAACAAATTATGGCAAATGAAAATAAAGGCATGGATTCACTTATGTCCGAAGGTCGCAAGTTTCCACCATCAGCCACTCTCAAGGCTAACGCTCATTTTAACGATGAGCAGCAGTTCCGCGAATTGTGGGAAAAGTCGATAAACGATCCCGACGGCTTCTGGCTCGAACAGGCAAAGAGCCTTACATGGTTCAAGGAACCTACAAAAAGTCTCGAATACAACTGGGATACAAAGGCTCGCAAGATCGAGCATACATGGTTTAAAGACGGCGAGTTGAACGTTTCGTACAACTGCCTCGACCGTCACCTTGGAACCCCGATCGCAAAAAAGACTGCTATAATCTGGCAGGGTGAGGAAGAAGACAACGTCAAAAAGTACACCTACGAAGAGCTGCACAAAGAAGTTTGCAAGTTCGCAAACGTACTAAAGTCAAAAGGCATCAAAAAGGGCGACCGCATCGCGATCTATATGCCCATGGTACCCGAACTGGCAATAGTCATGCTCTCATGCACACGTATTGGCGCTATCCACTCGATCATTTTTGGCGGCTTCAGCTCTGACGCTATCGAAGGACGAGTAAACGATTCCGACTGCAAAATGCTCATCACATCGAACGTTTCAGTTCGTGCCGGCAAGCATATCAGACTAAAAGACATCGCAGACGCCGCACTGGAAAAGACACCAACGATCGAAAGCGTTATAGTAACAAAGGTCAACAATGAGCCTTGCGACATGAAGGACGGCAGAGACACATGGTATCACGATGAAATGGCAGATGTCAGCGACGAGTGCGAAGCTGTACACATGAAAGCTGAGGATCCGCTGTTCATCCTTTACACTTCAGGCTCAACAGGAAAGCCCAAAGGTGTCGTACACACCACCGCCGGCTACCTCCTGCACACAACTATTACGCACAAGGCTGTCTTCAACATTCACGACGACGACATCTACTGGTGCACCGCCGACATCGGATGGGTAACAGGCCACAGCTATATCGTTTACGGCCCGCTCGCAAACGGAGCAACCTCGCTGATGTTCGAGGGCGTTCCAACTTATCCGGATGCAGGAAGGTTCTGGAAGATTTGCGATAAATTCGGCGTAACAGTATTCTACACCGCACCGACAGCTATCCGTGCTCTTATGCGTTTTGGAGAAGAGTGGCCCGCAAAGTATAAACTTGATACGATGCGAATCCTCGGCTCAGTTGGCGAACCTATCAACCCCGAAGCATGGATGTGGTACTACGAGAAGATCGGCCGAGGTAATTGTCCGATAGTCGATACATGGTGGCAGACAGAAACAGGCGGATTCATGATCACACCGCTGCCAGGTGCACACACTCTAAAACCAGGTAGTGCTCAAAGACCGTTCCTCGGCGTTGACGCTGTTGTACTTCGCGATGACGGATCACAATGTGACACTAACGAAGGCGGCAAGCTTTGCATCCGCAAGCCTTGGCCCGGTATGATGAGAACAATGTGGGGTGATCACGAACGCTTCGTCGACACATACTTCACAATGTACGACGACATTTACTTCGCAGGCGATGGCTGCCGTATCGATGAAGACGGTGATTACTGGCTTATGGGCCGGATCGACGACGTCGTAAACGTTTCAGGTCACCGTATCGGCACAGCTGAAGTCGAAAGCGCACTGGTCAGCCATGATCAGGTAGCCGAAGCTGCTGTTACTCCGGTTCCGCACGAGATCAAAGGGCAAGGCCTATACGCCTACGTAACTCTGGTCAATGGCGTCGAAGAAACCGACGAGCTTAAGAAGGAACTGATCCTGCACGTCCGCAAGGAGATAGGCCCTATCGCCGCTCCAGAGGCTATACAGTTCGCTCCATCTCTGCCGAAGACTCGCTCTGGAAAGATCATGAGACGAATCCTCCGTAAGATCGCTGAAAAGGACACAGGCAATCTCGGCGACATCTCAACACTGGCGGATCCTCATGTTGTTGAAGATCTGATCAAGAATCGTGGCGAATAAGTTTTTTCCGCATAAGCAACTAAAACCGGACGCGTCTTTAAAGGCGCGTCCGGCACTTTTAGGAAAGGAATGGTTATGGCTGAAGAAAAAGTTAAAAATCGTTGGTTAGTAGTTGTAGGTGGAATTCTAATCCAGTTATGTCTGGGAGCTATCTACGCGTGGTCAGTATTCACCCCTTCTTTGATAGAGGCCGGCTGGACCAAAGCTCAAACGCAGTTCGTTTTTTCGGCGGGCCTGGTCTCTTTTGCTGTTGTTATGGTGGTCGCAGGTTATTATTTTATGCCGAAAATTGGCCCCCGTAAGCTCGCCTTGACAGGTGCCGTGGTACTTGGCTTGGGGTATATCCTTGGCGGATTGATTGGTAAAACTTCTGTGCCGATGCTGATAGCTTTCATCGGCATTGTTGGCGGTGCAGGGATCGGGTTGGGCTATGTGGTACCAATTGCTGTTGGAATGAGATGGTTTCCTGATAAGAAGGGCCTTATCACTGGCCTGGCTGTAGCGGGCTTTGGCTTTGGTGCCATGCTTTGGGTTAAACTTGCCGGAGCATGGGGACACATGATTGCCAATGTCGGACTTAGCCAGACGTTCATAATTTATGGTGCAGCCTTTTTTGTACTTGTTGCTATCGGTTCTATCTGGATGAAATATCCTCCAGAGGGCTGGAAGCCGGCCGGTTGGCAGGCCCCGCCGCCTAAAGCGGACCAGGTTTCAGAAGGAACAAATTTTACAGCTGGGCAAATATTAAAGAAGCCACAGTTTTATATGATTTTTATTACCTTCGTTTTCAGCGCCGGCGCAGGACTGATGACGATAGGCCTTATGAAACTCTTTCCAAAAGAAGCCTTGCAGGCAACTGGAATGGAACCTGCACAGGCTAGTGCTATCGCTGGTACTGCTATGGCAGTATTCTTCTCGCTGGCAAATGGTTTTGGAAGGATCATATGGGGAACACTTTCGGATAAGCTCGGCAGAAAACTTTCGGTTATCATCATGTGCGCTTCACAGGGTATTTTTGTAATAGCTTTCAGCAAAATGGCTGGTAATCCGGCACTTTTATATCTCGGTGCGGTTTTAATTGGCTTTAACTTTGGCGGAAACTTTGCACTGTTTCCTACGATCACTGCTGATACTTTTGGCGCCAAGAACATCGCTCAGTTATATCCATTGGTCTTTCTTGCTTATGGTGTGGGCGGAATAGGCGGGCCAATTCTTGGAGGCAAACTCGGCGATTTGGGTAATTTCCCGCTGGCATTTACCATTTGCGGAGTCCTTTGCATAGTTGCTGCTGCTGTAACTGCCTGTGTAAAACCTCCTGTTGCTCATGTCGAAGAGACTACGAACGCTTAAAAAACAACTATAAAGTTGTCTTATTTAAAAAGGCCCGCCTAAAACCGGGCCTTTTTTTATGCCCCATCCGAAGATTCCCCGGAGATCGCAAAGATTTTCGGCTATCTTGACCACTCAAAAATCAAATCGGCCGATCGGTCTGTCGGGCAAAATACGTCGAATATGCGTTTTTTGTCGAATATGCACTTTTTTGGGGGGATTGGTACAAATTATTTTTTTTGATAATTTTTTTGTTGCATTTATGAATTATTCTGCTCTAATGGAGGCCAGTTGAAAGTGGGGATATTATTACAGTCTCTCGGTAGTAGCTCCAGATGAACTAATTTAGAGAGATTAATTAGTAGCTCTTTAAATAGAGTTAAGGAGAAATACAGATGAGTACAGGTATAGTAAAATGGTTTAATGCAAGCAAGGGTTTTGGATTTATCGCACCGGATGAGGGCGGCGATGATTTGTTTGTCCATCACTCAGAGATCAAAACCTCAGGTTACGCGTCACTCGACGAAGGCCAAAAGGTTGAGTTCGAAGTTGGCGAGGGTAAGAAAGGCCCATGCGCAACTAACGTAATTCCTGGGTAATTCAGGGTAAAGCGTTGTAAAACCAAAAGCTCCGTTTTTTTTAGCGGAGCTTTTTTTATGTTCCCATGTTCAGCTCTTTTGCGAGAGATATTGGTTTATGGCGGCGGCGGCGATCCTGCCCTGACCCATAGCCAGTATTACGGTAGCGGCTCCGAGTACGATGTCACCGCCTGCGTAGACGCCGTCGAGCGAAGTTTTGCAGTTTTCGTCGACGATGATATTGCCCCATTTGTTAAATTCCAGGCCGGGCGTGGTCTGCTGCATTAATGGATTGGCAGCATTTCCGATAGCCATGATGACAGTATCAACCTCAAGCTGGAATTCCGAGCCTTCGATAGGTATCGGGCGTCTTCTGCCGGAATCGTCCGGCTCACCCAGTTCGTACTTAAGACATTCGATAGCGGTAACATGGCTGTTCTCGTCGCCGATTATTTGTTTCGGGCTTTGCAGGATGTGGAATTCGATGCTTTCTTCCTTTGCGTGGTGGACTTCCTCGACTCTTGCGGGCATTTCCTTTTCGCTTCTGCGGTAGACAAGATAGACTTTTTCAGCGCCGAGACGCATAGCAGTTCTTGCTGAATCCATCGCGACATTTCCGCCGCCGATAACAGCGACTTTCTTCGAGACGGCGATAGGGGTATCAGCTCCTTTGCCGAACTTATAGGCCTTCATAAGATTGGCTCGCGTAAGATATTCGTTAGCGCTGTAAACCCCGACGAGTGATTCGCCCGGGATGTTCATAAATCTCGGCAGACCGGCACCGACGCCGATGTAAACGGCATCGAAGCCGTCCTCTTTGGTCAACTGTTCGATGGTCCTTGTTCTGCCTACGATGAAGTTGCAGACGATCTTAACACCCATTTTTTCGAGGACGTCGATCTCTTCCTGTACGATAGCTTTTGGCAGTCTGAATTCCGGGATGCCGTAAACGAGTACTCCGCCTGGTTTGTGGAATGCCTCGAATATGGTGACGTCGTGGCCGGCCCTTCTGGTATCTGCGGCGGTAACGACCCCGCCTGGGCCTGAACCTATGATGGCGATTTTTTTGCCGGTCGAAGCTGCGACGGCTGGTACGCTGTCATCGCCTTTATCAAGATCGGCGACGAATCTTTCAAGCCTGCCTATAGAGACAGCTTTATCGACGTCTTTGAATTTCAGGCCTACGGTGCAGGTTTCCTGGCACTGGACTTCCTGCGGGCAGACACGTCCGCAGACCGCAGGCAGCAGTGAGTTTTCTTTGATGATCTCCAGAGCCTTACTGAAATCGCCATCGGCAATCGCGGCTACGAAGTCTCTTATTCTTATTTTGACGGGACAGCCTTTGATGCAGGGCTCGGTTTTGCATTGCAGGCATCGCAGAGCTTCGAGTTGAGCCTGAGTTTCGGTATAGCCTGTGGCTACTTCGCTGACGTTTTTTCTTCTTTCGTCGGCATCCTGAGCGGGCATTTCCTGTGGCGGTATCTCGTACCTGTCAGCAGGTTTCAGGCCGACAGTTTTCTGCTTTTCCAAAATATCTTCAAGCAGTTTTTTTCTTTCCTGTTCTGTCATGGTTTCTCGATTCTTGGTTTTTATTTATTGCGTTCGATCTTGCATTGATGTTCTTTGTACTGATCGAGTGCTTTCTGTTCCTGGTCCTTGTAGGCACTTAGTCTTTTCATCATAAGGTCGAAATTGACTTTGTGTCCGTCGAATTCGGGACCGTCGACGCAGACGAATTTCGCCTGGCCGTCAACTTCGACCCGACATCCGCCGCACATCCCTGTTCCGTCAACCATGATCGTATTAAGTGAAACTTCGGTAGGGACGTTGAACTGCTTTGTGACCTCGCAGCAGAATTTCATCATTATCGTTGGGCCGATCACAAAAGCATGGTCGGGCTTGTTTGCGTTCTGACAAGCTTCTTTCAAGGGCTCTGTTACGAGAGCTTTTCGTCCATAGGAGCCGTCGTCTGTTGTTACTATCAGTTCATCGCTGATTTCGGCGAATCGATCTTCAAGTATCAACAGCTCTTTGTTTCTTGCGCCGAGGATGGAGATAACTTTATTTCCAGCTTCTTTGAGGGCTGTTGCGATCGGCAGCAGTGGTGCGTTTCCGATGCCCCCGCCGACACATACTACGGTTCCGAAATTTTCGATATGTGTGGGGTGGCCTAACGGGCCTGCGACCGCGGCTATGCAATCGCCGACATTTAGATCCGCGAATTCAGCGGTGGTTTTGCCAACCCTCTGCCAGATCAGTTGTATTGTCCCTTTTTCCGGGTCAACTCCGGCTATCGTCAAAGGTATCCTCTCTCCGGAATCCTGGTTGATAAGGACCATGACAAACTGGCCCGGCTTTCTGACCTGTGCGATCAGCGGAGCCTCGATGTCAGCGGTGAAGACGTTTTCTGAGAGCTGTTGTTTAGATACTATTTTATGCGGCACGGTTCTATTCCTGAATGTTAACGATTTTAAAAGAAAATCATGGTAGCATTTAGTCGGCTGTCAGTCAAGAGGGCTATTGCCGGCGGCAAACAAAAATAGCCCCCAGGACGAACCGGGGAGCTAAATAGTTGTTTTGTTAAAAACTTTAGCAAGTTTACTGTAGTTGATCGATGGCTTGAGTCATATCTTTTTTGCCTATCATGCCGACCCATTTTTTCTCGACCTGTCCGCCGTTAAACAAAATAATGGTTGGAATAGCCTGTATTCCGAATTCTACCGCAGAGTCGCGAGATTCATCTGTATTGATCTTACAGACTTTAACTTTTCCTTCGTATTCAGTTGCTAATTCAACGATGATCGGAGAGATCATTTTGCAGGGTCCGCACCATGGTGCCCAAAAGTCAACCAATACCGGTACATCGGAGTTGTGCACAACATCGTCAAAAGTCGCATCTGTCAGTTCGATAACATTTTCAGCCATGATCGTTTCCTTTCAAACTCATTATCAATATCAGCATTTTAGTAATGAGCAAGTCATAAGTCAAATAATTTGTTTATTTTCATAGTCATCAACCACCTTTTTTTGTGAAGCGCCTTTTGGGGTCGGTATCTCTACGATCGCAATTGCAGGGCCGCTTTGCTCTGGTGGAAGCTGAGTATCGCCATGTTGTTCTATGATTACCGCTTCTTCTTCATATTCGTTTTCTTCATCCGGTACAGTTAAAGATTCAATGGCGTTTTTGACTGCCAGTTCGGCGGGTTCATCGGTCAAAGCCCTTAAATAGATAGCTCCTGCCGGTCCGTTCTGGTCGAGAGTGACCAGGCTTGAACGAATCAATTCCAATAGTGCCAGGAACAACCCTATCATGACTAAGCGTCCCTTTGCAGAATTGAAAACTTGCTCAAAAGTTATTCTGCCATCGGTTTGCAAACGGTGCAGGATATCTATTTGATACAAATCGATCGGGGTGTCATCCGCGATATGACTTATGTCAAGATTAGCTCCTGTAGCCTGCATGATCGAATCGAACGCTTCGAGCAGGTCCCAGACACTAACCTGATCAATGTCGATGTCTCGTTCGGCGTCTGGTTTTAACTTCTCGATAATAGTATTTGGTCTCGGGTGACGCTCTTTCTGCTCGTTGACGGCATCGCCAAGCAGGTTGGCGGCATCTTTGAATTTCTTATACTCTAAAAGCTGGCGGATAAGTTCAGTCCGAGGGTCGCCCATATCTTCGGCGTCTAATTGTTCGAGGTCGTCTTTCGGCAGCAGCATTGCCGATTTAATGTGCATCAACGTCGCTGCCATAACCAGGAAATCGCCGGCCAGGTCAATGTCGAAACTCTTTAGCAATTCGATATAATGAATGTACTGCTCGGTTATCCTGGTCAGAGGTATGTCGTAAATATCGACCTCTTCCTTGCGGACCAGGTACAGCAAAAGGTCCAAAGGCCCCGCGAAAATATCAAGATTTACCCTGTAATCACCCAAATACTGCTCCTTGTCATTGCCTCGGTTTCAATATTTCCGAGGCATCTTTGGCTTTGTCTTCGAGAACCTGCAGCTCGATGTTGGCAATAGAGGATATCGAGTAGAGGTTGGCCGTGTTAGCTCCTAAAATTACCGCTTCGATGCCGTTATTGGCGAGCGTCTGCTTTGCCAACTCAGCATCCATATAGCTTGCAAATTCAGCGATCGTCACAAGTTTATCCGCCATAATTTAAACTCCTAAACCAACTGCTTTTCTTGCTTTTTCCAGTGTTTCCCGCGCTACGGCCCTTGCACGCTTTGCACCCTCTAACAAAACAGAGTTTACATAGCCGGGATCCTTTTCAAGTTCAGCTCTTTTTTCTCTAAAGGGCTTGAAATATTCCACTACCAGTTCTGCTAATCGCTTCTTAGCTTCGCCGTAACCCATCGGGCCGTTGCGGTATTTATCTTCCCATTCGGCTAATTCTTCGCTACTCGCAACAAGCTTCAACAGCGCGAACACATTGCACTTTTCCGGGTCCTTAGGCTCTTCGACCGGGACGGAATCGGTAACGATACGCATGATCTTTTTCTTGACGGATTTTTCAGGCTCGAACAGTTCGATAGTATTGTTGTAACTTTTGCTCATTTTCCGTCCATCGAGGCCTGGCACGATCGCAACTGATTCGATTATATGGTCCTTGGGCAGTACAAATATCTCGCCATAAGTATTATTGAACCGCATAGCAATATCGCGAGTTACCTCAATGTGCTGTTTCTGGTCGGCTCCTACCGGCACGAGATCGCTGTTGAAAATAAGGATGTCGGCAGCCTGCAGAACAGGATACGCGAACAGCCCGTGATTAGCGGTCAGGCCCTGAGCCACCTTGTCTTTATAGCTGGTACATCTCTGCAGCAGACCCATCGGCGTTACACACGAAAGCAGCCAGGCAAGTTCGAGGACTTCCGGGACATCGGATTGACGCCAAAAAACGGTTTTCTCCGTATCGAGCCCTAACGCGATATAATCCATCGTCACGTCCATGGTGTACGCCGCAACGTCAGCGGGCGAAGGATTACCTGTAAGGGCGTGGTAGTCAGCGATGAAGTAAAAACCCTCGTGCTCAGCCTGCAACTGCAAATGCTGACGCATCGCGCCGAAATAATTACCTATATGAAGTCGCCCCGAAGGCTGTATACCCGATAATACTCTCAAATCCAGACTCCTGATACCCTAAGTTACCGTTAATTTGCTCATAACAGTAACCGGATCAGGGCTGGTTGTCAAGTACTTTGCTCTTGGATCAAGAGAACTACCGCCATCGTACCCCCAGTCGGGAGACGATGTACCAAAACTAACAGCCCCGGTTCAAACCCAAACGCTGCACCCTTTACCTGCCGAGAGTCTTCATATACTTTTTGCTTTTGCGCAGGCCCATCCTCGAAGCTTTCTTCTTTACAGCGTCGAAAGGCCTACCCAGTTCAGCAGCTATCTCAGCGGTCGGATTCGACCCGAAAAGCTTTTTAAGCTTGGCAAGATCGGCTTTTGTCCAGGTGCCCTTGGTGAGTCTGATCCTTCTTGTGGCTTTTTTCTTCTTCTTTGCCATCTCGCGTCCCCTTTCACAAAATGAAGTCTCCTGGGACATCCCCATTACGACTATTGTGTCCCAATAGTCGCATTCTAAACAGTGACATAACCCGTTGTCAAGAATTTTTTCCAATAAAAAACAAAAAATGTCCCCAATAAGTCACCCGAAAGAACTAAGGGAAAAAGATGATATGAGCGATAAGCCCTAAACGCAAGCGCCGGGACAGAGCCCCGACCGTGAGAGAGGGGTAAAACAACAAATAATCAATCATCAATCACAAATCGAAAATTACTTTCCCACCTCAACCTGCACAGCGGGTTTTTCTTCTGTCTTTTTCTTTTGATAATAATCTCTGCAATAGGCGAATACTGCATGAACACCATCCTCGGAATGAACTTCTTCAAAGCTGGCAACTTTCCATTGGCCATTCTCTTTGACCATATAGTGCCACCAAAAACGTTTTGCTGATAACGGGTTGATAGTAAGTGCATCTGTACCATTTTTGCCAAGTTCAATAGTTTTTACTTGGGCCCAATCAAAGTTTTTGCGCGACAACGAACGTTGCTTTTCTCTTTTTAAGCTGCCAAGCCTGTCTTTAAACACTGCGACAATATCAGTTACCTGCGAACTAACTTCCTCGATCAAACCCAAATCCTCAGCCTCAACACCCTCCCAAAATCTTTTGACAACTCCCCTTATCTTAGCCTCCACTTCCCCCTCAACATGCATATCAGTTACTGGCTGTATGATAGGATTGTGCTCACGTAGTATGATAGGATTGCGCAGACGTACTCCCTCGAGATACTCCTTAGCTTTCCAATACTTTCCGCTGAGCGCATCGGCTTTATCGAATAATTCAGCAAGATTTTTATGCCAGCCAACTGAAATATTAAACGATGAGGTGTAATGTGTCGACCTTACACTGGGGTTATCATGGCGTGTGTTTGGGATATGAAAAGCGATTTTGTAAGGCCGATCATATTTCGTTCCATGTTCATGCTGGACGGAGGCCATTGAGCTATACGCTTCATCAAACTTGAAGCTACCAACGGGGAACTGTGGAGATCGATCTGAATTACCAAAGTAGAGTACTGCGGAACCATCTTTATTTATATGCAGCTTCCAGTTGTTCGGTGTCTCTATCGAAATACCAGAACACTCATCAATTGGCGGCCTCACTCCAAGACCAACACTCCGGGTTGTTCTTGAGACAGATATTGAATCGACGGTTTGCTGTACCCTCCTATATGAGAATTGAACATTCTTTCTGCTATTATGCCCGGCGTCTATATTCAGCTGAAATACGTCACCGCCTCGTGTTTTAACGAGATAGTGATGGCGATAACTGCCTTTAGTTGGGCCAAGCATCGATGTCTTGCCGGCAGCAACTTTTCTATTGCGCATAAGCTCTTGTGCTCTCTCTGCCGTTATTTCACGCCAGGGATATTTTTCAAAATTTTCTACTGCCAAATCAATTCCGATAAGCCCATGCCCCTGCTCTGATATGCTTGCGACGGCATCAATACCTTGCTCACGAATCCACATAAGTCTCTTGCTTTCTGATGCTTTTCGTACATCGGCAGGCATGGTCATTATGCGACCGGAGTCAAAATCAAACCCACAATTGCCCCTCCTGCGATCCCAGCTGCTAAGTTTTAGTGTGTTACGCTTTCCATATATAGTCATTCCAGGTGGATCGCTATCTTTACCCATCCCATCAATTGGAACAACTTCGACAGTGATGGGGTTACTCATACACAAACTCGGCTTCGGAGGTAGAATACGTCTTGCTGGACGGGGAACAACTCCCAGGCGAATCGTATGTTTACCCGGCCTAAGCGCAAGATAATAATCCGGGAACATACCACCTCGAACCCAGCCTGCATCGGCTCGTATCGCAAGATCGCTGAGTTTTTCTCCGGATTTGATCAATTTCCACTTCTTTGCTTTTCCCGGATAAGTAAAATTATGACCATCAACTTCAAGCAGGTACTCACGTTGAGAAAGGGGCAGTTTCCACTTGTGCGGGCCATTGTTTCGGACATCACATTTGAAGGTTGGGGTCTGGCCAAATTTCCAAATTGTACTATCTGCCAGCAAACGAATCTGAATACCTTCAACCGCCTCACCCCAGCTTTCTTCCCCCTCAAACTGGGTAGTTTTTTGGGTTTTGATATTTGGTTTGGTTGTTGAGATTTTTTTTAATCGATTAGTATAGTCGGTTTGTAGTTTTTTTAGTTTTTTGGCTGCTTCATCAATGTCGTTGCGTGGCACAAATTCTTCTTTGGAAATGGGTTGATCAATGACAATATTTCTATAGGTTTCCTTCTTAGTAATTTTTACCTTAGCACTCATTTTCATGGCATTGCTTAACAATGCTCTCATTTTAGCGATCTCTTCCGGAGTGACTTCTTTGTCCATTTCTTTTAAAGTTGCTTTGATACTTTCATCGGTAAGTTCAGGCTTATTTCTTTTAACAGCCTTGCCATCGCCTCCGGAAACAGATTTGTACTGGCATATCAGAAAATCTTTTTTGGATATCCAATAGGTGTAAGTTCTTCTATGCAGGCTTCCCGATATAACGTAACAGTCGAGACCTTCGAGTTGTTGATCCGGCTGCTGTGAAAGATTCCGCAATTTTTTCAATCGATTTAAAGACGTATCGAAGAAGAGTGAGGATTGTACTTTGCCCATATTACTAGCTGCTGGGATCAGGCCCCTGAGAGGTTTCTCGAACGATTTTTCCTTTCCATGGATCAGCCCGTGGCTGCCATCGCCAACGGACCAGACATTGCCGTCCTTAGTTATGCCGGTACCGACGTGCTCGCGCCATTGAATGCAATAAAGAACAGGCCTGGCCATTTTTATGGTAAAGATACTCTTAAGCTGCCCCTTGCTCATCTTCTGTAGCATTTTCGCAGTCATACCCGGCCTCGCACCCATCGCTTCAAGAGGCCGGTCAACATCGGTCAACAATTCACCGGTAGCCGAGTAAGTCTTAATACCCGCGTACCGGTCCAGCACTTTTTGAATAACAAACGCAGCTTCAGCCGAGGTGCTTTTACCCAAGGCACTATCTTGAACACCGACAACACCAGAAATTTTCCCTGATTCAACATCGATCTGCACAGCGGGTTTTTGTTCATGATGTTGAACTGGTAGGGAATCGTAGATGCTTTTGATCTCTTTGCTGGATAAAGGACGATCGTAGATTTTGACTTCATCTATAATGCCCTTGAAATTCGAATATGCTTTATGGCCTGCGCCAATAATAAATCCCTTAAAATCCGTTCTGGTTTGCAGACGGCCCTGGCCCTGTGGCTGACCGTCAATATACAGCACTGCCTGCTCTTGGTTGTTTCTTGTCGCTGCTATATGGTGCCATTTCGTGTCTGCTACGGTTGCGTTCGACCATAGGCAGGCCGAAAATGGATCGCCATGTCTTACAAACTGTAACTTGTTCTGGAAATTACTGCCAGTATCTATTTGCAGGCCATATGCCCCTTTTGTATCTTGGTCGGTTCGGTCAGTCGAAATCAGAGCCCTCTCATCCGAGTGCCATTGTTCAGCCCGCTTGATCCACAATGACCATGTAAACTCCGTCAGATCCAAATTGGCATTGCTTCCGCAATTGACATAGTCATCAATGCCATCGAAATTTAACCCTGACCCAGCTATCCCGCCAGCCCAATTTGCTCCCTGAATCATCGCGTTATTGCCGCCCGCGGAATCATAAGCGATATTTCCATTGCCCTTGTCAAAATTCCAATATCCAATAAGACCATCGGAGGTATTTACAGAATTGACATCTATCCACCTGGCATCAATCTTATAAAAAATTGTTTGAGTCTCTCCTGTATTTTTATCCTTCATTCTGACACGAATCTCGTCAACGGATGTAGGTTTATCAAAGAAGAAATAGCCTTTGGCTATCCCCGTTTCACTGTCAGTCTTGTGATAGACTCGAGAACCATGTGCTTTGTAGCCGTGAGTTCTTCTCCCTTTTGTCTGTGGCCTGGCCCATATTTGAACATCAGTAAAAGAACGTAATTGATAATGGATATCCACGTTCAGTTTTTCGCCAAGTTTCAAAATGGCTGGAGAGTTTGGAACAACAGATTTTATCGCTAATGAATTATCTGGTGTAAATTGCTCAGTTGTTTTGATTATAGGTTTGGTGTTGGATGTGTCTGCGAATTCTTGATAGATTTTGTTTATCTGTTCAGTGGTTAAAGCCCTTTTGTAAATTGCGATTTCATCGATAAAGCCTTTGAACGCGGACTCACGTTTGCCATTTTTCTTTTGTCCGCCGATCGTGATAGTGTCCCAGTTTTCGAGTCTGCCCGAATAGGTGTTTTTCGCAACCTCTAAGCCGTCCAGATATAATTTATATCCGTTTTCCTGGCCGTTTATCATTGATATAGCAATGTGATGCCATCTGTCATCGTCTATGCCCGCCTCTCTGTAAGTGAGCCTTTTGAATCCGGGCAGAATATGACTTCCCACATCACCGCCGGCATAAAGTTCAATATGTGGATTGTTGTCATTCTGCCGAAAATTCATGACAAAGGGAAACGACTTTTTCAGTGCATCTATCCTAAACCATGCTGAAAGAGTAAAATCGTCAGCTCCAAAATCAAAAACTTTTGAATTCGGAATCTCGATACAATCACCATCGCCTTCAAAATAATACCCCTGACCGGAAATACCCCGAGTCAAAGTCGCTCCATAAACGGTTCCGTGATTACTCCCAACCTTATCGTCAGCATCGCCGTCAAAGTTCCAGTAAGCAACAGGTTGGGGTTTTTCTGTCTTTTTCTGTGCATCAGTTGCGGACTTGACATATTCCCATCCTGCAAAGTTGTATTGGTTTGTCCAGGCATGTAACATTTGCTCGAACACTTTCCAGCTTTTGTGTCCCCGGACATCATCAGATACCACTACTTGAATAACCGTTCGCTCAGGATCAGGTACTTTTTGTAAAACAGCAACCATTTCCTCCATGCTTTCAACTTTTTTGCCTTCAAAATAGATAAGGTCTAATATTGGAACAACTAAGCTTACAAATTTTCTACCGCTTTCTTGTTTATTCTCTGTGTCCTCTGTGTTTTCTGAGGCTATGGGTTTTTCAACTTCGATCTGAACATCAGTTTTAAAATTAGGCTTGAGTGAGACGTTTTTGAATTCGATCCATTCATAGGGGCGTGTTCTGTATTGGAATTCTTTTATATCCTCTATGTTTATACTGGTAAATTCAAAAGTCTCCTGCAATTGGTTGTCGACGAAAAGTGAACTCTTTACTCCGCCCATGTGTTCGGTGCCATCAGTATCGATTGCGAAGAGGGCGGTTTGGTTGTCCGGCTTTAGATCATTGGACACAGTCATTATCAGTCCATCTTTGGTTTCATTAGCGGCTGAGAAAATGATCTTTTTACTGCGGAACAATTTTTTTATCTTCTTAAACGTTGTGCCGCGTCCTGTATGGGTGGCGATCGTTTGCCATTCGCCAGCTGCGATGCCGACTTTCAACTTTGTTTTTCTAAGCGTCGATTTGATATGCGCCCGCAATGCCTGGATGCCCTTTGGTTCCAGAACAGTTAACCCGCTATGCTGCTTTGAGCCTTTAATATCTTTGAACCTGACAGAAAAATCATCGCCGACGAACTTAAAAGCAAACTCATAGCCGGGATCTTTCGATTTATATCGATTTAAATCCTGCGTGACAATTTTTATACCAAGCCGATTCCCATCGCCTCGCCACCATTGTTTACCTTCACTTGGATGTTCACAAATCCCAACAAGCTCAACCGTTACGCCGTTGGGTAAAGTTGCTTTAAACTCCGATTGCTTTGAGGTATCAACTTCCTCAAGAGCGTAATTGAATATTTCCTCATTCTTTTTGTTCAAGCTGAAGTGGCCGCTGTAAAGTGTTGCTCCTTTTGGTTTGTAGCCGGTTGCTTCTATCTTAAAGCTATGATGTTCTGGCCAGGTTAGGAAGGCGTAGTTGCCGTTGGCGTCGGTGATGGCTCCCCAGCGTGGCAGGTTCGGCTCATAAAACCCGCTCTCTATTCTTTCCCAATCAGCATCGGCATAACCATCATCAAAAACCTTAGCTCCGGCAATCGGATCGCCCGATACTGAGTCGGTGACAGTTCCTCTTATAATCAGGGGAGGCGGAGCAGGGTTGGGTTTTGCCATAGGTATAACGCAGGTGGCCATTAAGGATATTAATATGAATATTGTTGCGATTCTCAGGGGCCGGTTCTTCCAGGTTTTTCTTTCCAGCCATTTTAGTCGCTCTATCAGGCGGTTGGAATTCTCGAATAGGCCTAACAGGCCCAGGCCTGGGTCGACCGGTTCTGCTAAAAGTTGCCTCGCGGTTTCCAAAAGGGTTTCGCGGTAATGATGGGTCTTTTCTTTCAAGAGCCTTGCGACCGTCGCGTCGCAGCAGAGTTCCCTTAGATTCTGCAGCGGTCTTCTTATCAGCCAAAGCAGCGGGTTGAACCAGTAAGCTATTTGCAGCAGCATGTAAAAGGCATGGATCTTCAGGTCGCCTCGTTTGATATGCGCCAACTCGTGCAGAAGGATATGTTCGAGATCGGTTCTGGTAAGAGAGCTGAATTTCTCAGCCGGCATTAAAAGCACAGGCCGAATTACCCCGAACACAGCAGGACAGTTGACCTTATCAGTCAGTATCACCTGCGGCACTTTTTTAAGATTGAGCCTGCCAGCGGTTGACTCCAGCAATTCTTTAAATCTGTCCGGCAAAGCCCCGGCTTGACTGCGCAGTTGTTCACGGCGCAAACCGGATAGCCTGACTATCAACCAAAGCGAAAGAGCTGCGCACCCGGTCAACCATACAAAGAAAGCATAGGCCTTCCAGGATAAAGGCACAGCGGCGGCCGCAACTTCGGCCGGCTGAATAGTGACAGGAGCTTGCGGATAATACTGCGGATTTTCTGCGGAACCAACAGCAGTGGCCAGCTCTGTTATTTCGGGAGTTTGTAACTGCGGCTCAGGTTGGACGAGCTGATTCTTAGTTATTTTCTCAGCGATGAACGGTATCTCAGCGGTAAAGCTGGCTGGCGACGTAAGAGATGGCGGCAGGATGAGTTTGATAAGTATCAAGAGCCAGAGCGCATATCGAACCTGCGGCCAGGCCCATTTCCTTATCAATAGATCGATCACCCATACGATAGCGATCAAAACCGCCACCTGCCAGACGATCGCGACCTCGACGGCAAACCATTTATCAGCGACATTATTTAGAGTCTCAATCATTTCTCGCCCCCTTTCTTATTTTCGATAGCTTCCACCAGTTCGGCTTTCTGCTTAGGCGTGAGTTTTTGATCCTGCAGCAGAAAGTGCATCAATGGCCCGAAGGCCCCGTCAAAAGCCTGGTTAGCCAGAGACTTAAGAGCACTTTGCCGGGCATTTTGACGAGTAAGGATCGGCTCGTATACCCCGACGCCCGCTTTCTTGGTTTCCTTAACTGCCTTTTTTTCCGCTAACCGGGTAAGCATCGTTTTGATAGTCGTGTATGCCCAATTAACATCTTCCGGCAGCCTGTCAGCTACCTGGCGAGCTGTCGCGGGCCAGTCTTCCCATAATGCGTTCATGATCTGCCACTGTGCTTCGGTAAGTTTCATATCGTTCTCCTTTCTACAAACGTAGAAGCCATCCTACTACATCTGTAGAAGCTGTCAACAAAAAAATTTAAAAATCCCATTTTTTTTAACCACCCTTGACATTACTTAGCTAATCCGTACAATGTTAGTCGAGCCTAACCTTTATTGGTATCCCTAATTATGATAAGATCAGAACAATTAAGTGCCAGTCTCGAGGATTATTTAGAGGCTATTTTCTGGATAATCCAGTCAAAAGGGGCTACTCGCGCCAAGGACATCGCCGCCAAGCTCTCTGTAAAGGCCTCTTCGGTAACTGGTGCATTGCAGGCCCTGAGTGAGAAAAAGTATGTAAATTATCCCGGCTGCGCCGGGGACTTTTTAGTATGGAAAATATTCTGGTCATCATAATCGTTTCGGCAGTATCCCTCTGGGCTTTGAGATCAGCTTATCGAATACTTACAGGCAGGAAAGGCTGTAGTTGTTCCGGCAGTTGTGACCAAGACAACTGCGATCAGTCATTTACCGGTGCGACGCAGTAGATATAGATCAACGGCTGCGGGCCGATATTTTTGATATTATGTTCGGTCTGCGGAGGAATGTAAGCGACCTTTCCCTGAGCGACTTCGAGAATTTTGTCATGACCAATTGCCGCGGTGCCGGCACCTGAGAGAAAAACCAGCAATTCCTCACGGGCTTCGGTGCTGTGCAGCCCGCATTCGGCGCCGGGTTCCAAATATACTCTGCCTGACTTCATCCCGTGTGTTTGCGGCTGACCGGGTAAGAGACGCTGAAATTCGGTTTTTTCGTTCAACTCGATAACGAAAGCTTCTTTGGCCATTGAGACAACTCCTTAAAATGCAAAAATTCCATATCAGAATGGTATCTCTAAAGAAATTTTATGCTTTTGTCAATATTTTTGTTGTTTCGCTAACATTAACATTGGCATAAAAAAGCGAAAAAAGGCTGGAAAAACTGTCCGTTATGGTATAAGGTATCACCTGTTTTACACAAAAGCCCTGAGCGCAAGCGACGGGATAAATACGCTAATATAGCTTTGAACGGATAAATTAAGCAATGCGTTTTATACTGATAGACAAGATTATTTCGCTGGAATCGGGCAGTCTAATAAAGACGGTTAAGAATGTAACGCTGGCTGAAGAGTACCTGGCTGACCATTTTCCAACGTTTCCCGTACTGCCTGGCGTGCTCTTTCTCGAAGGGTTAGTAGAGTCGGCTTCGTGGCTGGTACGCGAAAATGAGAATTTCGCACATAGTATGGTACTCTTGAAGGAAGCAAAAAACGTAAAATATAAAAGTTTTTTGGCACCGGGCGAACAAATAGAATATACTGTTGAGGCTAAAGTTGTCGAAGAGAATATCAGCAGCTTTAAGGGTTTCGGCGTCTCCGATGGCGAAGTCATTGTCGAGGCGAGGTTCGGATTGAGGCATTTTAACTTAGCTGACGAAGATTCAGCTATGGCTAAAGTGGACTCGGTCGTTATCGAAAATATGAAACAGCGATGGAATTTACTCAACGGTTGAGAGTAGAAGAAAGCGTAAGAAAAAGGATTGTTAAAGATTTTGGAGGTTAAAGGAATATGGCAATGAGTCGCGAAGAGATTTCAAAAGAAGTCCAGGAAGTTCTGGTCGATGCGCTGGGTGTTGATGATGACGAAGTTACTAACGATGCGACATTGATGGGCGATCTTGGCGCTGAGAGCATTGACTTTCTGGATATTGTGTTCAGACTGGAAAAAGCTTTCGGGATAAAGATCCCAAGAGAAGAACTGTTCCCGATCGAGAATATGATGAGCAATCCTGACTTTGTCGATAATGGGAAAATGACCGCGGCAGGTTTGGCGGAGATAAAGGAAAAAATGCCGCATACCGATTTCGCTTCTTTCGAAAGCGATCCGGATATTAATAAGTTAGGTGACTTGTTTACCGTTGATTCTATTGTAAACTTTGTCGAGACCAAGCTGGCAAATAGTTAACGTTTTTTGTGGACCAGCTGAGGCTGATAACTATTTATGCGTTGGATATGGATAGACAAATTTATTGAGTTTCAAAGCGGAGAGCGTGCTGTTTCTATAAAGAATGTTACGCTCGCCGAAGAGCATTTGCACGACCATTTCCCGGGCTTCCCCGTCATGCCGGAATGTTTAATGGTAGAAGCAATGGCACAAACGGCAGGCATACTTGTCGGTGAGGCAAAAAACTTCCAGGAAAAGGTCATACTGGCAAAGATCAAAAAGGCCGTTTTCTCACGTTACATAAGGCCAGGCGATACCATCAGGCTCGAGGCCGAGATCAACGCTATCGCTGACGAAGCCGCAAGTACCAGCGGCAGGATCACATGCGGCGACAAACTTGTCGCTGAGATCGACTTGATGTTCAGTCATATAGACCAGAACATCTCGGGCAAAGATTTTCCCCAGGAAAATTTTGTATTCACCGATATGTTCGAGTCGCTGATTAGAGATGTGGTCAAGTCGGAGCCTGAGTAATGCCTACACCTTTGGCGGTTATAACCGGTTTTGGCGCAATAAGCCCTTTAGGCCTGACCAGCAAAGAAATGTGGCAAGCGCTATGTGCAGGCAGTTGCGGAATAGAAAAAATCGCCGCCTTTGACCCCGTCGCATTCACATGCAAAATAGCAGGCGAAGTGCCGGAGTTTAAAGTTCAAAAACATATACCCAAGTCATTCCGCAAATCTGTCAAGCTAATGTGCCGTGACATCAAGCTCTCGATCGTCGCTGCTAATGAAGCAATTGTCAATAGCGGCCTGATAACAAAGGGTATCGACCCTGAGAATATCAACGTCGATCCTACACGGATGTCGATCAACCTCGGAGCAGGGTTTATAAGCTGCGATCTCGAAGAGTTGGCGCCGTCTGTTGCCGCATGCGTGACAGAGGGTAAGTTCGATATCAAAAAATGGGGCAAAGAAGGCATCGAAATGATTACGCCCTTGTGGCTGTTAAAATATCTGCCAAATATGCTCGCCTGCCATATTGGCATTATTCATGATATTCAAGGACCAAGCAATTCGATAACCTGCGCTGAAGCAGGCTCACTTTTGGCTATATGTGAATCGGCTCAGATAATAGCCAGAGGCGATAGCGACATCGCTGTAACCGGCGGCGCAGAAGCTAAGATAACTCCAATGCTAATGACCCGCCAGTGCCTTAACAAAAGAGCCACAAGCGAAAATAACGACGACCCCGCCGGTGCATGCAGGCCATTTGACGCAGACGCCAAAGGCTCGGTCTTCGGCGAAGCGGCTGGCATACTCGTTATCGAGAACCCAAAGATGGCCAAAGACAGAGACGCAAAGATTTACGCCGAAATAATCGGATTCGGCCAAAGCACAAATATCAATCCCGCTTATGAACACGCCGACCGAGACGGCAAGGGCATCGAGATAGCAATACAAAAAGCCTTAGCTCAAGCTGGTATCAAGCCAGAAGATATCGACCTGGTAATTCCGCACGGTACCGGCATACCGCAGGACGACCTGGCGGAAGCAACGGCGATTCAAGCAACTCTCGGCTGCGAGGTACCCGTCTGGCCGACAAAGAGTATGCTAAGTAATACCGGAGCCGCAGGCGGAACGCTGGATATTATCGCCGCAGTCTCTGCAATGACAGATTCGATAATACCAGCCGCGAAGAACTGCGACAAAAAAGCCGAAGGCTGCAATTTGAATATCATAACACAATCACAAAAAGCCAACATAAAATACGCCCTGTGCTGCAGCTACACATACGGCGGACAAACCGCGGCGATCGTATTGAAAAAAGCAGGTGATAACTAAATGAGTAAACGCGTAGTCATAACTGGAATGGGACTTGTCACTCCGTTGGGACATGATGTTGAAACCGTCTGGTCCGGCTTAATGACCGGCAAAAGCGGGGCGGCCAAGACAACGATTTTCGATGCGTCAACTTTTCCGACAACATTTTCCGCTGAAGTCAAAGATTACGACCTGGCCAAATTCACAAAGAACCCCGACCTGCACAAAGACGCTAATCGAGGTTCCGCTTTTGTCATAGGCGCAGCCGCCCAGGCATGCAAACAAGCCGGCATCCAGATCGAAACTGATAACCCAACTGACGATATCGACCGGACGAGAATGGGAATATACCTCGGAGCAGGCGAAGGCTCTGTCGATAACAGTGTATTTTTCGACGCTATCCTCCAGGGCTGGGACAATGAGAACTGCCAGATGGACTGGGATAAGTGGGCCAGGAAAGCTTTCGGCGAAATGACTGCCGCCTGCGAACTTGAGCAGGAGCCCAACATGCCGGCCGCACACATCGCGGTACTAACCGGTGCTCGTGGCCCAACCAGAAGCTGCCTTACCGCATGCGCAGCCAGCACCCAGGCTGTCGGCGAAGCGATGATGATGATACGCAGATCCGACACCGATATTATGATTGCCGGCGGCGCTCATTCGATGATCCATCCGTTAGGGGTCATGGGCTTCAACCGTCTCACCGCTCTTTCGACCCGCAACGACAGCCCGACAACTGCATCGCGACCATTCTCAGCAACAAGGGACGGCTTTGTCATCGGCGAAGGCGCGGCGATACTGATCCTTGAATCCCTCGAATCTGCACAAAAAAGAGGAGCCGATATCTTAGCAGAAGTCATAGGTTACGGCAGCACTTCCGACGCATTTAGAGTTACCGACATGCACGAAGATGCAAGAGGCGCTCAGCAGGCGATAAATGCGGCATTAAAAGATGCCGGTCTCAGTTACACCGACATCGACTACATAAATACCCACGGCACAAGCACCGCTGAAAACGATTCCATCGAGACCAAAGCCATCAAAGGCGTCTTCAGGGAACGCGCCAAGGACACCCCCGTAAGCAGTACCAAGAGCATGATGGGCCATCTGATCGGTGCCACCGGCGCCGCCGAACTTATCACTTGCGTCCTGGCCATAAGAGACAAGACGATCCCCCCGACCATGAACCTGAATGACCCCGATCCAGAACTCGACCTGGACTATGTCCCCAACGCCCCGAGAAAAGCCGACCTTAATTACGTAATGAACGAATCCTTCGGTTTCGGTGGACAAAATAACGTAGTGATTATCAAACGACCATCGTGACCTGAAGTAGTTTTTAGACGAGCCCCCAATGTAAAATTGGGGGATATCTTAAATTTGATATAATATGAGATACGAAAAATGATCGATATAAAACTAATAAGAGAAAATCCCGATAAATACAAAAAAGCCGCCACCGACAAAAAATTCAAAGTCGATATCGATAGGCTGCTCGAAGTTGATTCAGCCTTGAGGGACGTCAAAGCCAAGCTCCAGGAAATAACAACACAAAAAAATGCTATCGGTAAATCAATACCAAAGTTAGCTGACAAGGAAAAGCAAAACGCTCTTACCGAACTGACCGAATTAAAAAAACAAGAAGCCAAACTAAACGAAAAAGTAAAGAACCTTGCCCCTGAGTTTGACGAACTTTCTCAGCAGGTCCCTCAACCAGCCGACGAAGATGTCCCCGTAGGCGTTGACGATACCGAAAATATCGAAATAAGAAAAGAAGGTAAGATACGCCAATTCGACTTTGAGCCGAAGGACCATATGCAGTTGGCTCTGGATTTGGACATCGTAGATATCGAGCGAGGCGTTAAATTAGCCGGCACACGGAACTACTTTTTAAAAGGCGACGGCGCTTTACTGCACTGGGCCGTTTTGCGTTTCGCTATGGACTATATGCTCGGCAAAGGCTATCTTCCTCTTTCGGTACCGCTCTTGGCAAAGGACGAAGTCATGCGAGGTACAGGCTACTTCCCCGGCTCCGAAGAGCAGACCTACCAGATGGAAAGAGACAACCTAAGCCTGGTTGGGACAGCCGAAGTCCCTATGACCGCGTATCACATGTCCGAGATATTAAAGGCTGACGAACTACCGAAAAAATTCGTCGCGATGTCGAGCTGTTTCAGACGCGAAGCAGGAGCCGCCGGCAAAGACACCTACGGCCTATACAGAATACACCAATTCGACAAAGTCGAACAGGTCATCATCTGCAAAAACAGCGACGACGAAAGCGCAAAATTCCATGAAGAAATCTTAGCCAACTCCGAAGCTGTAATGAAGGCATTGAACCTGCCCTATCGCATAGTAGCCGTTTGTACCGGCGACTTAGGCAGGGGCCAGGCCAAAAAATTCGACATAGAAGCATGGATGCCTTCACGCGAAAATTACTGCGAGACCCACAGCGCAAGTAAGTTTTACGACTTCCAGGCCAGACGCATGAACCTGCGTTACAAAGACCCCGACGCCGGCAAAAACCTTTTCTGTCACACCCTCAATAATACCGTAATAGCCAGCCCGAGAGTACTGATCCCCATCCTGGAACTAAACCAAAACCCCGACGGCTCAATAACAATCCCAAAACCCCTAAGACAATACATGGCCGGAAAAGAAAAAATCACAAAGCCTGAAAAATAAAATACAGATTCGCCCAATACCTAAATGACTGACACAATTACACAAACCAAATTACCCACCGCTTTACTCGAACCATTTTGGAGTGAGCATAAAACCGTTGCCTGGATCAGCGAACTGACCGGCACCCCCGAAAACATTGTCACAGAAAGGCTGCGTGCCGAATACGACTATCAAGGCACCAATGTAATGCGTCACTTCGAGGATTCAGGCCTGGAACCATATAAATGGAGCAGTCAGTTGGAACAGTTTTACGACCAGACCGATGCGTTTCTTTACGAGCTGGCGATCTGGAACTGTAACAGAGCCAAACGCTCAGCGCGTAAATGGCTCGCAAGATACCTGCAACGCTGTACTGAAAAGTCGGCAAATATTTTATGTATAGGTGACGGCCTGGGCGTAGATTCCGCGTACCTTGACTTGCTGGGCTATGACGTGACATATTTTGAAGTTTCCGGCTACACACAGGCCTTCGCAAAAAAACTCTTCGCGGAATGTAACGCTGACGTAACCATCTTAACAGACCAAAACCGGATTCCTTCCAGCGCTTACGACGTAGTGATCTGCCTCGATGTTCTCGAGCACGTCCCAGACCCCCACAGTTTCGTCGAGACCCTTGTCAGCTACCTGCGCGACGACGCATGCCTTATCATAAGTGCGCCATTTTACATGATCCACCCCAGCAATCCAACGCATCTAAGATACAATCGAAAACACTCCGGCGACCTCTCACTGTACCGAACACACAACCTAACCCTCGTCGACGGAAAATTCAACTGGAACCCTCTGGTATTCGCCAAGGCTGCGGACTACAAAACAAAACACCCCAAAAACATACTCAACCTGATAGCCATCAAACTCGTAGGCCTATACTTAGCTATAGGCCGATTCTCAACACTGCCATTCTGCTGGATAGACACATACAGACACAAACGAAGAAGATGGTTCTCAAGATAAACCACCCAAACCTCTTATATACACTTATGCTCTTGTGCGAGGTTGCAATTCATAATTCAGAATTCCTTGTTCGACATTCGATATTCTTCGTGCTTTTGTACTTACTCCAAAACGTCATAACCCTTAATACCGTCGATTGTATAGCTTGTACTATAATAGTCTGGACCATAACTACCCTCATATGTGATGTCATACCCGGTAAATTCATGCTGTCTTTCAATGTCCAGTTCAGATGTGTAATAGTATGCTGAATGTCCATCGACAAAGCCGCCCAATATACCTTTTTCCCCCTTGTAGCTATGAGGCCAGGGATTAGAGGCGCCCCCCACATAGGCAAAGTCGCTATAAGCGATCAATCTCGACGGATGCCTGACATCCTCGAGCTTCCAGCTTTTAACTCCGTAAACCCAAACGGGCAGTCTTATATACGGGTCAACCTCCAGGAACATCTTGCTTGGCCAGATATAGCTAAAGTCAGGACGATTAGTTGTCCAGCTGGGTATAACACCATTCAACCAGCAATCAGCAACAAAACCGTCGGGGTTATTGTACCAGATTTCCATCCAGGCTGTAACTGAACCAGGTTTCCTAATGTCACCCGGACAATGCAGTTTTCTCTGGTCAAATCCCTCACGCGTCAATAGAACCGGCAGGTCGATCAAGCTCATATACACATTCACAAAGCCGCTGCGTCCAATTGGCAGGTAGTCGTCATTGTTCTCGCAATATGACCGCACCGCCAGCATGGTCCCGCGAACGTTCGCAAGACAGATAGCCTTCTTAGCCGCCTCACGTCCACTGCTCCCGATTGCCGCAAGGTTCAGCAGAACAAAACAAAAGCATATCAGAAAAACGATCAAATCCTTCTTCGTAAAACCAGTTCTCGATTTCATTTTATCATGTCTCCCGTATTCGGTATCGTGTCTAATTATCATAGCGTAAGCTCGCTTTTTATTATAATGCTGGTGGATCTTCTGGCGGATCTGGATCCGGCTCAGGCTCAGGTTCTGGCGGCGGTTCAGGGTGCGGCCAACCGGTCGGCAGTCCAGGCTGCGGGATTCTGGTCTCTCTTGGCACATAGTCGCCGAGCCATCTGTTTATTATCTCCGCCAGGTCAAGGGTATAAACATATCTGTCCAGATCAATATCACCTGCAAAAAACTCCTGGGGTTGTTCTGCGCCTTCTTCAAATCCGCAAGGCCCATATACATCATTACAGTTAAGCCAATCCGCTGCCATGATCGCGAAATCAACAAAGTTAATATTCCCATCGAGGTTCAGATCCGCGATCCAGTGCAGGTCAGGGCCCTGTCCATCGCAACTGTCATTCGAGATTGCCCATATCTTATTATTGGAGTCACTTACTATGATAGTATTATCCGAAGTTATAACAGGAAAACTGAGCCAATCCTCTCCGGCAAATCGGGCGATCTCCCAGCCGTTAGCATCGACAACGTAAAGATTCTTATCATCGCTTGCCGCGTAGATAGTTCCGTCAGCGGCGACCGTCAATGTAAAGCCGCCAAGCTGGCCAAGCCGAGTCCTCCATTTGATACTACCGTTAGGATCGACCGCACGCAAAAACGGATCATCGAAGCTGACATAAATAGTTCCATCCGCTCCCAACGCCGGCTCAGAAAAACAACTGCTGTCCCCGTAAACCTGACTATAGTAAGAGTTAGCGTCTGTCGAGCATGGATCAGCCAAATTCGTTGCCCAGATAACATTCCCGTCAGCAGGATTGATCGCGAACAAATTCGGGTCGAGCACTAATGACATATATATCGTCCCGTCGTCACCAACTACCGGCGAAGCGAAAGGCATACCTCCTTTTACGCCAAGATGACTTACAGGCTTACCAAAATTACACACCCATTTTATACTGCCGTCATTCGGGTCCAGTGCGTACAGATTCGGATCGTAAAAACCAGCTGTATACACCGTTCCATCTGCTCCTATCGTAGGCGAAGCGAAGATCGCCCCGCCGGAAACATCCGAACCGCTCGTCTGGAAACTCCACAACTCGCTGCCGTCATGATCAAGGGCGTAAAGTGTCCCATCGGTCGAAGCCGCGAACACCCTGCCATCCTCACCGATCGCCACAGATGAGTAAACCCTGCCCCCCATATCATGCGTCCAGCGAACGCTCCCGACGAGACTAAGGGCATATAACCTTCCGTCCTGAGTCCCGAAATATACCGAACTGTCAGGTCCAACAGTAGGAGAGCACACAATTGGCGAATTCGTGTCAAATATCCACGCAACCGTACCGTCATCAAACAGCGTATACACCTTTCCGTCTTCACAGCCGATATGCACCAGATCCACAGGCCCTACCGTAATACCAGCCGACACAGCCCCGCCCGCCTCGAACTGCCATTTCACACACCCAGTCTCCGGCCCAACATCACCACTCAAACCAGCCCTGTCAAATCCGCCGCCCAGCGTCTCCCACCGCGACGGAAAATACATCCCCGGGATATCCGGATGAATAGTAAACATCCCGCTGTCATAACTGATAACATTAACGTCACCATTATTTGGTAATACCGAAACCACACACTGCTCCGAGTTAACCCCGGCAGGTGTAGCCCAAATATAACTGCCGCTATCGACAACATTAGCCTCAATAACGTCCCAGTCAACTCCACCGTTGATACTGTAAGAAACATCAACATTACTATCGACACCAAAACTTACCCACTCGATCCAATGTATACTGTCGGAGATCAATACGACATCGGTATTTGGCTTGATTACAGTTATTGTTGGTGCAGCTTCATCAGCACCAATATCAATTCTTTCTCTCATAATTCTTGTCTGACCATCGATATCTTTTTGAATAATATTATCAAAACATGGGTCACCGGCATCTATGCAGCTTGAATTTTCGAGAAGGTGGTAGTCGCCAAATTCTAAAGCACTGCCATATGAGTTGTTTATAAAATATGGATATCCACTTATATTACCCCCAGCTGTTGTAGGATCATAAGGTGTGGAATCATAGTCATAACCTATCGTGACAGCAGCTGATTTTATACATGAATAAGTAACCAACAATGGTTCTGTTATTGCCAGGCTGTCGATCTCACCCCATATGATCGTATTGGAAATAGTAGTTCTAACGTTTCGACATTCAACTTCATATTTTGATTGATCCGATGAGGATCTGTTATTGGCAATAGTACAGTTTACAATGCTACTCATAGCTCTTTCAGGATAGTCACCGTAAATAAAAATACCTGGCCCCTTATCATGTGCAAAATTATCGGTAATAAAACAATTAATGATATTCGCACTGCAATCTCCCGCAAGAGCGATTCCACCACCATATGTTGGTGCACCACCCCATTCTTGACCATTTTTTGTAACATTGCAGTTACGTATCGTAGGAGAACTGGACTTGCAATATATTCCGCCACCTATACCTTCATCATCAAAATCAAAGAAGTTAGAATTATAATAACTATATGATCCAATTCCATTGGTTAGCGTAAAACCCTCTAAAATACTATTACGGTCTTCATGATACCAAAAAACTACACAACTGCCGTCGTCGTCACCGTCAATAATAGTACTTTTTACTGTCTCCCAATTATCAGGGTCACTGCTTCGAAGCTTTATCGCTTTACCAAAATAATTGATATTTTCATAATAAGTATTGGGCTCAACAATGATTGTGTCACCGTCATTAGATATATCTATCGCACCCTGAATCGTAGAATATTGTGAAGGGACCAGCAATGTGTCACCTATTATTAAATTGACCGGTATACTCATTGGACTGTTGATCGCGCAGGGATCAGATACTACAATCTCGCAACTGTAAGTACCGACACTTAAGACGGCAATATCCGCTGTTAGGGTAATTACATCGCCACTGCCATTAGTACTGCCCTGGTATGGATCGATCTCAAGCCACGCACAATCCAAACTTGTTGTCCAATCCAGGATTCCAGTACCTCTGTTGCTGATTACAAACTGCTGCTCGACGATGTTCTGATCAAATGCATAAAGTGTTATCTCAGATAAAGAAGAATAAAGTACCGGCTCAATGTTTGCCAGTGACTCGTATACCCCAATATCTGATGTCGCTGTTCCATCATTATCACCGTCTACTGGCCGCACATTGCCGTCTAAATCATTCTCAAGAAGGCTGTACACAGCAATAAGGTCATTTGTCCCGCCGTCAATACATTGTGAGTGGGGTAATAGATGAAAGTCTCCATTATTAGCGTCTACAAACAATGGATCGACATCTATGTTGCTAAAACCATAAGCACCGCCTTGAACACAACTATATTCTGTGCGAAGTGTAGTAGTATAGCCGCCGCTAGAACAGAACTGGTCCCCCTGATCACCTGCGAAATTACCCCATATTATGGTATTTCTAATATCGCTATTGTCACCATCTATTCCCCCACCATCATCTTGAGCAATATTAAAAGCGATAATACAATTAATAATATCGCCATTCCGGCTTCCACTTATTCCTCCTCCATCATTACTGGCTTCATTATTATTGATGATACTGTTGATAATCGTGCCGTGACATTCATACAATCCTGCGCCACTACTAGCGGTATTATTGCTGATAATACAATTATTTATTGAATTGCCACAATAAGAAAGCCCGCCCCCACTCATAGCGGAGTTGTTCGTTATTATGCAATCTGTAATAGTTCCGGAATTCGATATTCCACCACCGCCTTGATCAGCTGTGTTCCCGGAGATCGTACAGTTGCTGATGGTACCAAAGCACCATCTCAGTCCTCCACCTCTATATGCTGTGTTGTTGCTGATAGTAGAATTTGTAATTTCACCCGAACACCCGTATAAACCACCACCGTCACCAACAGCGACATTGTCTGTGACAATGCAATTTGTGATCACGGCGGCGGTACCATAACCTATAATTCCGCCGCCATTGCCAGAGGTGTTACCGCCGGTAATTGTTAAGCCTCGCAACACACAAGTTTCATTCTCACTGCCGGAGAAAGTTACAACTGATCCGGAACCTGTCCCTTGAATAATTGTAGCTGCAGGATTGTTTGGGTCCGTTGATGTCAGAAGAACATTTTTTCCATTGAAACTTATATCTTCGTTATATGTCCCCGGAAACACAAAGATATAATCACCATTAGCCGCATAGTCGATTGCCTTTTGGATCGTTTCAAAGTCGTAAGGCCAATCGTCATCGACAATGATTATCTCGGAAAAACAGGGAACCGCTAATAAGAGAGATGCTAAAATAAAGAGCAGATTTTTCATTTTTTCCTCCAGCTTTAGTCTGTATTTTCCAACTCGAATATGCAAAACAAATTAGTAAAAAAAGCTTATTCTGGAAAGTTGGCTCGGTATGATAACTTCGGTACGAATTATGATAGTGACAGATTAAAATATAATATTGTGAGCCTGCCTTCTCTATCTATAACCATTTTACAACAACCCTCTCTTATATTGCAAGAAAAAAATAAAATTTTTTAACTTTTTTTATCAACTTACCATCGCTTCCACTTTTCAAGATGCGTAAACTTGCCAAACAGTTCCATAATTTTCTCATTTTTTTACCAATCCACCCACCTTCAAGCCATCAGTGTTAATCCTGCCCGCTGCGACGCGTCCCGTCGCGGCGGGTACGCTTCGGGCTTTTTTGGTGGTGAATTGTGGGCGTTGTATTTTTCTGGGATTGTGTTATAATACAGGTTTGGTTTTGATTTAGGAGTTGTTATGGCGGTGCCGAGAGTGGCGATAATTGGTCGGCCTAACGTGGGTAAGAGCAGTTTGCTTAACGCGCTGGCTGGTGAGATGATAAGTATTGTTGAGCCTACCGCCGGAGTTACGCGCGACAGGGTCAGCACCTTTATCGAACGAAACGAGAAATACTTCGAGCTGATCGATACCGGCGGATACGGCATTGTTGACAGCGACGAGTTGAGCGACCATATTGCCCATCAGATAGATAACGCGATCGAGTCGGCTGATTTGGCTCTGTTCATGGTCGATATTCGTGACGGGATCGTCCCTTTAGATGAGACGATAGCTAAGCTGCTCCGCAAGCATGATCTGAATGTTATTGGTGTGGCTAATAAGGCGGACTCGGCGAAGATGTTCCCGGCGGCGGGGGAGTTTGTGAAGCTGGGCTTCGGCGAGTTTTTGTGCATATCGGCGGTGAACAATCTTAATAAGGAAGTTCTGCTGGAAAAAATCTTCAGTGAGGTCGAGCATCTGGATTCTGAAAAGCCCAGGAAAGCTGTGATGAAGATCGCGATAGTCGGTAAGCGGAACGCCGGCAAGAGTACGCTGGTCAACGCGATGGTCGGTGATGAGAGGGTTATCGTCAGTGAGGTGCCCGGCACGACCAGGGACGCGGTCGATGTCCGATTTGAAAAGGATGGTCAAACTATCGTTGTGATCGATACGGCGGGGGTGCGCAAGAAAAAGAAGATAGCTGACAGTATCGAATTTTACAGTAATGTTCGTGTCAATCGCTCGATAAGCAGGGCTGACGTGGTGCTCTTTTTGATAGATGCAGCATTACCCATCTCACAGGTGGATAAAAAACTTGCGATGTTGATCACCTCTCAGCAAAAAAGCTGTATAATAGTAATTAACAAGTGGGACCTTGCTAAGGATAAGGCGACGACGGAAGATTATGAGGAGTATCTGACTAAGATGCTGCCGGCACTTAAGACGGCTCCGATAGCTTTTACTACAGCTACCGATGGTAAGAACGTTAAGACGGTGCTTGATCTGTCCAGTGAGATTTTCAAGCAGACGGTGACGTGGATACCGACGGTGCAACTGAATAAGGCGATGGAGATCATCAAGGCTGAACGAGTCGGCGCGACTAAACGAAATAAAATAGGCTGGCCCAAGATTTACTATGCTACGCAGATCGCGGTTAACCCGGTTACGATATTGATGTTCGTTAATAAGCCTGACCTGTTCGAAGAGAACTATATGCGTTTTATTAAGGGCAGGTTGGGTGTGATGCTGCCTATAGCGGAGGTGCCTATACGACTGCTGACTCGAAGGCACAGAGAGAGACGGACTTAGGAATTTAGAATTTAGAATTGAGAATTTTGGGATGGATGTTTTGTTGTTGATGGTGGTTTGCGGCGGGGGGTATTGGATCGCTTATCATACTTATGGGCGATTCCTGGCTAAGAAAATATTCAAGCTCGACCCCAATGCGCCGGTTCCCTCGCTTGAACTTGAAGATGGTATCGATTATGTTCCCACCCGCAAGGGTATCATCTTCGGCCATCACTATACTTCGATAGCCGGCACAGGCCCCATAGTTGGTCCGGCGATAGGGATTATCTGGGGGTGGGTCCCTGCGATACTTTGGGTTTTCTTCGGGTCGATATTTATGGGTGCGGTTCATGATCTCGGCTCGCTCGTCGTTTCGCTGCGCAACGAAGGCAAAAGCATTTCCGAAATAGCAGCTAAGTATATCAACGCTCGTGTGCGGTTCATTTTTTTCGCGATCGTCTTTTTATCTCTGCTGATAGTTATCGCAATATTCGGCGTAGTTATCGCAGCAGTATTTACGAGGTTCCCCACAGCTGTTATTCCGGTTTGGCTTCAGATACCGATCGCGATGACGCTGGGATATGCCGTTTATAAAAAGAGTGCTAACATTCCCCTGGCAACCGCCGCGGCGGTTCTTGGGATGTATATTTGTATTGCTGTGGGTAGTTTGGTGCCTGTTGAAATTCCTGCGGTTTTGGGCGTGCCCTCTACCGGGGTATGGGTGATCGTTCTGCTTATTTACGCATGGGTAGCTTCGACTTTGCCGGTGACAATGCTGCTGCAGCCTCGCGATTATATCAACGCATGGCAGTTGTTCATAGCGATGGGATTGCTCGTGGGCGGCAGTGTGGTGGCGGCTTTTTCGGGGTCTATCGAGCTGGTCGCCCCTGCGGTTAACACCCAGTTGCCGGCTGACGCGTTGCCGCTTTGGCCATTTATGTTTATCACTATCGCCTGCGGAGCGATTAGCGGGTTCCACTGTCTTGTCGCTTCGGGGACAAGTCCCAAGCAGATCGCCAAAGAAACCGATAGCCTTTTTGTCGGGTACGGCTCGATGCTTCTTGAAGGTGTTTTGGCGGTACTGGTAATTATTTGTGTCGCTGCTGGTATCGGGATGGCTTTGAAGCTCGGCGATGGAACGGTTCTAACCGGACAAGCCGCCTGGCAGCATCAGTACGGTTCGTGGATGGGCGCCAAGGGATTGAGTGACAAGATATCGCCGGTAGTTATAGGTGCCGCTAATATGATGAAAACGATAGGGCTGCCGGAAACCGTTGGGGTGACGCTTATGGGTGTGTTCATTGCCTCGTTTGCAGGGACCACCCTTGATACATCGGTGCGAATTCAGCGGTATATCGTAAGTGAAATGGCGACTGACTTGCGGATATCGTTTCTTGCGAACCGCTGGACGGCGACAACTTTTGCGGTGCTTACAGCGGCGGGGTTAGCTTTTGCTACCGGTGCCGACGGTAAAGGGGCGATGACGCTTTGGCCTTTGTTCGGCAACGCCAATCAACTTCTCGCTGCGCTTGCCTTGTTGGTGGTCACGCTTTATCTCAAACGTAAAGGCCGATTGAAATTCCTCATCACGGGTATACCGTGTTGCATTATGTTAGTGATTACGGTCTGGGCGATGGTCAGGAACGAGATGAACTTCATCGCGGAAAAGAATTGGCTGCTCGTGATTATTGGGAGCGGAATATTTTTGCTTGCGATGTGGATGGTTGTCGAGGCGGCAATAGCTTTTGTCACTGGCTCGGGGGCTTCGGAATCAGCCTGAATTGTGCCTGAATGCCGAGTTGGCCTAACAGGATCTCATCTTTGCGAACAAATTCCTCGGGGAAGTTGTAAACAGGAGTTTTTGTTTGTATGTCGACATTCTTTTCATCTTCATCGAGGATATTGATCAGAATTTGATAAGGCTGTTGCTCATAGGCTCGCTTGGCCTCTAATGTAGCGAGTATAGTGACCGTAGCCATTTCCGGCTTGTTGAGTAGCTCGACATCATACTTTCCCGCAAGATTCTGAGTGAAAACGAACCCTACTGTACAAGGGTGTATCTTGTAATTTTCCAGTCCTTTTTCGGTTTCCGGCAGTCTGATCTTTACATCGACAGGGCTCCATCTTCTCTGGCCTGGGGCGAATTCGACATATGCTGTCTTTTCGATGTTATCTATTCTTGCCTGCTGGGTTTCTGTGTTTGTCAAGGAGGCGTAAGCGATAAGGCTATCGCCTTCCCAGTCACCGAGTACATACATATCGATCTTTGCCGGCTGGATAGTCTGGGCCTTAACGGCTGTCATGTTTTCATCCACACATTTTACTTCAAGCGTTTTTTTTACAAGCTTGACGATGTTTACGGAAATTGCCGAAGGCTTGCACGACTGAATTGTCACGCCGTATCTTTTTAAGGTATCGTTTTCTTTGAGCAGTTCGGAAAGATCGTATTTGCCGGACAGGACAGAGCCTCTGTCCTGATTGGGGTATAAAAAGAACTGTGACTTTAACTGGCCGGTTACCAGATGTTTGCGCAGTTCGGAAATTTTTCCACCGGACCCCTTAACTACTATCTCATCGGCAACGATAGTGGATTTGTCGTTGAATGTTACCCAGAGGTCCCGTGGTGTTGATTTATCAACACTGATCAGCGCGTTTGATATGGTATAGGTTTCGTCCTCTGCCAAATCTGCCCAGACCCATATCAGGACAGTTAAGAATACTACTATAAAGATTTTGCCGAATTTGATTTTTTTCTTCATTTCACTGCGGCCCTAATTACTCAAAATGATCATATATCAACGTAACTTACTTCTCAACAAGATGTTATATGGCACAAAAATAACAATAAAATTAGCCATCCCGCAATTTTGATTTTTAAGTTTTAATTTTTAAATTCTCAAACAGACCGTCGGTCGGTTTGAGTTAGTTATATTTTTTCTTCATTTTTGTCTCGCCGTCGCTCGACCGCAGGAAGCGTATTACCCGATGAGGAAGCTTGCTGCATTGTGCTGGACAGGCGTTTTCTTATTTGAGATTCGTCGGCGTTCCTGGCCAGTTTGCCGTCTTCGGCGATCGTAATGATCCCGGTTTCTTCACTGACTACCAGGCAGATCGCGTCAGAACCTATGGTAATACCAATTGCCGCCCGGTGTCTTGAACCCAGTTCTGTCCCATCTGCGCTGGCGGCTTCTGCGAGCGGCAGTTGAACGCGAGCCGCTATTATCCTTTCGTTGCGTATCACTACCGCCATATCGTGCAGTGCGGTTTCAGGACGAAATATGGTCCTTAGAAGTTCCGAACTGACAGTCGCATCGATCCTGACACCGGTTTCTATGAATTCTCCCAGCGCGACCTTTTTTTCTATAACGATGATGGCGCCTGTTCTTGTTTCGGAGAGCTTGGTGACCGCATCAATTATCCCTTCGATACTGCGTGCGACCTTTTGTGAAGAGCTTGCCATGAAGTTCGGCTGACCTATCCTGATCAGTGCCCGGCGTATTTCAGGCTGAAACGCGGCAACGGCCACTATCAGTACAAAAATCAAAAATCCGCCGTAAAGAAACTGAAGACGTGGGAACTGAAACTTATCGACCAGCAGATTCAGGATCAGCATTCCAGCTATGAGTATGAAAATAACGCCTCTAAAGAGTCTTTCCCCACGTGTACCCTCGAGGAAATTGACCGCCCAGAAGACGACCATCCCTATCATAATTAATTCAATGGCAATGCGCCACCAATCATACATCGCTATACGGTTGAGATAGTCGAAGAGTGTATCCACAGATCAAATCCTTTTTTTTTGTGTATGGTTCAAACTACCTACTGGTGTATCGGCAATCCGAGAGCTGTTACGGTATCCTTTTATCCGTTAAACCACTTGGCTGGTCGGTATGGAGAAGATAGTCCACGTCTTTGTTAAGTTCCTGCATATTAATGCGGACCATCCTTTTGTGCCTTCTTTTCCCCTCAGCGGCGGTTTCGCCAGGCTGAGTACAACCTGACAGACCCAGCAGCAGAACACTGTAAACGATACATAAGACCATTAAAACAAAGCTTTTTTTCATCATTTGTCCCTCAAAGAATTCCAACATGAACGTATTTTAACACTTTTAACACCGCTTGTCAAACCAAAACCTCCCATTTTTACAATATATAACTCCATAGCAACAAACCCCAATTTTTCCCGGACCTTACCGACAATTTAATACCAACCCGGCAAACCAAACACTCCGAGTTTCATGCACAAAGGACGTTGCCAATAAGGTGATGGATCACATCAAAAAATTTACTGAAAATACTCATTATTTCTCTTGATAACCAAACAATTCATGAGACAATGCTGCGGTTTGGCAATACATGGAAAATGGACTGAGATAATGAAATCTAACATTGATAATATGGGCGATGCTAAGGCTGCGGTACAAAAAGAATACAACAAAGCTGTTACACGTGATTTCAAACATAATGTTAAGATATTAGTAGCTTTTGACACCGTTTGGGGCTTGGGCATTCCTTTTGCGTTGTACGCCACCGTAGTGCCGGCTTACATGGTCGAGTTAAACGCATCAAAGACCCTTATCGGTTTTATCTCTTCTCTTGTGATTACTGCTTGTCCTTTGCAGTTACTGGTAAGTCATCATTTTAGAAATCGCCCTCGAAAGTTCTGGCTGACAGGTTCATATATCGCCTGTATTTTACCCTGGCTTGTCTATAATATTTTGTTCCTTATTTTTCCGGGAAGCCTTTCCAAAGCAGTCCGATTAGTACTGTTTTGCGTGTGCATGGTGATTTTTATGGGTGGTGTCGTCGGGAATGCCTCTATGAACTTTTCACTCGCAGCCGACTGCATGCCCCTGAAAAAAAGAGGCTCTATTTTTGGTTACCGACTCGCAGGTTTCGCGATAGCTGTTTTATTAATGTCACCGGCGGCAATTTGGGTTATGAAGTGTTGGGATGAACCGCAAAATTTTCTCGTAGCTTTTATCGCAGCCAATGTATTTTATACCTCTGCAAGCCTGATCCTTCTGGCCGTACGCGAACATCACGACCCGTTGGTTATAAATGCCGCTTCGCATCACACTAAGGTAAATCGCTTCCTTGTCGGTACCAGATTGGCAATACGAAAAACACTCCGAGATCCTAACTATCGGCTGTTCCTGTTCTTTATAGCCTTGTTCTTCCTTGCTATGATGATGGGATCTTTTTTCATCATTTTCGCAAAGGAAACCCTCTCTCTTAAGGGGGTGGGCATTCTCGCCTTTACCGTTACGCAGATAACAAGCGCAGCCCTGTTTGTTCTGGTTCTTGGGAAACTGGCCGACAGGATCGGCTACAAAACCATCGGCATTATCCAGGGACTGATGCTGACATCGGGCTTTGTGATCGCTTGTTTTGTTTGTCTTCAATCGAATCCTTCGCCGCTTATCATTTATTTAGCATTCGTCTTTTATGCCAGCACTACCAGTGTCGCGTATATGGTGATGGTTAATATGTCTATAGAACTGCTTCCAAGGATGAACCGTGCAACTATTCTTGCCCTGGGCAATACCTTAATGATGCCGGCCATTCTGATAGCCGTACCAGTTTCAGGACTGATTATAGATATTACGCAAAGTTATCTGATCGTCTTCGCACTCGGAGCCGCATTTGCAGCCGTAAGCACACTCGGCTTTGCTCTACTCGTTCGCGAACCAAGAAAAAGAAAAATGTATGTAATAAAATACATAAGAAGACCATAACAAAACAAATTGTTAACTGATTGCGAGAAGTTTTTTTGCGATTGTTTTGGCGGCGTCTTTTTTGGCTATTTCGGTGCAGGCGGATTTCATTTTTTCTCGTAAACTCGGCTCGTTCATTAGTGGCTGGAGTTCTTCCCATAGCCATTCGGCTCTGTCGCCGGCGTCGGGGACGTCGTCTACTATTATAGCGGCGCCTACTTCGACTAATTTGGCGGCGTTGTAATATTGGTGCTGGTCCTTGTGGTATGGATAAGGCATACATATACTCGGCGTTTCTGTCGCGGTGTATTCTGCGATGCTTACCGCTCCGCTTCTGCCTATCAATAAATCCGCGGCAGATAACAGATCGGCCATGTCGTCGTGGTAAGCCAGTACCTTATGGGTGATCTTTGTGTTAGAGTATTTTTCTTTTACCTGCTCGAAGTCAACTGCTCCTGTCAGGTGGACCATCTGCCAGGAGTCGGCGAATTCGTCGAGCTTTTCCAGCAGTGAACAGACGCAGTTGTTGATGTTGCGCGCACCGCTCGATGCGCCGGTTATCAGTAGGATGTTTTTGTCTTTATCCAGGGCTAACTGTTTGATGGCTTTTTCCGGTTGCGGGTTTGCAAACTCCGCTCGGAGTGGACAGCCGGTAATGCTGAATTTTGCGTCGGTTTTCGGCAGGTGAATGATGGTATCTTCGAACTGGATGAAAATTTGGTCGGCCCATCTTGCGATTATTCTGTTAGCTTTGCCCGGGAGCAGGTCGGTGTTTATAAGGGCGAGTGGGATTTTTAATTCATGGGCAACGTAGCAGGCTGGTGCCGCTGCGAATCCGCCTATACCTGTTACTACCGGCTTATGTGCCTGGTTTAATATGCCCCTGGCGATCTTTGTGCTTTTGAAAAATGTTGTTATGAATTTGATAAGTTTATCCGGCCGGAGTGCTAAGCCTCTCGCCGGCAGGGCGGTGTATTGGAAATTGGTTTTGGCTAATATCTTCGCATCGATGTCACGGTCGCTGCAGAAGAAATGGATCTTCGCACTCGGATCAAGTTTGGAGATTTTGCTTGCTACTGCGATAGCGGGATAGATGTGTCCGCCTGTTCCACCGCCTGCAAAGAAAAAGGTTCTGCCGTTCATTACTCGATCTCCGGTATTTGTGTTTTCTGAGTTTGCTGGGCTATATTTAATAGTACGCCCACCGCCGCGGCACTTAGCAGCATACTGGTTCCGCCTGCGCTTACGAATGGCAGCGGTATCCCTTTGGTCGGCAGTACGACAGTTACCACGCCGATATTGAGCGCGGCCTGTATCGCGATCGTTAGTATGATGCCGGCAGCTAATAGTCTGCCGAAAGGGTCTTTGCAATTTGTGATAACATAAATTCCGAGCCAGACAAAGGCAATAAATAGTATGATGACCGCGGCACAGCCGAAAAAGCCAAGCTCTTCGCCGATTATAGCAAAAATAAAATCAGTTGTATCTTCCGGCAGGTGCCCGTATTTGCATATCCCTCTGCCAAGTCCCTTGCCCCAAAGCCCGCCGGAACCAATAGCGATCAGCGATTGGCTGGGTTGGTAATTGATCGAATCGGTCCATTTTTCCGGGTGCAAAAACGCTAATATCCTCGATTTTCGTGTTTCAGAGCTCAAGATCGCCATTAGAAAGGCCGCCAGCCCAAAAGGCAGCGGCGTAAGCATGTGCCATAGGCTGGCACCTGCGATTATCAGCATCACAACCGTCAAAAGCCCAATAAGGGCAGCTGTCCCGAAGTCTTCTATCAGTATTAATAGTATAACAGATGCTGCTATCACGCAGAGCGGGATGAATCTTTTCCAGTACAACTTCAAACTATCATGGAACTTATGGCAAAATGCCGCCAGAAATATGATTACCGTCCATTTTGCCAGCTCCGAGGGCTGAAAGCTGATCTTAACATGTCCAAGCGGGATTTTCAGCCATCTTCGGGCGTAATTGATCTCGGTGCCCAAGCCAGGTATCAAAACGATTATAAGTAAAGCGATACTCAGGACTAACAGATAAACAGCAGGGGATTTGTAAAAACCTTTTTCCAGGCTCAGCAGCTTATAATTGACTCTTGAAACCAGATGCATTACGCAAACCGCCAATGGAAAAAAAAGTATCTGTCGCAGCTGTGTGAACCGGTAGAAATGCTGTAAGTCAAGCTGTTGATTAATGTTAGCTCCCGCTGAGAAGACAAAAATGGCCCCGGTTGCCATCAAAATCGTCACAATCGCTGCTATATAATAGGCTGGTGTCTTATTTGTAAGGCTTATCATTTTATAAAATTATCCGCCTTGGACGGAATCCCCAAGCTGGCTTGGGGGCTAAACTTGGTATATGGAAATATTCGGTTTTTGCGATATTGTTATCTTCGGCTTATGTGAGTTGATGTCAGCAAAAAAT
>JBHPGW010000010.1:0-53484 GCA_042569785.1 Planctomycetota bacterium | reverse complement strand
GCTTTAAGTAATAAGCTCGAACGACAGAGACGAACAATTCACGAAATAGCATCATGGTATTGACGCCTGAAACCTGCCAGATTATGATCGCAAGTGACTCGCACCTTTTCATGATAGGACATCAATTCGGGATCTACATCAATGGCAATAATATCATTATCGAACTGAGCTAATATTTTCTCAAGCGATTTGAAATCAGCGTCTGTGACAAAGCTTCCATTGGACAAAATAAACCACTGACTGGAGTTGGACTTTACAAGGTCTTGTAAGGAGATGTCGATACTGCCGTTATAGTAGACTATTTTAGAGTTTTGAGAGGAATTTGGCGAATGCCATCCTTGCGGCAATGCGATCAGTGCCCTTGCATTTGTGTTAAAACAGTCGCTTTGTGTAATCGAGTCGATAATAAGTTGAGAAATCGGTTCTGTAGTCGCAGCAAATCGCAGCAAACCAGTCTTTGGCTGACCGCAGGAATCCTGAGTCTCGCGGATTACCGCCAATCGCATACTTGCCCCCCATATCTTTTATTGCATCTTAATGGTTTGGATATTTTTTACAGGTTTTTGCATCGGTAACAGATTGGTTTTTTGCTTTCTTATTTTTCTATTCCTTGTTGAAACATTTTTTGTGTAATACCCATAACCGTAAGGATGATACATCTGCCCAAATGATACATTGTTGAGAACAGTTCCGATGACTCTAACGTCTACCTGCTTCAACCTTTGGTATGTTTCCTTTAGATCGGAGCCATCAGTATGGCCCGCGAAACTTGTCAAGACAACAGCATCGGCCATTTTTGCCCAGAGCATTGCGTCAGAAAAAGCTAATACCGGAGGCGAGTCAATGATCACATGGTCATAAGCCTGTCCAACAATATTGAAAAACCTTCCAGCTCGTTCATGTGTTATCAATCTGTAAATAACCGGCGAACTGCAGGTTTGGGTAGTTAAAACAAAAAGGCCTGGAACATGAGTTTCACAGACAACATCCCTGAATTTCTTTCCTCTAAAGAGCTCCTGCAAACCATCCGACTTACAGTCCAGTTCGAGTAGATTGGCAATATCCGGCTTTCTCAAATCACCATCGACGAGCAAAACCTTTTTTCCGGCTTGTGCTAAACTGGTTGCGAGATTAATAGAAAAGGTGGTTTTACCTTCTCTTGGACATGGACTTGTAATCACAAGTTTCTTCGGAATCCCTTCTCCGTCAGCTAAGCCCAGGTTCGTGCAAATAGCCTGATAGTCATCTGTAAGCTGTTGAAACCTCAGTGACTTCTTAACATTATTAGAACATGTAGTGGTTCCGATTATTCTAACCCCTATGGCTTTGACGATATCCTGTGGAGTTCTCAAGGACTGGTCAAGCTTATCTCTCAAAAGAGCTACGAGCATTGCCGATCCCATCGCGGCAAATAAAACTGCCAGCGTATACTTGATTCGTCGATCCTGAAAAGGAGCAGTGTTAGCGAAGTAAGCCTGTGAAACTCTTGCCAGTCGTTTTCTTTCCATTTCGATTTCCTGGATACGCCTTCTGACAGTTTCGTAAATTTCTTTTGTCAAATTCAACTGGTCCTGCAGGTCCTGAATAGCTAATTGTTTTCGACCGAGTTCAATTGTCTGAGCATCTTCCTGTGCCAACACCTCGCGAAGATGCTGCTCGAATGCGGTAATCTGCCTCAAGTCGGTTTGCGAATCTTTGAGTTGGTCCTTGTCGCTTCTGGCAAATTCTTTAACTATCATTTCATCGAACTTTTTGCCTACCTCAACTCTGCGATCTTCAAGACGTTTTTGTAGGGTTTCGAGAAGTTCAGTCTTTCGAGCAAGTTCGGGATTTGTGGGCGCCAACTGTTGCCTGGCAACAATAAGATTTTGTTCAATATGGACTGTGTTGGTAGTCAGGGTTTGAATCATCAAATCCGCATTTATGAAATCGTAACGAAGCTTGAGTAGTTCCTGCGGCTCTATAGTTTTTTCTTTATTGTCATCGATCAGTTGCAATTTGATCTTTAAAGCTATTTTCTCAACTTCGAATTCGGTCAGTTTTTGCTGAAGAGTCGCAACTCTCTGGAGCATCATTTCCTGTCGGCCGGTCAAAGACTGCGTGCCATACTCCTGTGCCATTTCGTGAATTGTTCGTCTCTGTCGTTCGAGCTTATTACTTAAAGCCTTGCGTTCATCTTCGAGAACCCTGAGTCTGTGATTTTCACCTTTTGATTCTTCTGAAACAACGATGGCCATATATGCTCTGACAAAAGAATTGACAATAAGGGATGCATGTTCAGGCTCAGGGCTTTTCATACTTATTTTTATCAACTCGGTATTTCTTTCAGGTGCAACTCTAAGATTTTCACTGTTTATCGCGGACCTTAAGACAGCGACCGGCTCAACGTTTTTTTTAGTTATGAATTTCTCCATGAACGGCAGCGGCATTTTTTTGTGTCTCTGAAAAAACAACGGGTCCTTTTCTATGAGGTCATCGGCTACTCTCTCAAGAACTCTATCGCTCGTGATCAGGTCCGCCTGTGTGTACATAAAACTTTTGTACATTGGTATACCTTCTTCTCCACTGAACAATATGCTTGAGATAACCGGTATAACTCGAATCGCAGCGGTAGCCTGATAAAATGGTTTGACCGTAAGCCAGGCAATCGGGACTCCAATCGCAGAGATGAGCAAAAATATTACTATAACAGTTCGCCATCGACGACGTATCGGAGTAATTAAGCTGGCCTCCGGATCTTTTTCATATTCAGCGGAGCCTTCAAGTCGCACCATTTCCTGCGGAACCTGCTGCCCTTGATATTTTCCTATACTATTCATCATGTCACCCCTTTTCAAAAAAGTTCTATATTTAGTTATCTGTTTGTAACTACTGTTAGTTTTTTTGGTTGCGGCACCATAGTTAATTTTGCAAGGAACCATAATTCAACGATTACAGCCGCTATCGCCAAAGGCATCATTGCGTATCCCCCAAAATCATGAAAGGCTTGCTCCCATTTTTCGGCGGAAATCATGGTGAAGGCAATAGCGGTAATTGTTAACCGCATCGTGTTGCAAAACAGCGCTACCGGCACCGCTAAGATTAAAACTGTCAGCTTTTCCCACCATGCACGTCGAACTAACAAAACCACTAATCCTATAATTACAAAAAACGATGTGACCATTCTCAAACCGTTACAGGCCTCTGCTATTGCTACGACCGTTCCATTTATATTAATGATGTTGCCCTGACGTATAACGCTATAGCCAAGCAACTCCAGTAAAAACACCGATGATGACGCGGCTAATTTCTGCAGCGGCAAGGTGATAGAAGTATGTACCGATTGCGGCAACGGCAGCATTAGAGAAAGAAACGCAAATACCGGCAACAATCTTCGAAACATTTTCCAGCCGAAAAGAAATAACGCTATAGAGGCAATGCTTAGAAGCAGTGAGAGTCTCTGGGCTGAAGAGTACATGTAAAACAAACCAAAGTACCGCAGTGTTTGTGCGGCAATTAGACAGAAAAGCCCCAATATGGATGGGCATATTTCTATTGACATGATTTCGGCGCGTTTTGCCCATAAAATATAGCCAGCCAAAAATGGAACTAAAAAGCCAACCGAATACTCGTCACTTCTTCTCCAGATATTCCAAAGGTCAGAAAATTCGGACCAATATGACCAGAGAAAAACATATCCCAGTAAAATGGCAGCAATAGAAGCGAAAACCTTAGGTTTCGTAAAGTATAGCCGACTAATTTTATCAGTTATCGAAGATACGACATTGTTAATCAAGTCTATGCCAGGAACATTTCGCCTGTGCATTAGGGCTTGATCTTCAGCGGTTTTATAATTGGTCAATCTGGCAGTGTAATCGGTAATGCAGCTGCGCAAGTGAGAATTTCGTCCAATTGATGAATCGTCCCACAAAACACTGTTTTCCACCAGAGAATTTCTGCCGATGAAGCAATTTCGTCCAATTATAGTTGGCCCAAAGACCACCGCTTTGTCTTCAATAACAACGTTATCCATTATAATAACAGTGCCATAAATTCTCGCGGACTCGGCGATTCTCGCAGTTTCGGCAATTTTGGTCTTGCCATTATTTTGCAGGTACTTTCCCATGGCATTTAGATAGGTAGGCCTATCCCTGAAATTCCCAGCTGACTGATCAAGGGTGTCGGCATAAACAGTTCCGCCTGCGCTTAGAATAGCCGGTATCAAACCTTCTTTGATGTCGCAGTAACCTTGGCTGGGTAGATACTTGAGCACGGTCGATTCACATACATAAATCTCGGAACTATGATATCTCTGTGGTGACTTACCTGAGACAGGATCGAACATCACCGTTAGATCGGCTTTACCTTTACGATGGGCAGCTAAAAGAACGTCAATATCCGGGACAAATACGCTGCTGGCGTGAAATATTAAAAGCAGCTGGTTCTGGTCACTATCGACGGCATCCCTGATACAGCCGGCGGTCCCTGCGGGCAGCGGTTCTTTCAGAAATCTCAAGTCGTTAAGGTTTGCTCGGTCGATGGCCCCTTCTAAAAGCTTAGCATCACCGTTGCTGCAAACAACAGCACTGGTTATGCCCTGATCTGAGAGCTTATCTAAAAGTCTCTGCAAAGCGGGCTTACCCTCTACCGGCCACATTGCCGGCGGCAAACGCGTTGCCAGGGCAGACCTGCCGAAATCACGGAATCCCGCAAGTATCACCGCTTTGACGTTTTCTCTGTTTTTGGTTTGAATAGTCATTTTTAAAATCAGTCTGTTCTATGAAGATTGGCTAACAGCGATAAGGGTCTCAGGCATAAACGTAACTCTTTGCTTTAGCACAGTGCTTTGCGGAAAGCAGATTTGCAATTCTTTAGCTGACATAAGTCGAATACTGGTTTTGGAATTGCAATAAGTGTATCTGCACTGGATATGATCATATCGAATGGCACGTCCTGCCTGGAGATAACCGTCACCAGGCAGCCATGTCACTAACGGCAGACGAAGATGAAATTCAAACGGATACCAGCGGTTGGGCGTTGTAACGAACCAGTTCTTTCCGACACGCATGATCTCAGCAGCCATTTTTTTCTGCCGAGCAAAATCACCTACATGTTCGATCACGGCATTGCAGTAGACAACATCGAAATGTTTATCAGGCCAGGGCAATTCACATGCATCGGCAACTATAGCTGTAACCTCGGGATAACAGTCTTTTATCGACCTTACCTGTTTAGCTGAAATGTTAACGGCGGTTATACTGGACTTCCATGGGTACGAATCGATAAGCTGCAAATGACGGTCGCCATTGGGGTTGATCTCTGCGCCGAGGTCAAGTATACTCATTTGCCTTGTAGGTATAAACGTTGTGTTGAACAGTTCAATTTTTCGTGCTCTGCTTATATTTGACAATTTTGACAATACACTCATATCCAATTATCCTTTTTAAACACTGATCTCATTTAGAAATCGTGCGATAACTCTGGAAACAGATTCTGCCTGTGAGTTGCGCTTACGAGGAACAAAGGTTTTTAGTAATTTTATTTTTTCGGGCAGATCGTCCTGGTCGCATGCGGTTAATATATGTTTGAGTCTGTCAAATCTGATCGCGATAGCCACCTGGTGATCGTTGACAACTTCGCCGTATTTTTTTAGCCTTGGCATCACCAGCAGAGGCTTGTCATTATTCAAGGCAATCGTAATTGTACCTATGCCGGCGTGGCTTATTATCGATGATGCCTGGTCGATGTAGCCGTCGTATAAATCCTTATCCATTAACGTGGCCGATTCAAAATTACGAGGCTGATAACTGCTTTTACCGATCTGAGCAAATATCGGCTCTGTGATACCGACAGTTTCAACGGCCTTGTCCACAGCCTTTACAAGACGGTCGAATGGAAATTGAGATCCTACAGTTAAAAATATCATATGACCATCCCCGCGAATTGAGAGTTTTTATATTTTTCGGCAAGTTTCGGCCACTGAACGATAAACAAATCCGCTATGTACCTGACAAGCATCCCTGAAAGAGAAAGTCTTTCGACGTTTGTTATACTGTCAATCCAGATGACCTGGGCACCGGTAAGCTTGCAGAGAAAACAGCCTATGCACCCTGCGGCGGCTCCGGTGCTTATTACAACATCGGGCCTTTCACGCAAAACGATTTTTATGCACCTCAGTAAAACCATAATTATTCTCAATGGATGCTTCCTGTTGCACTCTCCGGTAATATAAACCCTGCCGTATTGCTGCAGTTTTTTCCTAACGAGATCAGATGTTGCAACATAGAAAGTATCATGTCCGTCCCAACTGACAGCGAGCCTTAACAGTTGGCTCATGTGCCCTCCTGCCGATGCAACCAGACAAATTTTCATTTCTCCCCCAGTTTTTTTATACCTGATTTTAAACAAGACTACTGCACTTGGACTTTTTGAAATTCTCTGACATATACCAATGCTTTTTTAACAGAGCGGTATCTGTCATGGCACCGAGTTTTTTGGCGTGATTTTCCCAGGAATTAGTTTGCGCGATAGCAATTCTTTTTTCTTTTCGCTCTTTGGTGTCGTTTGCCAACTCCCATTTTATCGCTTGAGAGAACTTTTTTTTGTTGCAGGTGACACTTACAATATCGCTATAGTTATTTACAATTTCTTTTATTGGAACCGAGACTATCGGTTTACCCGCTGCCATGTATTCGAACAGTTTTAACGGATTGCAACTGTAAATCCAATTGTTCATTTTCCAGGGCAGTAGGCAGACATCAAAGCTGGCACATAACAGAGGTATTTGTTCGTAAGCGACCCTGCCGAGAAAGATGGTATTTTGCATGGCTTTGAGTTTACTGTAGTCGCCCGCTGTTATCTCACCGGCAAATACAAAGGTGACATCAGGCAGGTTCTCAACGCAATATTCAAGAAGCTCTATATCATTTTGCTCTGTCAGTGTGCCGAAATATCCCGCGATGGCCCCGGCAACTGTCCTTAGGCCTGGAAAGGAGCGTTGTTTCTGAGCGGCCTGGTTGAAAAGTGAAAATTCAACACCGTGAGGCAGATAATAGACATTACTGTTTCTGTCTCGGTATTTTAGTTTTGACTGATATAACTCTTTTGAAACGCAAATTAACAAATTACTGTTTTTCGCCACATGTTCTTCCCGCTTGGACAACATCTCCCTATTTTGTGTATAAGGACATTCTTCGAAACGGTCGGAAACATGATAGATCACTAAAGGCCAGCTAAACTTACGAATGACCTCGGCACAGCGAACATTTTCGGCCCAGAGGATCGGGCTTTTCATTTTCAGAAATTTCGTCACAAGCCTTAACTGCAGAGTCAGTAAAATGTTATTGAGTTTATCGACAGGGCCTATACCCTGGATCGGTAAAAAGAACGGACTGAGAACGTAAAGATTCGGGGCTGGTTTTCGGAAAACCATGAACATACTCTTAGCTTTGCGAAATACTCTTGTAAAAAAGCCTCGCTTGCAAGTGGCTGTGAATAGGTCCGAACTTATCGGATTTATATAAACAACTCTATTGGCGGCAGAGAGTTTGCGCATAATATGCGTCGCACAACTTGGATTCATACCCCAGTAGTCCGTTGGCCCGAAACAAATAATATCAACATTTTTAAGCATATTTAAAGTTCGTCTAATTTATCAGTGAGACCAACGGCCTTATCTTGCCGCTACCAGTTCTTTCAATGGCATCAACTTCTTCAAAACCAAACTTCAATTCACTTGGCAAAAACCTGGTAATCAGATTGTCAAAATCATCAAGGTCCTTGCGGGTAAACACATCAGAAGGAACATACTTTATTGTGAGATGGTCGATCTGGTCCTGGACGATCTGGCTTTCAATGATATGCTGTGTACCGCATATAACGTAAAGCAGTTGGATCATCAATGTAACGCCTAACTGTCTGCCTGACGGAGTTTTTATAACGTCACCAGCCCTGCCATCAATCGAATCGACTACATCAAAGACTCTGCCGCAACAACATTTCTTTCCTGTGACGGTTACAATGTCGCCGGTGTCGTACCTTATCAAGGGCATCGCCATGTTCCAGAAGCCGGTAGAGATAACCTTATATTTGCCGCTTGACTCGGATAAAGCAATAAGTTCGGTTAAGCCGTATTCGGGTATAATATGATAATGACCGTGTTCACAGGTGTGGATATAGCAGACACGTTCGGCGGAACCGTAAAAATCACATACCCTGCAACCAAAAGCCTTTGTGATTGTTTCGGCCATCGATTCGGTCAGTATCTCAGATGTCGTTAGAGCAGCTTTTAGATCAAGCTCAATACCTGCATCGAGGATGGTCTTGGCTAAAAAACTTATTGCTGACGGATAGCCGACGATCGCTTTTACCGAATATTTTTTGATAAGCGACGCGTATTCAATTGCGGTCTCCCTTGAAAGGTGATGGGTCGAAAGTATCAAGTCCCGCATGAAAGGGTCGTACGCATAGAGCCTGCCATCAGTCCGGTCAGGTTTGGCAACTACCCTGCTCATCAGATATGCGCACCTGTCGGAAAGTTTGACGCCTGCCCAATCCCACTGTCTGCGTACAAATGCATGTTCATTGCCGATCGAAGAAAAGTTCCTATGCACCATAAGTGGGCTGCCGGTACTGCCTCCTGTCCGTGCCGAGTGCAGCAACCACCGTGGATAGCTGGTTGAGATAATTGAATCCCCAGCGTCCAGGATATCATTTTTTGTCAGGATCGGGAACAGCTTTATATCATTGGGCGTCTTTATCATCGAAGGGATGATACCGTATTGGTCCATCAGCTTTCTATAGTAAGGTACTGTATTATAACTGTGTGATACTATCCTTTTTAAGCGATCAAGCTGTATCTGGCTCAATTTGTCTTTATCGAGCCATTGCGTTTTATCGAGCCAACGTCTGCGAATCAAGAACGGGCTTGCGATTCTCTTGACGAGTAGATTTTTCGCTCCGCTTGTTAGTACCTTGATACTCATTATATTTTGTCCCATCTTTGGCCAAGCATTGTTGGCCTGAACAGTGCTCGAAAATGAAAATATATCGATGCGGCTTTACGAAGATGATGCTTTCTTGTCATCTTGAACTTGCCTATAACATCCATGAAAGCCCAGGCCAAAACCCTTGGAAGCGAAAAGACCGCCATCATAGCATTGCAAATATAGCTGACCGCTGGATGTCGCCACTTAGTTAAAAATAACAAGTTAGCCCGACGAGTCGCTGCGTATGACCAGCTAAGATCGCGGGAATCTTTTTGACTGCCGCCTTGAAAGTGTATGATATGGGTATCGGGATAATAGAGAACTTTCCAGCCGGCTTTTTTAAGACGGTAACAAAGATCGGTTTCTTCGCCGTACACAAAATAATCGGTATCCAGCGAACCGACCTGCTCTAACGCCTCTCTTCGTAAAAGTATAAAGCTTCCCATAACGCAATCAACCTGCCTGAAGGTTGGCCAGTCACGACAGCCATACCTGTCCCAGTTGAGTATGTAATTATTCTTAAAGGTCTGCGAAAGGTATAAGCAATTGAGCAGGATGCCTAAAGGGCTCGGAAATCTGAAACAGCTATTTTGAAAACTCCGGTCGCCGTACAGCATTTTACATCCAACGGCTGCTGCATCAGCATGCTTATCGGCAAAAGCAATGGTTTTTTCTATAGCTCGGTCCTCAACGATCGTATCGCTATTGAGCATCAGCACATACGGAGCTGTTGATATCTCGAAGCCCTGATCGTTGGCCCTTGCGAAACCTGCATTTGTCCGATTGGCGATAAGTTTTACATCGGCAAATTCATCTCGAACCATTTGAGACGAACCATCGTTCGAGTCGTTATCAACAACAATAATCTCTACAGAAGTCCGATCGGTTTGTTTATAAATTGATTCAAGGCAGTTCTTCAACATCCGGCGGGTGTTGAAGTTGACTATCACTATGGAAACTTCCGGCTTCACGATTATTATCCTTTACTAAAATCAGTAGCCCGGCGATTTTGAAACAGCAAGGCAATCCAAAGAGTTATTCATTGAAAAAATCTTACGTCTGACATACCGGGCTTTTAACTTTGCTTCAAATATAAAAGCAATTCCGATCAGCATCATAAACCATAACATTGTCATCTGTCCGAAATATGAAACACCCAAAAAACCTACACTGTGCCCGAGCATCATGACAAAAAAACACCAACTGATCCGCTGCTCCTGAATTGTCAGAGTCCTCAACGAACTTTCCAGGGAAACTTTGAAAGCGATGTACAACATGCTCACGAAAAACATCAATGCTATAAAACCTCCACGTACACCTTCGAGAATATACTGGTTGGTAATGTCACCTGTCCCCCAGCCCCAATGTTCGGTACTGCGGGAACCGATAAGAGCCCACTCGTCGAAATGTTCTATCGCCTGATCTATAAGCTTATAGCGGTGATAGCCGGTCGAACCTTCTACTATATTGACCCTTGCGAGCAAATGCCAGATGGGAGCTTGCATTAGCATATGAAGAGCTATCAGCACCACCAGAACAAACCAAGCCGCCTTAGCAGTATATCTTCGCCATTTAAAGAAAGCCATCCCCACTAAAACCACCGCTACCACCATTATCGGCGTACTCGAAGCCGATGCAATTACAATAAAAACAGCTGCTATCGCACCAAGCCAATAAAGTATCTTTTTTTTATTCAACATTGCAAGTGTCAAAAACGCAGGTACTAAAGTCGCGCAAAACAAGCCCAGCATAATCGAATGTGGAAAAGCCCCCTGGCAACGCATGCGTTCTTCTCGCTGCTTTGTTATTACCCTGCCCATAAGAACAAACGGATTACGCCCGGTTGAGAATTCTAATGCTATCAAAGGCGCCATCAGCACGATACAAAATGCCAGAACGCTAAAAGCAAATTTAATATCGGCCCATGAACGTATCTTTTGCCTGAACAGCCAGTACAAGCCCAGAGCGTCGAACAAAAAACCTGCCCTGTTGATCATCGCCTTTAGAGTCATCCACTGGATAACATAAACAAAAGCACCGCAAAGCAGCCATGCAAAAATAATCTGATCGAATTTGTGCCAACTGATCTGGATATGTTCGCCACGAATAAATATCCTGAGCACACCTATCAAAACAAGGACTCGCAGCACCGTAAAATCCAGCCCCATGATGATGATCCGCTGATCTGTCGGCACAAAACATGCAGCTATCACATAAGGGACAAGCAGAAACCTGCCTGGAATAATCAGTGTTAAAACCGCCAGAAATATGGTTGCAAATATGGTCGGCTCAAGTATCATTTTTATAAAATATCCCCAAACTAAACTTTTCGATTAAAATCCAATATGTACCAGAAAGATTTGGCAAAACTTTTGCGCGAATGCTGAAACTTGTTGCGGGAACTGTAATTTGAAGAAAATATTTGACCGATATCCCTTACCAGCCAGCCTGCGGATTGCTTTATCGTAAACAATATATTTCTTCTCGGCCTATCTTTAATATCAACGGCTCTCTCTATCTCGATCACTCTTTGAGCCTCTTTTCTGGGTGATTCATTATGGGAGTGATACACTTTGGTCCGGGAGTCATAAATTATCTTGTATCCACTATCTAAGGCCCATTTCGACCATTCCCTGTCTTCGGCAGCCGGCAATATAACGAACCGATGCCGCTTCCAGAGATTACGTCTTATGCAGGAAGCGGCATTGCTGAATTTCATCACATCAGCGGACTCGCTGCCGCAAAACGTCATGGATTCTTTGCCGAAAGTCCTGTTGACCCTTAATGCCTCGATCGGGCTGGCATCGGGCCACGGAACCTGCCTGCAATAAACGCCTGCCACTTTTTCATCTTCAAAATGTCCGATCACCCGCTCAAGCCAATCGCTTTCACAGGGAACTGAATGAGCAGATAAGATAATTAGCAACTCGCCAATACTGTGATCGATCCCGAGATTCAGAGCCTTGGAATAATTAAATTGCTCTTGCGCGATTGTTATAGTCTTGATCTGATTGGCTTTGAGAATATCCACGGTAGAATCGGTTGAGCCGCTGTCAACTGCGATAATTTCCATATCCTTAGCGATGCTGCCCGATTGGCAGCGGAGCGAATCTATAAGTCGGCCGATATGTTTATCCTCGTTATATGTGCGAATTATAACGCTTAGAGTTTTTTTAATAATTTTCATTTTTATAATTTTTAATAACCTTTTCGTAGAACCGAACGATTTCCGGCACAACAACTCCGATAGCAAACTTCTGCTGCACTGTCTGCCTTGCCTGAGTCGCTAATCTTTTGCGCAGCTTGGCATTGTCAACCAATCGTTCCAGAGCGACAGTCAATTCCTTCGTGTCACCAGGTGAAACCAGTAAGCCATCTACTGAATCGGTAATGATCTCCGAGGGCCCGCCGCAATGCGTGGCAATTACAGGAGAACCGCAGGACATCGGCTCGATTGTCGTATAAGGAAAATTCTCAAAACCCCGCGTCGGCATAACCGTACACAACGCCTTTTGCTGATACGAAACCACATCCACGACAGGTACATGATCTGTAAAAATAACTCTATCGTGATATTGGTTTGGTATAAGTGAACGTATCACCTCCGAAGCCATATTTACTTTACCGCCCGATTGTTGCGGCGCAGGTGAATCTATGCCGAGCATCCGCAGACGCAATCGAGGATATTTTTCCAGCAAAGGCTTCACAGATTCCGCCAGATCAAAACATCCCTTATTAAACTGCAGCCGACCAACATATAAAATCTCATTCTTATCTTCATCTGCCTGACCATTAGAATTGAACAATTTGGTATCTATCGGATTAGGCAACACAGTAAAACGACTCCTGGGAATTACCCAACTGAGGCTAAGATGATTGGCCAGTGCATAACTTGGCGAAACAATAGCATCTGCGTTAAAAGTCTGCCTTCTCTCCTGTCTATCCTGAAAATACAGCCATAACGGCATCCGGTAACTTTTACGTGATCTTTGATTTATCGACCAGACCACATGCGTTGGGTTATGGCAGCGGACAACAACCGGAGCATAGTGATTGCCCACAAAGTGCCTCGCGCAGGCACCAAATTCGGCTGCCTCAATAATATCAAAGCTCTGACCTTCACAAAGCTGCTGAAACTTTTTATACGCAGCCACAGACCAGCTATAGTATGGTTCCATTCGCCATTTCCGAAGCTTGTCGAAAAATCGGCCTTTCGATTCCGCAACGGGAACCTGCACGATCTTAACCCCCGAACAACTCAATGGCTGCTTATCGTTGGTGAGCACAGTTACATTATGTCCAAGCTCAATCAGACCCCGTGAGAGGTTGAACATGTAAGTTCCGATACCACAGCCGCAAGGCGGCCATTCCAAAGTTACCAGGCAAACATTCATCTACTACTCCGTTTGGTGTTAAACTACTTTTTTCATATATCTGACAACAGGTATCAAACCAGGCCAAGCCAGCTTTAGCCTGAGCTTTGCATATTCCCAGCGAAATTCTTTCATCAAAGGAAAGTGCTTCATTAAGTATCGAACCTTATAAAAACTGCCGCCGGCAACACACTCATGCGAGATCGACAAAGCGAATTGCGATAAAAACCGTTCCAGCAGTTCTTTTAGATCATCTGGGCAATTTTCTCGTATCGGTTCGATATCTGTCAAAAAAGGATGCAACTGATGCTCTGCCGGACTCTCCAAGCCGAGCTCTGATGCTTCCAGATGGTACCAGTATAAAGGCTTTAAAATACGATAAATTTTATGGTTGAACATCACCTGTATCCAGAGATAAAAGTCTTCGCCGTTTCGGCAATGGTTCTTCGTATAAAAGCCCCCATATTTTTCTACCACGCCGCGTTTAAATAATGCTGAACTCGAATGCAGGATGTAAATCGCGTGCTGCAATTGGTAATCACTAATATCAGCCTTCAATCGCCAAGGTCCTTCGGCCATGCCATAATCTCTGAATATGTCCGTGACATCTTTTCCTTGCACTCCAAGAAAATAAGCACTGGCGGCTACATCGCAATCGGGATTGTCTTCCAATACCTTGACACAGGTTTCAAGAAAGATCGGCATCCATTCATCATCAGCATCTAAAAATGACAAAAACTGCGATGTGCTTTCGGCAACCCCTTTGTTGCGTGCGGCACCTGGACCGGTGTTTTCCTGACTAACAACCCTTAGTCGCGGATCGGTGTATCGTTTGACTATTTCAAGGCCGTCATCTGTCGAACCATCGTCTACAACGATAACTTCATAGTCCTTATACGTCTGAGACAAAACGGAATCCAGCGCCCTGGCAATATGCTGGGCCTTATTATAAAGTGGAATTATAACACCAACTTTTACCATAAACAACCCCCGTAATACCCGCAAAAAGATTGACTATCTCATATTAGCGGTTTTTTTCTTAAGCCTGCAGCGTACGGTTTCTACCAGCTTTGCCAGGTTGCCGAGAGCAAAGTACTCTTTTTCAAAAAACTCCTGCGCCGTAGTTCGTTTACCCAGAAGACTTTTGAAAACGCTGCCCCAACAACGAATATTGCGTATAAAAAGTTTTTTTAAATTACCCTTTTCTCCGTTTATGATCATTCGACGCTGTGATGATAGCGCACCGCCATAAATTCGTCGAAAAAACCATCTCTTTTTTAATCTTTCCGGCGGGATAATATGCCACACAACCGCCTTTGGCTCATAAACCACTATCCCCCCTGTTGCCCGCAGGCGATCAAGTAAATCTTTTTCCTCGCCGCATATCAAAGACCTGCCTGTCCTTCCGAGATTTGTATCAAACCCCCCCAGCTTCAGTGCCGTTTCTCGTCGTATAGAAAGATTCAAACCGAACAGATCTTTATCGGTATTCACCAGTCTCTGGTCCCCATAATCCAGTCCCGATAGCAGATATTCTCTTCCTCGCGGCAGCCAAACCGGACGACCGGATGGATAAACCAGATAACTTCGCCCCCCAACAGCCGACGCATGATTTTCTACAAACGCGTTCGACACCGCTTCGAGCCAGTGGCTATCGACTTTTACATCGTCGTCGATGAACCCCACGATCTCGCTGCGAGCATGTTTTAGAGCACAATTACGAGCGTAACTAAGTCCGCGTCTGTGCTCACACACAGATCGCAATCGTTTCGACATCAATTTAAAATAGCGGTCTATAACCTCAGAGGTATTATCACTGCTGTTATTGTCCACTACCAGGATCTCGTAATCAATTTCATCGGGACAATAAAGTCCGCGCAGACTTTCCAACGTCTCCGCCAGCATTTTTGCACGGTTATATGTTTGTATACTTATAGTCATAAACATCTACTTTGTACCTTTCCTTTGTCACGGGCTTCGTCGTAACCGTTCCGGATTCAACCATATCATAAAGCCGTTGATATACTGAAATGCTCGCGGCTATTTGCCGTTGAGCGGACTTAAGTAATTCAGGCCTTATTTGTTCTGCCAAACCCCACGCCCTTTCGATCGAAGCTGCGAGCTTTTCACTCGCATCAGGCCCACTTAAAAAAACCACATCACAGCCGCAACCAAACTGACTCGACAGCCCAAGAAACTTGTCTTTATAGTAGTCAGAATTTACCAGAGCAACTACCGGTATCCCCTGGGCAAGAGCAAAAACCGCCGGGTGGTAGCTGCCTGTCACTACGACCCGACAACTACCGACGCCAGCGATAAGCTCCTGCGGACTATCAAGGCCCTGCCCCCCAACAGAGCCTTTATCGTAATCAGCCAAAAGTTTTGCTATAACCTTAACATCTGAATTTTCTTTCTGGAAACAGATCGGCAGAGCGGTCAACTCGGCATTGTATTTCCTCGCCGATCTGTGCAGTACCAGACGGAGAATTTCAATATCTTCTTTTTTTATCTGAGAATATTCAGCAACACGAAGATTAACGCCTATGCGATCGCCAAACTGAGCTTTTCGCTTCTGATAAGCTAATGCTATCGCATCATCACCGGTTACTACTATGCGCTCGCGATCAATACCGAGAGATTCGAGAATAGCCGGCGAAACACGTTTCTCACGAACAGCTATGATATCCAGCTTCCCAAGAACGAGCTTTGCTTTGGCATAGAGCTTTTCATTGCGAATAGGCCCTATTCCATGACTAAACATAACTGTTGGTTTGCCCCTCCGGATCGACATCTCAAGCACATCCAAAAGCGTAAACGCATAGTTCAAAAACGTATCGGTAATGTTACCGCCTCCACTTACAACTAATAGATCGCAATCGCAAAGCGACTTGAGAAAAACATCCATCTGGCTAACATCAACCTTTCGACACCTGGCATTTATGCCTATCAAGGCCTTTGCTAATTCAGGTCGCCGGCGACGTATATGGTTCCATAATTTGAGAGAAAGTTTACCAACGCCGCCAGCGCCTGAGAGACCAACAACTCTGAACAAATTTCGATCCCTGCACCAAAGATAACGACCGGCAGCCGGTACCGGATGGGATCCCGGACAATAACGCGCTAAAAGAGCAGGCGAATCGGTAATCACTTCTATTAACGCATCGGGCCACAACTGCATCAATCTCGACACCGCTACCTGAAGCATCGCAACATCGCCCATGTTACGCAGATCATAACAACCGTTCTCTACAAGAATTCTCATACGCCTACTCCGGCCCTGGTCATGATTTTTGATTTCAACGAAAACAGCTGACTATAGCCTCTGCTTTGATTCAATTTGAGACACTTTTCCAGAGCTTTTACCCATGACTTTTCGATGCCGGCTGCTTTGGCTTTTGAGAGTATCTCTTTTAGGTAAGCTGCCTGTACCGAATTCAATCCTCTAAGAGCTGTTATTTGCCGATCGCTAACATCGCGAGGGAAACATTCGGGAAGCCCAGCACCGATACTACGAAAGTTCAATATGGTACGAATACACTTTTCACACTGACAGCAATTGCGATCTCTCTGGTGTCCCTGCCAGCAAACCCGAAGATAACGCATCGCCTCGGGCCAACTCAGGATCGCATGGATCTTATCGTTACGATTAAAGGACGCACCGTCATGGATGACCGAAAACGCATCGCTTGAAAGCAGAAAATCGGTAACAGGATTCGAACCCCACGGCAGTACAAGATCGTTGTAAGGCTCAGTGCTTGCGATAAGGCCTTTACTGAAACCACCCGAAAGCAATGTCAGGGCTGACGCTATCGCCGCCCCATGAGCATCCTCCCAGTCATCTCCCAGCTGCCTGAAATTCGTCGAGATTGTAATTAACTTCTTGCCGAGACTCTCAACGATCCTTTTCGAATTCACCGCGGTGCGTTCAAATGCGTCTTTTTCTTCTATCGGAATATCAAAACCATGAACCAGCATCGCCGCCTCGATGTTTTCTTTCAGCCGTCCACACGTTCCATTACTGTGACGGAAAATCGTAAAACACGAATCCACGCCGCCCGAAAAAGCGGACACCGCGGTATCGCCCCTGCCGTACTGGGTTTGTTTGCGTTCACTCTCAACTGTTATATCAATAACTGTATATCTATCACATCGCCACGAATTCCACACCGACTGGAACTCGACAAGGTTGCGTAAAAGAGTCGCTGAAACTTGCCCGTGAATGACCAGGTCAGCGGAATTGCGCATCGCCTTGAATATGGTTCCCAACAAGAAGACGTCGCTATCCTTTGCCATGCAGCAACTAAATTCAGCAGGCAAACGATACCAGAACCGTTCACAATCGCTTTCGGGGCCTTCTATTATTGCGCTGACAGTTATATAGCCATCATCCTCGATAGGCTCTTTCGGCCAGACATGGATTTTTTTCGTCATATTTTTACTCCATCATTTTACAAATGGTCCCTGGTCCACAACATAAGCCCAAGAAGTGACTTTAGCCCCGATGCGTCTACGATACTATCCTGAAAGTTCACCTGTTCATCCGGGCCTGGCAGTAGGTCGTTAAGCACCTTTTTATTAAAAAGGTCATACAAACGCTCGCGGTAAGGCTCTGCCTGACTTCGCACAGCCCGCCAGCCCGGATTATTGAAATCATAAATTCGATAATAATAACGGTGTTCTGCCGACCCTGTTTTCGCCCTGCCCGGAATTTTAAGATGATTACAAATATACCTGCTAAACTGATATCGAAGTCTCGGCCTAAGAGGCTCGCTGTTGCAGGAGTTTCGGTCAAGAGGCAAAGACGCTAATCCAGGAAATCGTCTGCAGATCAATTCTATCTCAGCTCTTCTCTGGGCTATTGTCGCAGCGGGCATAGCGGCGGCAGTTTCCAGTAACCTGCGTTCAAGCACAAGCAGTACCGGCCATGCGCCGAAAGAATACGCCCAGGCGGCAGAGCCAACATGAAAACGCTGGCGATGATAAAGATTGAAACACCACGCCCGCTGAGATTCCATATCGGAATAACTTTCATAGACACTTCTCATTCGCCCGATAGTCTGATCGATAAGATCGCCAAAAACATCGCGACGAAGAAGTTTTCTCAAAATACTGCTGCGAACCCCCCAACTGTTGAGCTTACCGAAGAACGATTCGAAATTCGTATCCCCTGTCCGGTCCTCATAGGGCCAGGTCATATACCGCGAACCAATAACTGCGTCAAAGCAGTGACCTAACAACACATGGGATCCAAAATTATTCAGGTAACCAGGCAATGCCCAATTCATAATAAAATTAAATCCGTTTGAGACGTGCTCCCAATTCGATCCAAGCTCGCCACAGCGGACATAGCTGTCATAGTTAACATCGATCCTTTGATGGGCCAGTCCGAGCTTGCGGGCAACTGGCTTGGCGCATCTGGCTTCAATGTCACCGGGAACGCCAATCGTCAACGCTGTCGGTTTAACGTTTCCTTCTTTGATATAGCCCGCCAATAAACGCGAATCAAGCCCTCCCGAAAGCATCAGACTGTAATCTCCGTTAACCGGCACATGCCGAGCAATTGTCTGTTCGACAGCGTGATCGAGAATATCCACATGCTCGGAAAACCCAAGACTGAAATACTTCATCGAACCGGCAAGTTTATACTGGGCAACCTCTCTGGCAGCTTTACCAAGCCGCCATAAAAGCTGATGCCCAGCGTCCAATCGCCTGACACCTTTAAGTAGTGTTCGCCCGCCGAACATGTGCATCATAAGAAGGATACCGACAACACCGGCTGGCTCGATCTTGATCCGAAAGTCGCGGTAGTATCGAAACAACTCAGGGCTCGAACCTACTAACAAAATATCTCCACTGCTCCAATAGTAAACAGGAAAGATGCCGAGCATATCGGCACCCACGATCAGTCCGCGGTCACGGCGGTATACAACGCCGGCATGAAAACCGTTTAACACAGTATTTTGCCGATCGACAGGTTTACTCCACAAAGCTCGCAGTTTCTTTGCGTCTATTCTATCGGAGGCATTCTCACCGATAGGCTGACCCCAAAGTATAGCGGCGCCTTTTTCGTCTGCATCCACACTAACTGGAGAGGATTTATGAGCCGACCAGACAGCGGTAAAATCCCACGCTGAACGAGATTGCGTCACCAATCCATCCACAGGCGACAACTTCGGCATAACCGTAGCAACGAACTGGTTGCGACGCTCTATATCAGGGTCAACGATAACAATGAAATTAGCCATGATCCTTTAAAGCAAAACTACGCTTGTCTCCATTCGTCGTCATTAACTTCCAGCAATGTTCGACAAGTGCCGTCGAGTATCGCATCGGCGGTACGAACGGCATCTCAAAAAAGTTACTGGCTTCGACATTGAAAATACACGCTGTCGGAACCCAGTCGAGCTTACCCAGATCGTCGTAGGCGGCAACAGCCACTTTGTATTGGCCCAATGGCAGTGGCAGCTTTGGTATGTGACAGACGATCCTGCCTTTGCCGTAACCGACGCTGAATCGCTGCTGCGATGTTTCAACACTACAGTGAGTCACCGCAATTCCCATCTGGTTAAAGATCGTCAACTTGAACTGAACACTCGATAAAGACTGTTCAGAGACAAAATCGATCACTATATCGACAGCCGAGCCAGAAACCGGTGCGCAGGTAGCCTGGCCGCCGTCACAGCGTAACTGGGTCGCGACAAATCGAAGGCGACCATCGCCGTTGCGAACAGGTGCGTTTATCAGGTCCATATTATCTACCGGAGAAAATATACCGGAGAGATATTTTTCCACTATCTCTTTCGATGGCCCAGTTGCGGCAACGGTGCCCTTATCCAGCAGAATAGCTCTCGGACACAACTGCATGATAGCTCCCATATTGTGGCTGACAAAAAGCACCGTTCGTCCCTGACTTACAATATTCTGCATCTTGCCAAGACACTTAGTCTGAAACTCGGCGTCGCCCACCGCGAGCACCTCGTCAATGATCAGGATGTCCGGCTCCAGATGCGCAGCTACCGAAAACGCCAAACGCACCTTCATACCGCTGGAATATCGTTTCACCGGCGTATCTATAAATTTCTCTACCCCCGAAAATTCCACGATCCTATCGAACTTGCGATCCATCTCCTTCTTTTTCATCCCAAGGATCGCACCGTTTAGATAGACGTTTTCTCTGCCGCTGAGTTCAGGATGGAATCCCGTGCCAACTTCCAGAAGGCTTGAAACTTTACCTGCTACTTCAGCGCAGCCTGTCGTCGGTTCCGTGATCCTCGAAAGGATCTTAAGAAGCGTGGATTTACCAGCTCCGTTTCTGCCGATGATACCTAACACTTCGCCCCGCTCTACTGTAAAGTCGATCCCGCTTAAGGCCCAGATAATATCATCATGAGAATTTATCGGATCGGCATTAGCTGACAGTTCGTCACGGTTAAATTTATAAAGTGAGCGATATTTGCGATAATTGTGTAAAGGACTTTTCAGAAAATTCAATACCGCGTCTCCAAGGTTATCGTACAGATTCTCTTTGAGCCCGATGCGATAACATTTACTTATATTTTCTACTTTGATAGCAATATCTGTTGAATTCGTTTTATTGTTTTTTTTCATATCAGATCACATCCGCGAATACACGTTCAGTACATTTGAAATACAATCCACCGCTTACAAGTAAAATGGCAGCCGTAAAAACACCCGGCCAGATATACGCCCACGGAACCGGAGTCCCCAACAAACAACTGCGAAACCCCTCGATAACCGCAACGATCGGGTTAAGTGAATAAATAAATCGCAGCCCAGGCCTTATCGACGAAGCTGAATAAACGATCGGTGCCGAATACATCAGCATTCGAATTAAGAACTGCAACGCAAATTTTACATCGCGAAAACGTATCGCCATAGCTGAGAGCCACAGGCCTATACCAGCTGAGACACTTATCATCAGCAAAAGAAAAAGCGGCAAAAATAACAGGTTCCAACTCGGCGAGATACGGTAAAACACGATCACACAAACAAGTATGATAATCGAGATCCCAAAATCGACTAATCTGGCCAATACCGGCGTAACCGGAAATATCAGTCTCGGAAAATAGACCTTGCCAAGCATCTGCTGACCGAGAACAAGACTTTGACTTGATTGAGTCATCGCCTGGGACATATAAGTCCACGGAATGATCGCAACCGCGGAAAACAATACATAGGGAATATCATCTGTATTAACTTTGGCAACCTTACCGAATACAAGCGTGAAGATAATTATCTGCAGCAGAGGATTCAAAATAGCCCATGCAAAGCCCAGTATCGTCTGTGCGTACAGTATCTTGATATCACGCCAGACAAGGAACAAAAACAGATCACGGTACTCTTTGAGTTCGGCAAAATCTATAATATGCCAGCCGGACGTCGGTTTAATAACAGTTAAAGATGAACTATTCATGGTTATAAAGTCTTTTGTTTGAAAGAGGTTGTTTTGAACTTCTCCGCCTGATTTTGGGTCCCGACCAAAGCCGGTACCCAAAATCAAAATTCCTAACACCGCATAGCTATCGCTACAGAGAGAGCTTACTTTTCAGTTGAGCTATATGGTAATCTCTATCTTCAACACTATGGACTGTACCAATCATTCGAAGTACATTTTTGATCTGTAAATTCAGCACAAGTTGATTGTACGCCAGATCGCATATCCTAAGCGGGTCTCCGATTGAGTCCGGATGATTATCCTCGTAGTCAGCCTTATCGTTAAGGGCTCCTTTTAGCATCGCGGAAATTGCCGGCTGATCTACTAACGCTCCTGCCGTCTTTATCACATTGCCGCGAGTCACGGCATCACCGCTGTCAAACACTGTCAACAGTCCATCGATAGACTCGGCTGAAAAGACCTGGAAAACTTTACCCGCAACATAAAACGCCGAAGCCCTGCTCACAAATTTACCATCGCTTATATCTGTCAAAGGCAGCTTAACAGTATTAAGCGAAAGTGCTATGGCCTGGGCTGTTGTGTCCTCAAATGCTCTGGCAATCGCAATTTTCAGCAAAGTTTCGTCAGCTAAGAAATCCATTTCCTCCAACCTCACCAAAGCATCACTTACACTAAGGGTTTTCAACTGCTCTATCTTTTCATCCTGCCATGGCTCCAAAGTAACGGCGGCAGCTACCGGGGTAATAGCACTTATCGATGCGGTCGAAAACACCGGCGTAACCAACGACTGTGCCGTGACTGTGGGCGGTGCTTGATTAAAGTTGTAGTAATCGTAACATGGCTCAAATGCCTGACAGATCTCCCATATCTGCTCATCGGGTAAGCCTTGCAGATATGACTGCAAATATAGAACAGAACCGCGAGAGCCGCAATTGGTTACCGTATAGAACATAATTCCTCGATGGAAAGTTCCGATGTAGTAATTACCACTGTTGCAGCTGTCATAAAGCATTCTCGAGTACTTGAAGTCTTCGATATCCACACCCATCTCTTTGCGCATAAGCACTGTCTTGCCGCTGTAGTGCGTCTTAGGATAATCCACATTATCTATGCTCTTCTCGTAGACAAGGACTCTGACGAAGTTTTCCTTGGTCATGGTAGAAGTGGCTCCATCGACATCGGTTACCGTCAACGTTACCGTGTAATTGCCGATTTCTTCATAGGTGTGTCTCGGTCTGTTTTCGTGACTGGTTTGACCATCCCCAAAACTCCAAAGCCAGCAATCGTGCACCTGAACACTTCCATTGTTAGGAAAATCTGTAATCACAATAGTTTCAGGTTGGAGACTTCCATCGCTGTCGTCGTCATTATCAAGGACATCGACAGTGACCTCTTCGGATTGGATCACATAAGCTGAATCGTCAGCAGCCTCGGGTGTCCGGTTCGGCGGATTGATCGTCACAGTTGCCTGGTTCGACACAACTCCTTCATCATCAGCTACAGTGTATGTAAATGTGTCGGTATCTGTAAACCCGGGGTCAGGAGTATAAACAATTCTACCATTAACAGAATTGACCTCAGCGATACCATTACCTGGCAAAGCAATGAGCGTTACTGTATTGACATCAAGACTGCCGTCATCATCATCGTTGTTAAGAACTCTGACCGTCACAGACGAATTAGGATCAACTGAAGCATCGTCATCTTCTGCCACAGGTGCCATGTTACCAACAAAGACACTAACTGTCGCTTCATCGGATACTGCAGTTTCGTCATCGGTAACGGTATAGCCAAATGTAACTGTCCCGTCAAAGCCAGCTCCTGGAGTATACAAAACCGTTCCATCAACAGCATTGACATCAGCGGTTCCATTGGCGGGCCCGCTTACAATTGTAACAGTATTAACATCGATACTGCCGTCAATATCCTGATCGTTGTCAAGCACCTCGATCGATACTGCTGTATCGGGCCTGGTATTGGCGGAATCGTCTTCAACTACCGGTGCCAAATTGCCAGAATACACAGTTAAAGTAACGGTAGCTTCATTTGAAAGCTCGCCCTGATCATCGGCAACCCTGTAACTAAAGCTGTCTGTTCCGGTAAACCCAGGAGAAGGAGTATAGGTTATACCCTCGCGCAGGTCACCGCTACTCTCATCATAGAAACGAACATATCTGGGGGCATTTCCTACTTCTGACCTTGCAAAAAACTCGGCAAACAAAGGTTCTTCGGGCTCAGTACCAGCACCAACTATTATATAGCCAACTTTGGTTATGGAATGGCTTCCCACCGGCCCGGAAACTTCAAGGCTTATCGTATAAACACCTGGGTTTATAAACTCATGCTCGATCTCATCTCGTGTATTATTTGTATAACCGTCGCCGAAGTTCCACATCCTGCCTGTAATATCACCTTTGCTATCATTTCTGAATTCCACATTAAGAGGCGCTACTCCAAAACGAATATCTGCTTCGAAATCTGCTGAGATCACTTCGGTCGGATTATCTACGTGAGATATTCTTAATCCATCGGCAATTACATTGCCTGAACTGGCTGCATCGGTCAAAACTACCGTATAGTCGTTAACATCGAAATCATATTCACCTATCAAGTTCCATTGACGCCCGTTAATGCTTTGGTTCATCGGCACCGTCGACTGGCCACCTACATGGGTTACTGTATAAGGAGCATTGGATGCATTCGATCCCAACGCGGGCCACCAGCCTAATATCTGGTACTCACCTGCTTCTGGAATACTGAAATACCACATCGCTGTATCGCTGCCTGTTCCTGCTGAACTTGAATTATAATTCTCTTTGAAGTACTCATTTTGAACATCCGGGTCAGGATAATTCTGATACTGCGTCCAACTGCCAACAAGCTCGAAAGACGGTGACCACGAATAAGTGTTTGTTATATAATACTGACGATCATTTGGGTCGTTAGGATCCGGAACATTACCATCTGGTGAATACCACGCCGGCCTGCGAGAATCTGAAAATCGTTCCAATGCACTGTTATTTACCGTCTCGACCTTATAATGATTCGGATCACCGGCAACCTGGTAAGTCAGATAGTAGTTGTACGCTGGATCGCCTCTGGGGTCGCCAAAATCATAAGGAGCGATCGCGTTTGTACCATCCTGGAATTCCGGCCAGAAATATGGATATGACTGGTCTCTACGCAAATATGGGATATCGGCACGAACAAACGGAGTAGACAATGTCAATATTCTGTCATCATCGGCATATCGAATACCATCTATCACCTGCCTTGATGTTTCAATCCCTGTAGCGAATATCGACCCCATACCGTAATTTGAATGACCACCCGCAATAATATGCGCACCTTCAGTCTTCAGGGCTTCTGCTAACGTTTCATTATCGCGAACATAATGAATTTTGTACGTCTGATTCTGAGATGGATTTACATAAGTCCACACGTCTCCGTCTCGAGTAGCACCCATGTTCTGCAGCATCCCTGTGTAAGCAAATTCCAGATTCTCCCAGTTGTATATAAACGCGACGTAGATATTCTCCTCGCCTACAGGAAGATTCCTACTTACTTCCGGCGACCACTGCCCATCGTTATCACGAACACTGAAGAAGATCGTATGGGTACCAGGTGTTAACGACCAAGTGTTAAACGTTGCCTGGCTGCTGAGAGAACCGTCAACATTCGAACGCCAGCTGTAGCCTGTAATACTGCCGTCGCTGTCAGTCCCATATCCGGAAAATGTTATCATCTGTCCAGGCTGTGCCGGATTAGGCGAGATCGATTGTATCGTCGCTTCAGGGGCAATATTAACACTGCCACCGCCAGGCTGGTAGGTAAACTTTATCGCGTCTGCACAAGTACTTGACGGAGACGGCTGAGAGAGCATCGTAATATCATAACTTACACCTGCCTGGAAATCATAGTCACCTACACTATTCAATTGTCCGCTGTTTAGCTGCTGATTTATAAAGACCGTAGCTGTCCCACTGTCATGTTCAATTTGAACTGGGATATTATCATCTCGGGAGGCCCAGCCGCTCCACCACATAGACACATCATAATTGCCCGTAACCGTCGGCGTAAATGTCCACGTATAAGTCGAACCGTCTCTGCTCCAAAGCGAATCTGCCCCGTATGGTTCCGTACCGCCCGAAACCGACCACGTACCTGTAGAAGAAGTACCAGCCTGACCATTGTCGATTATCGTCTCGATTACCAACTCTTGAACACTTAGCATCTCAGTTACCGGTGCAGAAGCAAGACCTTCATCATCATAGACACGCAAAGTAATTATATGCTCACCAAGAGAAAGCCCCGATGTCGAAAAACTTTCCGCATCGCTTAGATTACCGTCAATACTCGATTCCCAGGAATACGCTACAACGTTTCCATCGGAATCCTCGCCGTAACAGCTGAAACTAACAGGCTCGCCAAGTGTTGCCGGATTCGGAGAGATAGTATCAATGAACGCTGTCGGAGCAGTATTCGAACCTGCATAAGCGATCTTTACCGCGTCAGCGCAGGTACTTGAAGGCCCGGCAGACGATATAATAGTTACCGAGTAACTTACACCTTCTTCAAAAATATAAGTTCCAACCGCATTCCACTGTCCGGAGTTCTCCTGCTGATTTATAGTAATCGTTGCAGTCTCAACCGCATTTTCAATATCCGCCTGTACATTGGTGCTTCTCGAAGCCCAACCACTCCACCACATCGAAACCTGGTATTCACCGGTTGCCGGAACCGAAAAACTCCACGTGTAGGTTGAGCCGTCACGGCTCCATAATGAATCGGCTCCGTAAGGACCTGTACCTCCTGAAACCTGCCAGGATCCGGTTGAAGATGTACCTACATCACCGTTGTCTATGATAATATCTGCTGGAGGCGGGGTATCAGGAATATACCTGAACCATACCGCATCGGCACATGTACTTACAGTCGAACCGTAAGCCGCGGTAATGGTAACTGAGCCCGAACCGTCAAAATCGTACGTCCCTAAACTGTTCCATTGATTGGCATCTTCGAATTGATTGATGTTTACAATATCCTGGTCGCCGGAATAATTTATCGCAACGTCAATATCCGTCGACCGCGAGGGCCACTGAGACCACATCATCAAAACCTCATAACTGCCCGCAGGCTCCGAATCGAACTGCCATGTATAGGTATATCCGTCACGGGACCACAAACTGTCAGCGCCATAGGGACCTGCTCCCCCCGACAGGCTCCAGGTACCCGTAAACGATGTCCCACTATCGCCGTTATCAATAATTATATCCCCCAACACCTCATTCGCATTGATGCTCAAAATACCCATACACATCAATAGCACAACACATGCACTTGTACTTGTCCTTGATTTTTTAAACATTTCCATTTTCTTGCCCCCTAAATTTACAGATTAACAATATCAACTACCATCCCTGTATTTTTACTATGGTTTCCTATACCACAACATTAATCTAAATTATTTCATGGATTGCGTTGAATTATAACGAGTAAACATTTCTTGAAAATCAAGGCAGCACCTATTCTTGATGCCGGTAAAAATACTTTACCCCCTATCGGAATTATTACTATTTTCCAAATCTATAGGCACTGCCCAATACCCCTTAACTACTATTTTGCTAATAGGTGATCTTCACAGCATCAGCACAACTACTTGAAGGAGCGGGCCGAGAGACAATCGTAATATCATAGCTGACATCTGCTTCAAAATCATAGCTGCCAACGCTGTTCCATTGGCCGGCGTTTTCCTGCTGATTTATATAAACTGTTGTTAAACCAGCGACAGATTCAATTTCAACGGGTATATTCGGATCCCTCGAGGCCCAGCCGCTCCACCACATAGACACATCATGACTGCCGGTAACCGTCGGAGTAAATGTCCACGTATAAGTAGAACCGTCTCTGCCCCAAAGAGAATCTGCTCCGTATGGAGTCGTACCGCCGGAAACCGACCACGTACCCGTAGAAGATGTACCGGCCTGACCATTGTCGATTATCGTCTCGATCACCAATTCGGCAACATTCAAAATCTCTGTTACCGGCTCGGATGCAACTGCCTTATCATCGTAAACGATCAAAGTTATTACATGCTCACCAAGAGAAAGCTCCGATGTCGAAAAAGAATTCGCGTCGCTTAGATTACCGTCAATACTCGATTCCCAGAAATACGCCACTACATTTCCATCGGAATCCTCACCGTGACAGTTGAAAGTAACAGGCTCGCCAACTGTTACAGGATTTGGAGCTATAGAGTCGATAAACGCCGTTGGAGCCATATTGAGAGCTAACAAATCAAACTTGACCGCATCGGCACAGGTACTCGAAGGCCCAGGAGAAGATGTAGTAGTTACTGAATAACTTACACCTTCTACAAGACTATAAGTTCCAACCGCATTCCATTGGCCGGCGTTTGCCTGCTGATTAATATAAACCGTCGCTGTTGCAGATACATTTTCAATATTTACAAGCACATTTGTATCTCTCGAAGCCGTTGCTGACCACCACATGGAAACCTCGTATTCACCTGTAACAGGAGCTGTAAAACTCCACGTAAAGGTTGACCCGTCACGGCTCCATAATGAGTCGGCTCCGTACGGATCTGTACCCCCTGAAATCTGCCACAAACCGCTCGAAGATGTGTTCGCGTCATCGTTGTCGATGATGAATTCAATTGGCGCCTCTTCGACTGTTAGATTTTCAGCCACCGGATCCGATGCAAGCCCCTTATCATCATAAACCGTCAAAATAATTGTATGCTCACCAAGAGATAGCTGCGACGTCGAAAATGTATTCGCATCACTGAGATTGCCGTCAATACTCGATTCCCAGCTATATGCCGCGACGTTTCCATCCGAATCCTCGCCGTGACAATCGAAAGTTACTGTCTGGCCAACTGATGCCGGATTCGGTACTATAGAATCAATAAACGCTGCCGGAGCAATATTCGTTTCTATCAAAGTAAGCCGGACAGCATCGGCGCAGGTACTCGAAGGTGCTGGCCCAGATGTAATCATTACCGAATAACTCACGCCTTCTACAAAAGAATACGTTCCAACCGCGTTCCATTGGCCGGCGTTTGCCTGCTGATTAATATAAACCGTCGCTGTCGCATCTGAATTTTCAATATCAACAGAAATATTTACATCTCTCGAAGCAGTTGCTGACCACCACATGGAAACTTCGTATACACCTGTAACAGGAGCCGTAAAACTCCACGTAAAGGTCGTACCGTCACGGCTCCATAATGAGTCGGCTCCATAAGGATCCGTACCTCCCGAGACCTGCCACAAACCACTCGAAGAGGTGTTCGCGTCATCATTATCGATAAGGATCTCAACGGGTATCTCTCCTACCGTCAAAACTTCAATCACGGCATCCGACCACATCCCTTCATTGTCGCAAACCTCGAAATAAATTGCGTGAACCCCTTCGGAAAGAGTCGACATTGAAAAAGAATTCGCGTCACTCAGGTTACCATCGATGCTCGATTCCCAACTATAGTCCACAACATTTCCGTCTGAATCTGCGCCTGAACCGGCAAACTCGACCATCTGGCCAAACTCAGCTGGATTAGGGGTTACCCCGTCAATAAAAGCTGTTGGATGCGAATTGCTGGTAACGTACCGTACCCATACCGCATCGGCACAGGTACTCGCCGAACCCGATGCCGATATAATTGTAACCGAGTAACTAATACCCGCCTCAAATGGATACATCCCAAAACTGTTCCACTGACCACTGTTTATCGACTGATTGATCTCAACTAAGGAACTACCGTCACGATCCTCGACCTCAACCATAATTGACGTACTCCTTGAAGACAATCCTGACCACCACATGGAAACTTCGTACAAACCTGTAACCGGAGCTGTAAAATTCCATGTAAAGGTTGCTCCGTCACGAGACCATAATGAATCAGCTCCATAAGGGTCGGCACCTCCTGAAATTTGCCACAAGCCAGCCGAAGAAGTATTGATCGTGTCATCGTTATCTATAAAAAACTCAGTGGGCAACTCACCTACGGTCAAAGTTTCAGCCACAACTTCTGACCATATACCATTATTGTCAGCAACTTTAAAATAAATTGTATGAACGCCCTCTGAAAGAGTCGACACCAAAAAAGAATTAGCGTCACTTAAGTTACCATCGATGCTCGATTCCCAATTATAGGTCACGACATTTCCGTCTAAATCTTCGCCTACCCCGAAAAATTCGACCACCTGACCAACCTCAGCTGGATTTGGAATTATCCCGGCAATATAAGCTGTTGGAGGCGAATTACCGGAAACATATCTGAACCACACCGCATCGGCACATGTACTAGATGCCCCAAAAGCTGCTGTTATGGTAACAGAGCCTGAGCCGTCAAAGTAGTACGTCCCTAAACTGTTCCATTGATTGGCATCGGCAAGCTGATTAATATTTACAACTTCCTGATCACCTGAATAATTTATCGCAACATCGACATCCGTTGACCGCGAAGGCCATTGCGACCACATCATCAAAACCTCGTAAATGCCCGCAGGCTCCGAATCGAACTGCCATGTATAAGTATCTCCGTCACGCGACCACAAACTGTCAACACCATAGGGACCTGTCCCCCCCGAGACGTCCCAGATCCCCGTAAACGATGTCCCAATATCACCGTTATCAATAATTATATCCCCAAATGCTTCATTCACACTGACACTCAAAACGCCCATGCATACCAGCAGTACGACACATAAATTTGTTTTTGTTTTTTTAACCATTTCCATTTTCTTTTCCCCCATAACTTTCAGATTAAAGAACATTAACTATTTTCCCTTATATTCTCACCATGGTTCATATTTCAGCCACTTCAAATCTTAGCAATTTAATTTAGCACGCTGAATTATAAAGAAAACGTCTGTTCGGAAAATCAGGGTATTGCCTGATTTTTCTAACAGAAAAAACACCTTGTCACATATCAGGAATTCCCCTATCAAGGCCATTTTCCTGCACTGCGTCCCCGTCGGTTGCACAAAAAAATACTTCCGTAAAATCACTTCTTACTGCTTAACTTTCGCTGTGATACTTATCGAGACTGAGCCTTCAACAATTTGGCTGACTCAACTCTACCATTGATATCTGGAAAAAACTCAAGTATCAAATCCGTCATGTCCTCAGCTGCCTTATGAACAGAATTCTCTAAAACAGAACTTACCTGTACCTGGGTTACATAATTCGCTGCCCTGCCTGAAATGTTAGGCCGTCTCAACCTCAGCCCGGAAAAACCCCTCTCATTAAGCGTAAGATGACCGTTTAGAATATAAAAATTCAACACTACGATCTCTTCATAACCGCCGGTTGGTTTTACAAAACGATGGATCGTATACGGCACAACTTTGTCGCCTATCGAAACCAACTGTGACTGACTGCTGCTTTGATGTACCCACCCGCCTGCAACATAACACACCTCAGGACGATGGCCAAGCATCGTTCGAGGAGAAGACGAATAAGCCACGTAAACTCCTGCCCACCGCTTCTTATCAGAATCGATATAGAGGCGGTAAAAATAGTCACTATTACCGGCAACACGCTCAATATACTCAGGGATTGACACCTCCTGACCAACCCAGCCGTTGATCTTCATAGGAAAATTACTTAGCGAAACTGGCAACTCATTGACACCATCGGCCATAACTTCCAGACGAATCGCTGCGACCCGATATACAAAACCTGCCAATATCAATACCACTGCCGCCAAACAATAATTGCGTAATAACGATATCCTTCTCTTGTCATAGGACTTCAATGTCTCATTCTCCTGTCTTTAAAAAACAAATGCAAAAACGATAATCCCATGACGAGTTCCCCCACCTTTGTCGCTCAGGATTAAACTTTACATTTTAGTTTTTAACTCTCTTAGCCTCACGAGCGATCGCCTCAAATATTTCTCGACGATGAACTGTAACCGAACTCGGTGCTGTTATACCCAAACGAACCTTATTGCCGCGAATACCAAGAATCTTAACCTCTATATCTTCTCCAACAACAATTGACTCATCCTTGCGTCTGCTCAATACCAGCATTTTCGTCCCCCTTACTTTTTATTGTCGCGTCCAATAATAACCGCTATCGCAATTCTGTAAATCGGGGTCAACGCTATTTTTTACATCAGCCAAAAACCCAAAACCGACATAGCTAAACCCCCTCCCGTGACTATAAGGGAACTCCCTAAGAGGTAACCCAAACGGACTATTAAAAATAGTCTTACTCCACTATACCCTTATTGGCGGCAATAGTATTTTGCCCTATACAAGAAACAGGTTTTGCCCCGATTGACATCACCATCTGTTTAAGCCTAATATTGCCAGTGTCGATCTGAATAATGAAAATCGCGTTTTTAGTAGTTGGGAACCTGCCTATGGAACCCATAATACGCCATAAGGGTATTCTGCACGAAACGCCCTATCTATCTCTGCATGGGGGCCGCCAATGAAAGTCGCCGCTTTAACTTGGGAATTTCCTCCCGTTATTACTGGAGGTTTAGGGATGGCCTGTTACGGAATAGTAAAGGCTTTACTCAAATACCAAACTCATGTCGATCTTATTATGCCGACAAAACAGCCTGCGTTCTTCGCACTGAAAAATCCCGAAGATGCCGACACTCTGCCGGTAACTTTCATTCAGACCACTGAACATAAAGCCCAACACCTCCTGCTGTCCAAATCCGATTTACAAAAACTTATCGGTAACCCGATCAGCGCTTATTATACCATTGATAAATCCAGCTCTATATCGCATAGCCTGGAAGAATTAAAAAAATTAGATCCAAATCCATTTGAGAAGTTGTTCAATATACTTAGTGATAAATATCATCTCTTTCGCAAAGTCAGGCACTATACCGAATCAGCCGTACAAATCGCCGCAAGTTCTGATTTTGACATTATCCATGCACACGATTGGCTCACTTATCCAGCAGGCATGATCCTCAAAAAAATTACCGGCAAACCACTCGTCGCTCATGTCCACGCTACAGAGTTCGATCGAGCCGGAGGTCCTGGCGACGGTAGGATCCACAACATCGAATACATGGGCATGAAATATGCTGACAGCGTCATAACCGTATCGGACTACACCGCCAACATCGTCGCTCACAAATACAATATCAGCCGCGACAAAATTACAGTTATACACAATGCCTACTCAATTGCGCCTGTTGACAACAACAGACGCATCTTCAAAGAACCTGTGGTCCTTTTCATGGGAAGGATCACTCTCCAAAAAGGACCGGACTATTTCCTGGAAGTCGCCAGAAAGGTCCTGCAGCGAGAAAAAAAGGTCAGGTTCCTCATGGCAGGTTCCGGTGACATGGAAAAACATATCCTCCACAAAGCAGCATCACTCGGACTTGGGACAAGACTTCTTTTCGCAGGCTTCCTCGAAAGACACGAGGTACAAAAAGCGCTTTCAGCAACCGACATCTTCATCCTGCCCTCTGTCTCCGAACCATTCGGGATCGCCCCCTTGGAAGCGATGAGCCACGGTGCGATAGCAATAATATCCAAAAATGCCGGCGTCGCCGAGGTGATAGAAAATGCCTACAAAATCGACTTTTGGGACACTGACAAAATGGCCAACACTATCGTCGAGCTCATCAGGGACCCGAAAAAAGTTAAGGAAGTCGCCGAAAAAAGTAAGCAGGAAGTCCAAAAACTGCAATGGGAAAATACCGTACAGAAACTTACTGACCTATTCTGCCAACTGAAACAAACACAAATATGCTCAACATAATTCTCTATTTCCAGGTACACCAGCCTTGTCGCCTGGCAAGATACAGTTTCTTTAATATTGGACAGTCCGAACAATATTTCGACGACCAACTCAACGCCTCTATCATCAACAAGGTTTCCGAAAAATGCTATCTGCCGGCGAATAAGCTCCTTTTCGAACTCATCGAAAAATTCGACGGCAAATTTAAAATGGCTTTCAGTATAACCGGAGCGATTATCGAACAACTCAGACACTTCAGGCCGGACGTACTTGACAGCTTTCGTAAACTCGGCTCTACCGGCCACGTCGAATTTCTCGGCGAAACTTATTACCACTCCCTCGCCAGCCTGTTCAACGAAGACGAGTTCCTCGAACAGGTAAAGATGCACTCGCAACTCATGCGCGATGAATTTGCTCACGATCCCACAACTTTTAGAAACACAGAATTAATTTACAGCGATCAAACAGCCGAAACTATCGCGAAATTACCTCACTTCAAAACCATCCTCACAGAAGGCGCCGACAAGATACTCAACTGGAGATCACCGCTTTACGCTTACAAAACCTGGCAGGGAAAGCAATTATTGCTACTCAAATATTATTCACTCGCGGACGACATCGCGTTTAGATTCTCCGACAAAAACTGGACCAGCTACCCTCTCACTGTCGATAAATTCACGCACTGGCTCGAAAAGCTTATGCTCATCGAGAAGCAAAAACGCAATTTATACGTCAATCTTTTTATGGACTACGAAACATTTGGCGAGCACCAGTGGGCCGACACAGGCATTTTCAACTTCCTCGGTCACCTGCCCCAATATGCCCTAAAGAACCCCTGCATTCGCTTTATCCAGCCCGCACAGGTCGCCGAAACCCTCAATTACGAACCAGCCAACCTTTCCATTGCGCAAACCATCTCATGGGCAGATAGCGAAAGGGACCTCTCGGCATGGCTGTCAAACCCACTGCAGGCTAATGCCGCAAACACTTTTTACGAAATACTCGAAAAAATAAAAAACACCGGCAACCAGCAACTCCTTGAAACCGCCAGAAAACTCTCAACATCCGACCTGTTCTATTATATGTGTACAAAATATTTTCAGGATGGTGACGTTCACAAATATTTCTCTCCATACTCCAGCCCCGAAAACGCTTACATCTACTTTATGAATGTCCTGGCGGATCTGGAAAACAGGATACCAGAGGAGATCACGGTATGATTTTCAAACGAATTTTAGTCTACCCCAAATACCCCGACAACCTCAAGCCCCTCTACGACCTGGCATACAACCTTTGGGCTTCATGGAATTATGAAGCGGTCGCTTTGTTCTACAGGATCGATACGCAACTGTTTAGAAAGGTAAACCATAATCCGCTGAAAATGCTGCACAGCCTTTCAAAAGAAAAACTAAATCAACTATCCAAAGATAAAGGCTTTCTCTTTGAACTGACGCAGGTATCCGAAAAGTTCCAGGACTACATGCTGTATAAAGACGCTCTAAAGGACCAGTGCAGGAAGGAATGTCATTTCGAACCTGACGACAAGATCGCTTACTTTTCCATGGAATTCGGGCTGCACGAATCAATACACATATACGCCGGCGGCTTAGGCGTATTAGCAGGCGACTTCCTAAAAGGAGCTTCCGACCTCGATCTGCCTGTCGTCGGCATCGGCCTATTATACAAATATGGATATTTTACTCAGCGTATTGACTTCACAGGCTATCAGCAGGAACTGTTCAAAGACTTTGAAAATTATCTTATACCAGTCACAGAGCTGCACGACAAAGATGGAAACTGGGCACACATCTTCGTCAGGTTACTTGGCCATGATGTAAAAGTCAAACTCTGGAAGCTTGATGTAGGCAAAACACAATTGATACTTCTCGACACCAACCTCGAAGACAATCCACCTCACTTCAGGGACATTACCAACGAGCTTTACGCCAGTGACCGAGAAAAAAGACTGCAGCAGGAATTGATACTGGGGATCGGGGGCATCAAAGCTCTCAAACTGCTCGGGATTAACACCGGAATTTACCATTTCAACGAAGGCCATTCCGCTTTTGCGATTATCGGCAGGCTGCAGGAGCTAATACACGAAAAAAAACACTCTTTCTCCGAGGCAAAAGCGATCATCAGGGCATCCACTGTCTTCACCACACACACCCCCGTCATCGCTGGTAATGAAAATTTCAAAACCGAACTCGTCAAAAAATATTTACAGCCTATATTAAAAGACATCAACATTCTATTCGAGCAATTCGCTTCAATGGCATACGTCAATAGCAACGTCGACACTTTTTGGCTGCCGGTACTGGCTATGAATTTCTCCAGATTTGTAAATGGAGTTTCAGTGCAGCACGCTCACATCTCCAGAGAAATGTGGGCACCGATCTTCCCGCAAAAACCAATGATCGAACTGCCGATCACACACGTAACCAACGCTGTCCATCTATCATGGATCAGCCCGCCCTTCATAGACATGTTCAAAAGGTATCTCGGCCCCGATTACATAAGGTGCGGCAACACCCAGAAAATATGGAAAAATATTTATAACATCCCTAACGAAGAGCTTTGGTCCGAACACCGAAGAAATAAAAAGGACATGTTGAACTTCATAAGAAGACTCTCGGCCGGCAAATCCATCGCAGGAAGACTCGATTATATCAAAACTCAAAAAGGGATCTTCAACCTTGACATCTTAACCATAGTATTCGCCAGGCGATTCGCGGCCTACAAAAGGCCTCTTCTTCTTCTCAAAGATAAGCAGCGTCTGAAAGACATACTAAAAAACCCCGCCAAGCCCGTTCAAATAATTTTCTCCGGAAAGGCTCACCCACTCGATGAGCAATGCAAAAATATGATCAAGGAGGTGATCGATTTCGCGAAAGACTACAACGTCCAGGACAGGGTCATCTTCCTCGAAAATTACGATATCAATATCGCAAGACACCTTCATTGGGGCGCAGACCTCTGGCTGAACAACCCGGCACAAAAGATGGAGGCAAGCGGCACGTCGGGGATCAAAGCAGCCATGAATGGGGTCCTGCACCTGAGTACTCTTGAAGGATGGTGGAAAGAAGGTTACAACGGCAAAAACGGCTGGGCCATAACCGCTGGAAACCTATATGAAAAATGGGAACTGCAGGAAATAGCCGACGCGAACCAGCTATACGATCTGCTCGAAAACGAAATAACCGACCTTTACTACAATCGCAACGAATCTGACATACCTGACTTCTGGACAAATATGATGAAAGAGTCTATTTATTCGGTTTGTAAAAATTTCAACATGAATAGAATGCTCTGTGAATATCTCAAAAAACTCTACATACCTGCCAGGGACATCTCGACACACATCACATCTGAAAATTGCAAACTGCTCAAAGAGGCTATTTCCGAAGAAAAACAAGTCTTAAAATTCTGGGACAGTGTAAATTTCATCTCTCTCAATACGAATATCGAAAAAAGAGAACACCTCATCGAAGGCGAACACCTCAAAATTGATTGCACAGTCGAATTCGCCGATGCCCCGCACGAACTTTTCACCGTTGAAATTTTTTACATCTACAACCAGCAAAGAGCTTATAAAATATTACCTATGGAATTGTCTCAGCAAAAAGATGGAACCGCTACCTACAAGCACTCATTGAAAATAGAAGGGTATGGCCCACAGAACTTAAACATACGTATAAAACCAGCAAACAAAATACTCCAGGACATACATCCTCAGCTGGTCAAGTGGAAGGATTAGAGTTAAAAACATAGCTCTGAGCCGAAGACTCCCAACTCAATGCAGCGGCATATTTGTGAGCATTCAAAAGATACTGTTCCCTCTTGGGCCAATTCGAGGGCAAAGCCTTGAAAATCCGCTTGGCTTGTTTGCTGAGAATTTGATTTTCCATAACAGTTCGCTCATGCATTGTCAGATTCTTCAATGTCGCGATTGACATCTTCCTGCCTGCACTGATAAAATCCAGAATACAAAAAGGCTTAATCGCCGCGTCTTCAAATCTATCTCGCAGAAATCCAGCCGCCCCGCACGATGACGACAAGATCGCGATCCCACCAAAAGGAACCGTCTCGATCTGAGCAATACCGAAAGGCTCATATATCGAAAAACCTAATTCCGCATCCGAGGCTACTCGCAAATCTTCAAAACTGACATTTGCAGGCACACGTTTACCGCATGAGACCCTGTTAAAGCCGAACTGATTTATAAAAACCCCCTTGATCGCTTTGGAACGTGAATTAAATACTTCCAGGCTGCCGTATACATCTTTCTCCGCTCCTATAAGGTCAGGCCACCCCTGCCGATGCAGAACGGGCCAGCCGTATTCACGTTCCATCTTGATAATTTCATCGCTTGGCCGGCCTACAGTTATAAGCGTTGACAGAAGAATATAAAAACCTTTGAGATTGCGCTCATCGAATATCTTATCGAGCCAATACAACAGCTCAATATCCCGCCATATCCCTTTGCTAACGACCAGCCGAGTAACATGCGTAAATATCACGTCAGGAACAAAATTAAACAGCGTCTCTGCATATTCTTCTATATGCTCGCGAGCCTGCCTCTTTTCTTTAAGCCCAACCGTCTTAGCCGAAACGCCATTGTAAACAACCTCCAACTTTTCAGCAGGAACACTTGGAACCAAAAACTTATACTCAGCTTCGACATGATCACCCACCGCGAATATATGATTGAAATGTACAACCCTTTTGATAAGCTCACTTCTGGGACTATGCTGCTGAGAACCAAAAACCTGCTCCAATGTTTTGCCGTCCCTGGCTTTATTCAAAATATTATAAAAACTGATATCGTGCCCAGGATGGCTTTCAACTATTGACCTGGCCGTATTAACCTCATGAGCAATGAATATCGTTTTATCCTTTCTCCCCGAGAGCAAAACTGACAGACACGAGGGCACACCCATATATTCATGGGCGAAATGATAGTATTGGTTTTCACTGCCATACAACTTCTCAAGTATCTCAACAAAAACTACGCCGATCCGAAGATACTGCTCATAATCCCAGTCATCCCCATAAAGATGAGATTTGATCCCAAAATCCTTCCACAAATGATACTTGAATTTTTCAACTTCCTGCTCGGCCATCTGATTAATGCCTACATTGATCACATCCACTTTGTTGTGTCTGCTTATATCAAATTCACTTACAACTTCTCTAACGCCATAAAATATCTCTACCACATACTTGTCTGTAATCTCATCAAAAACTTGTGAATAATTATCCGCGTCATAACCTTCATGACTGAAAAAAAGAACTTTACCGCTTTTTCCTAAATTCTTAGAAACATTCGAGGGTAACTCAAAAAGAGGACCGTAAAAAACTGTCTTGTCATAGTACCCCTTGTATGACTCCAGGTTGCATACGCCACTGAGAACCGCACCGATACCACCGATCTTCTGAACAGACTCATGAGTGATATGAACAGCTATCTTCATCACAATATCCCCCTTTAAGACAACTTTAAAACCCCCGAACTATTTCTTAATTAATTGCTAAACTCTCACTCGTCTATCTTTGCAAAAGCAACCAGGTTTTTACTCTCAACATATTTCCGCAATTCCAGATAAGACGACCTTGCACGACCAACCGCATCGATACCGCCATATTTACCTACAATATCAGCATATATCCTGTAAGCGGCCAACGGGTCAGTAATACTGAGCTTATCTGCCTTTGCGATCTCCTGCAAAAGTCCTCGGTCAAATGTCTCTATTATAAGCTCTGCCGACAAAGACACCTTCGTCCCATTGTCCGTACCTATCTTCGACTTGATCTGCCCATACGCCTCGACAAAATCCTTACCGCCCCGGAGAGCGTCTTTGTAACGACCAAACGAGCCCAGATCAACACCTGCCAAATAAGGAACCGGACAGGCTGCTAAAGCCTTACGGATCTCTTTCTCAAACTTCTTATCCCACGGATAGCCCTGCCAGATTACCACGCCGCGATGATCAACTACAAACACGGTTGGATAACCAGTTATGCCATACCAGTCCGAGGTGCCGTTATCAAGGCCGATCGCATAGTTAATTCCTTTTTCGCGAATAACCTCAACTACATCCTCTTCTTTTCTATCCGCGGATAGACCAATTATCTCCAGTCCTTTGCCTTTGTACTTGTTGTTCAACTCGTTCATGTGCGGAATATTTTTCACACAACTGCGACACCAGGTAGCCCAGAATTCCAGCACACGTACTCGACCTTTCATCTCACTCAGATCAGGATCGTTAACGGTAAGCCATTTACGTACCCTAACCTCAGGTGCACTCTTACCTGTCAAACCTTTACCCAAACAAACACCACATAATAACATCACCACCAGACATACCGCTAATTTTTTTACTTTCATTTAGTACTCACCTAATTGCGTTGAAAAATTTGTTGCAGCCATAGAACCACAGTATAACAAAATCGGCCTCGGCAAATCAAGCTTGTTAGACATTTTTGTCTATCTCTAACTCGGCAATTAAGTGTTTTTTCAATTACTACAACTTTCCTGATCGCCTGGAAAATACTCTAATATTTTTTTGACAACAAACTTAAACTATAGGCTAATCCCCTTTAAAACAAACTTTTACCTGACCGTGCCACTCAACCGATCACAGCAGAAGATAAGACATTTCCTCTGCTGATCCTCAGTATGCCTAAACCTAAATAAGTACCACTTTCAGACTATACTAAACACAAATCTCCCACTTAGACAAACTTAACTGCTTCACAACATATTTCACCTCTGTTGCTTTGCCGTTATTTGTAGAACATAGTAGCTTCTGTCTCTTCGACCGTCCGATCAAGCTCCTCTGTGATCATGACCACCTTGAAGCGTTTGGATCCAGCACCAACAGCCTTGACATTGATCATCCATTTAGCCTGTCCCTTTGGAGCAAGGCTTGCAAGCGGCGAAAAGGTTATCTGACTGTCTTTCATGGCAGCCTTGGATACACCGGTAGACGAGACATACTCCATGCCTTGTTCCAGCATACACTTTATCTGCACATTTCTGGCTGGAACCGAACCTTGGTTCGTAACAGTAACAACATATGTCGTCGTACCATCGATTTCAACCGGATCCATAAGATCTACCACTTCAAGCAATACCGCTGAAATGCCTGAAACAACTGTTTGGATCGAATCGGCGACTGTTTCGGCACAATAAGCATTCGCTACCGCACGAGTAGTCAGCTCACCGATATTTTCACCTATTACAGTCACTTGGAACTTACGGCTTTCGTTGGCATTGAGAGTACCAAGATTCCATGTAACCTGTCCCGGAGATGATTGTGTATATACACCGCCGGCGGTTGCGCCCTGGAATTTGGCTTCTTCAGGAAGCATAAGCTTCAAAACCGCATCCTTAGCATCCGCGTCACCTTCATTTGTGACCTCTACATCATAGGTTACTGATCGACCGATATACTGCTTGCCCGGACCGATATGCTTAACTGTGAGAACAGGCTCGGTAGCTACTGTCTCGACCTTCGCGGATACTGCTTTTCCACCAACTTTGGAACTGGCCGCTGCTAAGCTGGCAAATCTGCCGGGCCTGGTGGCGTCAACCATAACACTGAATTCCCTCATCTGGCCTGGGCCAAGATTGTCGATATTAAAGACAACCTCTCCCTTGCCTTCTGAGGTCACCATACCTTCGGAAAATTTATCACTTATAGTGATATCGCATGCATAACCGCTGCCGGTATTCGTTATAATGTAGCTAATCGGGATCCTGTCACATCTCAAGGACGTTGCCGGTGCCTCTTTAACCAAACGAAGTTTCGGCTCAACAACCTCGACCTTTGCGCATGTTGGCGTATCATAAGTCACTTCCGCACAAGTAGTGATCGTCTCCACATCCAAAGCCATCGCACGCACCACGACTGTCCTGGAGGCTTTAGGATCAAGCGCACCCAACTCCCAGCGTACTTGGCCTTCGGCTACCTCCATTTCAGGGTCGGAACTGAGAAATTTCATATGAGCCGGCTTGATGTCAGTAACTACTACATTGAGAAGTTGCTGATCTGTCAGATTAGTCACTTTGATCCGGTAGTCAAAAGGCTCATTAATCGCTATTTCTTTAGGTGCAAGCTTAACAAGGTCTATTTCCATCCCCGCACGAGTTGTTCCAGATAACTGCCGACCGGATTGAACCAATTCTGGAACTGCGCACGGAACCATTATATCCTGGACAGGTTCTTCCTTAGCAACTACCGCTTTTTCCTTCCATTTCCAGTGACTGACACACTTTTCTTCAGGGTCTTGCCCCCAAAATCCCGTCCATGACTCGCAACTGCAACCCTCAAAGAGAAAAACAGCACCTGTCAGCAACAATAAAAGTAACTTTTTAATCTCCATCTTAATGCCCCCTTTCATTAATTAACTCACTTCATCTAACCTAATTACTTCACGGAAATCTTAACATCAATTCTTCTGCCTTAAAAAAGCCTCTTTTTCGCTCATCTCGCCCCTTTCAAATAACAATGTTGAATTTCGTGCTCGAGCTTAACAAATCAAAACCCAGACACATAGAGTCCTGCCCTATCTATCGCCCAATACTGTATAAGAGCCTATCGCAAACAACAAACTCCGTCAATCAGGGATGCACCTGTTTTTTACATAAGGTAAATAGATACCACTAAAGGATTAGTCATATGGCTTAACACTTCAATCACTGTTTTATTTTTTTTCTGGAAGTTTTACCTGACTTTAGATATAATTAATTCTGTCTTTATAGGGGATAGTACTGATAAAGCTATCGGGGATTACACTATTAAAAGCATAATAAAAACCCCCGTAGCTGTTGTACCAGGTTATTTCTGTTTGTGATCCCTGTTGAAAATTTTGGAACTTTTATAACTCACCCCCTGTCTAAGGGGATGTTTTGATTCGGTTTTTTAAGTCTTTCGTTAAATTATTATTTGCCTTTTTGACGACATCTTTCTATAGATACTCACCACTGTCAAATTATGTCTAACAAGGATTGGGTCGACGACATTTTTTCAAATGTCTTTAAGGATATATTTAATTTTGATGTTAAATAAGGAGTGTAGTATGATGTTAACAAAGGAGTGTAAAATGAAGTCAGTAAAAATCAGTCAAAGGATTGACAAAGAAACAAAGAGCAACGCAACTGTGCCATTAAAAAGCCATCAGCTTTATCGGCCAAATGTAATCACCTTGTTCCTGTTATTCTTGATAATTACCGCCTTAACGGGCATTTCAACAGCAGCAACATATTATATAAACCCCATTAATGGAAACGACAGTTATAGCGGTTCGCAAACAAATCCATGGAGATCACTAAGCAAAGCAAAAACCACTGCCGTTGCGGGAGACACAGTCAATCTGCTGCCTGGAAATTACGGCTCTGTAATATTCGGTGAACCAGGAGATAATTACGGCACAAGCTGGAACCAGCCGATCATTTTCCAAAATGATCCAGGCAGCCAGCCTTACTCTGCCAAATTTTCGTACATCGAGTTCACAGGACCACGCAACTTCTTCATCATTGTTTCAGGCTTCGACGTAGAAAATACCGGCCAAAACAAGGCATGTATAGCAACCTATGATTCTTCTTACGTAAAGATCAAGAACTGCAAAACGCACGGCCAGCCTCAGGGCGTCGGACCAAGCTATGCCATCATCTTCGTCAAGTACTCCGACAACGTAATCGTCGAAGACTGCGAAGTCTATTATGGTGGTACATGGGCATTTGCTATCGAGATGGAAGACTCAGACAACATCACGATAAGAGGCTGCAACGTACACGATATCATCGGAAGCGGCATCAGAACCGGAGGCGGACAGAACTACTTCATAGAAAACAACATCATACACGACCAGAGAGAAGAATGGAACTCCGATGTCCACGGCTCGGGAATCTCGATTCACAGCCATAACACAACACTGAGAGGCAACATCATCTACAACTATGGAAACACAAGACCGATAAGGTTCTATCAATCATACGCAGGCTATGATGGATACAGAAACATGCTCGTCGAAAACAACCTCGTCTACAAAACTCCCGATTTCACAGGCACGCAATGGTGGATCGAGTTTATCGATGTCGGCCCTAACTGCTTAATTCGCAACAACACTTTCATTGATTCGGTTGTCATCGTTTTCGCCAGAGACGCAGATGGATCAGGACTGTCAATACACAACAACGTAGTTACAGGAGACTTTCGAGTTGACAATTACGATGCTTCAGCTAGTGGACCTGGCAGAACAAAGTGGGACAGCGTAAGCGAAGGAGGCAATTTCTTCGGCGGACTAAACGCAAGCGGATGCGGATGGCTATGCAATTACACCAGCTTTTCAAGCACAAGCGACAGCGTTGTCGGTGGCAGCTTCAGCGTAGGCTCTTTCTTTGAATCTGGCGCACAACACTATCCATACACTAATGGCTACCCTTACCAACTCCATCAGAGTTCCCCTGCCATTGATTTTGCAAACAGCTATTACGCCCCCGCAACCGACCTGCTTGGAAACAGCCGCGTCGGCCAACCGGATTCAGGATGCTTTGAGTATGGCTCTGGCACAACGCCGCCGCCGACAAATCTGCCACCGACCGCAAATGCCGGAAGCGATCAAACCACAACAGATTCAGACGGCAACGGCTCAGAGATGATAACTCTTAACGCCTACGGTTCAAGCGACCAGGATGGCAGCATTGTCAGTTACCAATGGAGACTCAATTCACTGCTTATCGCTACGGGCGTAAACCCAACGGTTTCTCTACCCACTGGATCAAACTTGATCACACTTACAGTCACAGACAACGACGGAGCAACCGACACCGATACCGTTAACATTAACATCACTGCTGCTCCAACCGACAATACACCGCCGGCTATCCTTTCAGTAGCCGCTGCAAGAAATTCTGTCAATATACTCTTCAACGAACCACTCGATCCTGCATTTGCTCAAAATGTCGATAACTACCAGATAGACAATGCCGTTTCGATCGCACAGGCAACTCTCGACACACAAAACAATTCGGTAACTTTGACTACTTCCGAACATATCGAGCAGGTAACTTACACCCTTACCTGCCTCAACATCTGCGATTTAGCACAAAACACCATGCCACAGACTTTTAAAACGTATACATACAATGCTAATGCGAATCTCGCCGGATACTGGAAATTCGATGAAAACGCAGGCACTACAACTGCCGATTCATCAGACAACAACAACACCGCCACCTTAACCAATGGCCCAACATGGACACAGTACGGAACAATCAGTTTTGATGGAATCGATGATTACCTATACTGCGGAAATGATTCTACCTTAAACCTCACAGACTGCTTAACGATCAGCGCTTCAATAAATCCCGCAGGATTTGGGCAGAATGGCTGGGGGAGAATAGTAGATAAAGGCAGCGGCCAAAATGGTTTTTCGTTCTTCATCGAGGAAGCAACAAAGACGCTGGCATATGCGGCTTATGGCGGCTTGTTAATTAACTCAAACCAGAACATTGTACAGCTCAATAATTGGCAGCACGTCGCGATGGTCTACGATTCCTCGGCTAATATCGTCACTTTCTATCTAAATGGACAGCCGGCAGGAACAACAAATTACACAACACCGCCTGCTGATTCAGCCGCTTACCCACTCGTTATCGGCATCAGGGGATACGACTTTAACAGGGCTTTCAACGGTTCGATAGATAACGTCCGTGTTTATGAACGAGCATTAAATTCTAATGAGATAGTTGATCTCTTTGACCAGGACTTCCCATTCGCTTTCTATCCCATTGGAGATAAGCAGATCAACGAAAACTCAAATCTAAATTTCACCGTCGATACCGCAAACTCCGGAACTACGGTTACTCTTGCCGACCACAATTTACCTTCGCAGCCTATCTTCACCGAAAACGCTTTCAACTGGACACCAACCTATGAACAGGCAGGAACATACGAAGCTACTTTTGCCGCTGCCGTTGGCCAGATCGAAGATATTGAAACCATCACAATTACCGTCAACAACGTTAACCGCCAACCTGTCATCGAACCGATCTCCGATAAATCAGTCGATGAAAACTCTACCATGACTTTCTCGGTTTCAGCTTATGATCCTGATGGAGACTCCGTTTCCTGCTCAGCGCAAAACCTGCCCCAGGGAGCGTCATTTACAAATGACAACTTCCAATGGACGCCAAACACCGATCAGGCCAGCACATATAATGTAACTATCTTAGCAACAGACGGCCAGGCACAGACTTCGCAAACCGTACAGATAACAGTAAATGATTTGCCAACTACAAACGAGCCGATAATTATTGACAACGGCTCGGTAAACACTTGCTCAACTGGAACATGGCAAAATTCCGGAGCCGCAAATCCTTACGGCTTAAACTCACTCTGGAGCAGAAACGGCTCAACTTATACATGGACTTTCAAACCGACAACATCAGGACTATACAACCTTGATATGTGGTGGACTTCCTGGACATCAAGAAGCCCCAGCGTACCTGTCCAGATACAGCACGTCGATGGTACCACTACTGTCTACGTCAACCAACTACAGAACGGCGGAAAATGGAACTCTCTCGGCCAGTTCTCCTTCGACGCAGGCACAAGCTACAATATCACAATTACATCTCAAGCCAGCCCAACGAGCACCTGTGCCGATGCAGTAAGATTTACACCAACAACTAACCAGCTTCCAACCGAACTCATTATTGACAATCGAGACAGCCAGACGTCATGTACCGGCATATGGCAAACTTCAGGAGCCATAAACCCTTATGATGTCGATTCTTTATGGAGCAGAGACGGCTCGACATTCACATGGACTTTCTCACCAACCGCAACAGCCCCCCATACACTCTCAATGTGGTGGACAACCTGGCCCTCAAGAAGCAACAAAATCCCTGTAAGCATAAAACATACAACTGGCACCTCAACCGTATACATAAACCAACAGCAAAATGGTGGCAAATGGAACTCTCTCGGGACTTTCACTTTCGAAGCGGGAAAAACCTACACCGTCACTATAACTTCTCAGGCCGCCCCGACAAGCACATGTGCTGACGCCATCAAACTTACACCCGCCGACCTTATCTCATCCAATGACATAAACCGACCCAACCATCACCTTTCTGGCACCCGTTACAAAAAAACGGGTGTCAGAAAGTTTTTCAGACAAAGGCTCGCAACTGGCCGCCGTAAATTTGACAGACATAGAGTTGCCTACTATTATGTTTCTACAGAAAGTTCGTAGTGCTCCCATTGTTCAAAACCGCCTTCAAGCTCCATCACTGGAAAGTCGTGCTCTGCAAACTCTCTTGCTCCCGCTGCTGCAAGATGACAAACCTCTGAATAACAATAGATCACATTGACCCTGTCAGTTCTAAGGCCCGCACGTGAACCCCAGTTTTCTTTAGGCAGATTTATCGCGCCGGGAATATGACCCTTGACAAAATCCTCAGAAGATCGAACATCTACTATATTCACATTCTCATTGCTCTGGATCATTTCGTGCAATTCCAACGGACCGGTTGTGAAATTCATCTTCGCGTCAAAAAACTTCCTCGCTTTTTTCGGACTTGCAACTATCATCGCTAACCCCCTTTCAATTTTTAAAATCACCAATCTTGTTCAAAACTACGCACCTATCTATTCACCTATAATCTTTGAAATAAAAATTGGTTCGCACATTTATGTGGATTTCGCCATCTATTTCAACATGGGGATAGATGACATAGTTCAAAGGTTCTGAATTTGCACCGGGCAAATTGATATCGCGACCGACAGTAAAAGCGACACGATGCTCGTCTAATGCCGCGAATAAGCTGTCTTTCTTTTCCGGAAATTTACTCGCTTCGGATGCGTCTATAGGCTGCCAGCCTTTTTGCTCAATATAAAATTCACCCCAGCAGTGATAGCCCGGTATCTGTCCCTGATTTCTATTCGTAGGCAGTGGAATACCCATTATGAACCTCGCTGGTATATTCAATGAACGGGCCTGGCCTATAAACAACGAGTGAAAATCCGTACAATTACCCTTTCGAATATCGCAGGCGTAAATCGCGTCACCTCGCCCCCAACCTATGCCGGACTTGTCATAAGTCAGGCTTTCTACAATATGATCATATAGCAATCGAGCCTGTTTAAATGGATTATCAACCGCACCTGCCGTCTGATATGCCTCCTGAGCGATCTTACCGTCAATCGGGATCAAACGAGATGGCCCAAGATAACGTGCCAATTGGTCAGCATTGAGCTGCTCACCATGCTCATGCATTGAACTGATCGCCGAACGCACAATATCATAATCAATCGAAACTTCGACCTTACCAGCCTGAGAAACCGCTGAACCTGCAATATCAAAAACAATGAACCGGTTGCCATATTCGGTTTCTTCGACAATACGATAGGACCTGTCACCTCGAACCTCAATCACAGCAACACTCTGATGAGCATTCGACAGCGGCAATGGCACCCATACACGAATAGATTTGGATTCCTTGGGGATTTCCTCAACTACAAAGCCGTAAGTTAATTTAACCTCTCTGCTGTTAAGAGGTTCGTGACTGTTGTGCGAATTAACAAAAAAAAACGTTACCAAAACAAGTGCCGGCAGTAAAAATGACAACACAATACTTGTCTTTTTAGAAATCTCTCTCATTGCCATGATACCCCCACAATGCTATCTTTATTCCGGATGTTCTGAAGGATGCTCGGACCCTTTGGGGTGTTCTTTAGCACCCTCTTTAGGGTGCTCATTCGGGTGTTCTTTAGGATGCTCCTCTGTCGGCTGATCAATAGACTTTTTCTTCCAGACACCGCCTTGCTCGTACCAGGTGTATCTTTCCTTGCCTGCCTCTTTATGAATAGAAAATTCTGAAAATATCAGATCATCCTTATCAGAACCTTTCATAAAAACATCCAGATCATAAACTTTCCCCTCATCTGTCACAAAGTCAGCACAGGCAAAATACAGATCCTTACCCACTTTTGAAAGTCTCTTACGATGCACCTTATCGAGCTTAAGTTTTAGTCCTTTCCCTGTCTTTTCATCCATGGCCACAAAATATCCGCCGTGCGATTTTGCCACTTTAGCAACGTAGGCTTCGACAGCGTCAGCTAACTGATCTTTAGTTAAAGCCGCAGCCTCCGCACTTTCCTCAGGATGCTCCGCCGGATGTTCATGTTTCTTACAGCCACCAACACCAAAAAAAACCAAAATTAGAATTGTCAACATAGTATCTCTAAACATTTTTTCTCCTTTCAAAATAAATGGGCACGACATTAATTAAACCCCCAAAAGATTGGCAAGACTCTACTGCGTCACTTCGATCTCAGACTCTCCTTCCCACGTGCCATGCAGATTGCAATGCGCAAAAGCTCGCAATTTGCCATGACTGTGACCCAGAGAGATACAGCTCTTTATAATCGGACACGTCATCCCTGCGGTAAGGTCCATACGAACAAGGTAAGTCTGATCCGCATAGAGTTCCACAAACTCGATATAATGCCCCGGCTCATTCGGATGCGTAAGCAACTTGCCAACCTCTACTGTAACCTCAAAACATTCCCCTTTACGAACACTTTTCGGTGCCGTAATTATAGGCTGATGCTTCTTTTCCAGATCGCTCATATGTTCGCAATCCTTAACATGATTGACACCACAGAACAAATCCTTCTCGCATTTAACTGCCGTCACAACATTTGACATCGTTATAACCCCCTTTTTAAAATGTTTATATTAGTTTTTTTGCCGCCCCTAAAATTTCTTCATAATCAGGCTCATCCGTCAGCTCGCCAACTATTTGCAAATACGCGAGATCACCATTTTTATCTACAACAAAACAAGCCCTTGCCAACAGCCGAAGCTCCTTTACCAGAACACCATAAGCCAAACCAAAAGACGCGTCACGATGATCCGAGAGAGTCTTGACATTCTCAATACCTGCCGATCCACACCAGCGACTCTGAGCAAACGGAAGATCCATACTAACTGTCAACACAACTACATCCTCAAGTTCACCCGCTTCTTCATTAAACCTGCGCACCATAGTATCGCACACCGGCGTATCCAGAGACGGCACCGAAAGGATAACACACACCTTACCTGCAAATTCCGACAGGCTCACCGTCGACAGGTCATTGCCAACAACCTCGAAATCCGGAGCCGGTTCTCCAACCTTTACCTCTTCACCTAAAACCGTCAACCCCTCACCTTTCATCGTCACCAAATCCGTTCGTTCCTGCATAACTTCACCTCACATTTAACAATAAAAACAGCTTCGGCCAAAGGCCGATTCCACAATTTTGATTTTTAAATTTTAATTTTTAAATTTACCTGCCAAGAGCCTGCTTAAGGTCCATCGCATGCTCCTGCTCGACCGCAAGGATATTCCTCAACTGCCCAGCGAGCGCGAATTCCTTAAGCTGCTCTGCCTGTTCGACACGCAATTTATATCTCCTTATAGCGTCGTCCTCACCCGCCAGGTCCTGCCGCAGCATTTCATCATTGTCACTGACAACATGTATTGGCCCAACCCCAACAGTCGGCGAACCTCCAAGATAATCGATCTGATCAGACAATATCATCGCGTGAGAAATTTCCTCGTTAGCATGGATCTTAAGCTCCTTGATGATATCGCCATACGCCGCGCCGGTCATCACCGCCGAATGGTTAATATATTGTATCGCGGCAGAATATTCCAACTCCAAATCAATGTTTAGTAATTCTATTAATCGTTCAATCGTAACAGGTTTTTCCAGTGTCACTGCCATTTTTATCTCCCTTGAAATTTCTTTTACCTGTAATCCTCAAAACTTATATTTTCAGCCCAGATAGATCACCGCCCTTTTCTTTCAGCTTACCAAAGTAAATCTTAAACCTCTCGTTTAGTGCCGAAACCGACTTATTTAGACCTTCGATTTCTGCTTTGAGCCCTTTTGCCTCGTCACTGAACAGCTTTGTAACAGGAATATCCTTGAGCTTATTAGTCACCTTATCCATATCACCTTTCTTGGCCATAATCGCATCCTTATACTTCACTGCCATGGATCGCAACTGCTTAACATTCATCTTCTCAACCTCCGCTTTAATCTGTCCTACTGGCTTGTTCTCATCGGCCTTACTGCCACAACCAACCAAACTCACACAAACAAGAACCCAAAGACCACAGACAAAAATCCTTCCTGTTTCCATTTTTCTTCCTCCCATAAAAAACAATGATAAAATCAGCCATCCGCCCCAAGGCGGATTCAACAATTTTGATTTTTAGGTTTTAAATTTTACACTTTCAAACTGACCCTCGGTCAGTTTGAATCATTTCGCGTATCCAGGCTTATTGTCATGTTTCCATTTTATATTACAGCCTATACCCGGTTTTTGATCGATCCCGACATCCCTCCCCGCAAGAGCCGCTTCCATCGCCCTGATCAGATCGACTCCGGTTACCGGTATATCATTACTGGGCCGACTCTCATCCATCTCACCTCGATAAACAAGCTTTCTTTCACTATCAAACAAAAAAAAGTCAGGAGTACAAGTAGCAAAATAAGATTTCGCAACCGCCTGGCTTTCATCGAAAAGGTAAGGAAAACTAAAGCCCTTCTTTTTCGCTATCCTCGCCATCATCTCCGGACTGTCATCCGGATATTCAGATACATCGTTCGAGTTTATTCCGACAACCCCAACCCCCTTAGCTTGATAGTTCTTGATCAGCTCAACGAGACCGCTCAGGATGTGTTTGACGAACGGGCAATGATTGCACATGAAAATTACCAGAAAAACTTTCGACTCGCTAAAATCGCTCAAAGAGACCTTCTTACCCTGCGTATCAACCAGACTGAAATCCGGTGCTCTCGTACCCAGAGCCAACATTTTAGATACTGTAACAACCATAGCTATCCCCCTTTCAAATGAAATCTAAGTCAACACACTTGCTTTGAGCAAATACTGCACAAAAACCCCTTTTCATACACTTCGACCGGTCGCCGGAATATAACAAATACTTTTACTTTTGTATATCAGGGCAGAAACTGTTTTGCTTATCAGTTGAAACACCCTTACACTTATCCGGCGATATACTATGGATATGGCTTTGAAACTATTCACTCAGCCCTGTCTTCTGTGTGTTTACCCAGGGAATGGCATAGCGAAGAAGCCCCGCCGCATTGGATATGTTCAGCTTCTCTTTGATATGAGATCTGTAAGTCTCGATAGTCTTTACACTTAGGCACAGCTTTTTAGCTATCTGACTCGTTCCATAACCCTTGCCGATCAGAAGAAAAACCTCCAACTCACGATCACTGAGGCAATCTGCCGGAGAAGCCCCGAACTTCGCCTTGCCTACCGTCAATTTATCTATCATAATGGCAGAAATCTTTTCACTGACATATATCTGACCCTTTAGAACTTTACGAATCGCACCTATCAGATTCTTTATAGCCTCAGCCTTCATAATATAACCGCGAGCTCCCGCCCGAAGAGCACGCTCGGCATAAAGTGACTCTTCATGCATCGAAAGTACGAGGATCGGCAACGAAGGAAACTGCTGCTTGATATCCTTTATCAAATCCAAACCGTTGCTTTTCTTGAGAAAAAGATCCACGGTTACAAGATCAGGCTCCAGCGACTTAATAAGCCCCATCGCCTCAGGACCGTCTTCTGCCTGACCGCAAATGAAAAGGTCTGACTCCTCATTGATAAGCTGCAAAAGACCCTTCTGAACAATAGGATGATCCTCGACGATCAAAATTTTCGTCTTATTTTCATCAACCCTCATCTGGCGTTTTTCCCGTCTCATAATCTGCTCCATTCGGTTTAGCGTCTCTCTTTACTGAAAATTTGCACGTTACCACAGTACCATTCTTGCGACACCTTTGAATATCAAGCCTGCCGCCTATCATTTCGGCACGGTATTTCATGATCCTCAAACCGATCCCTTTACTGCGATCAATATTTTCCGAAATTCCACAACCGTCATCTTTAATTATCAGGGTGGCTTCTTTGCTGTTGGAAACAAATGACATATTTATTTCGCTTGCCCTGCCGTGTTTAACCGCATTAGTGATCGACTCCTGAGCTATCCTGTACAAATTACCTGCCACTTCTACATCACCTATTTCTATCGATTCATCAAATTTAAATACGCAGGGAACATTAAATACCCGTCTTGTATCATCAGCCAACTCCGCTAATGCCGCCGTCAAATTCCCCGAATCCAGATCGACAGGATGAAGACCATGAGCGATACTACGGGTCTGTTCCAGAGCAACTTTAATGAGATCGACCATTTCAGACGCCTTTATCGCCTTATCAGGCAACTTATCTAAAAGATCATTGCTCAGAACCTGCGCGACAAAACCCGCTCCAACAAGCTGCTGACCGACACTGTCATGCAACTCCTGACCTACCAACCTCTTCTCTCTTTCACTTACGCCGATTATCTCTCTTTCCAGCCGTCTGCGCTCCTCCACATCTTCCAATAATTGCTTATGAGCCTCTATAAGCATGGAAGTACGGTCCGTTACTCGCTGCTCGAGTTCTTCGTTAAGCCCTACAAGTTCCCGCTCGACCTGCTTGCGCCTGGTTATATCAAGACCATAGATATTAGCATAACCTCCATCTATCACAGGCGACAGTGTCATCAACAGGATCAGCTCATTATGACAATTAAACTCAAAGTTGCATATTTTTCCTGTCCGGAACACTTCATCTACTCGCTTGCAGCAATCTTCAGGCATACGCTCGCCAACCCTACATCCCCACGTCTTCAAAACCAACGAACTCGCTGCGTTGGTATAAAGAATTGTACCGTCAGATGATACTCTAATAACCGGATTCGGATTCTCACTCGGAAATTTCGCCAGGTCCTGAATTTCTTGTTCAGCATGCTTACGTTCGGTGATGTCCTGGGTAAAGCCTGTTCCGCGAACACAGTCCCCTCCCTCATCAAACTCAACTTCTGCTTTCTCCCTGA
>JBHPGW010000009.1:0-56031 GCA_042569785.1 Planctomycetota bacterium | reverse complement strand
TGGAGAAAGAGCAAAAAGCCAGCGTTATTACCGAGGACGATCGTGATAACGGTAAGAAGCAAATTGATGAGATAACCAAAAAATACTCTGAGAAAGTTGATACACTGGTCAAAAATAAATCAGATGAAATAACGCTCGATTAGCAAGGCCTCAGAGATTAAGAACAAAAGTGGTTGGCAAAACGGATTTTCAACTTTTTTTGGAGGGGTATAAGCATGCAATCTGAGCAGAAAGACCGGGTCAGGCCTAAAACCAAAACCAGAAAAAAGCGTTTGATAATTATATTGGCGGTGTTAGTCTTTTTTGTCGTTGGCTTTTTTCTCTTGGTTCCGGCGTTTGTATCCAGTGAAAGAGCCCGTGAGATAATACTGGCTAAAATAAACGATTCGGTTGACGGCCAGACCAGTTTTGCCGATCTTTCAATGGGCTGGCTCAACGGGGTTAAGATCACCGGGCTTAGCTTTAAAGACAATTCCAGCAGGACATCAGTTGAGGTTAAGCAGATTTTCACTAAGCCTCATTACACTTCTATTTTGATGGGCTCTCTGTCGTTCGGTCAAACGATCATCGATCAACCTGATATTCGGATCAAAGTCAAGGGCAATAAGTCGTTCAACCCTGTCCCTGAACCGGCGGTGTATACGGCGTCGATCTTAGGCGCAAGCAGAAGCGATGGGTTGGCGATAAAGAAAATTGACCTTATAGTTAATGACGGCAGTTTGGAAGTGACCGGGACCAATTTGGAGTCGAGCCGATTTTCGCAGATAAATTCCACGCTGAATTTGAGAGGACTTGGCAGGAAGAGCCAATTTGCTGTCGATATGAAAGCCGGTAATGGTGCTAAGAATTCTAAAGTCCATCTCGACGGCCATATCAAACCCCAAAAACGGACCGGCTGGAATTTAGAGGGGACAAGTGGAGAAGTTACTATCGAAGTCAATGACCTTGATATCAGTACGTTGGGGCCGATCTTTGAATTGGCAGGCGTAGAGGTTCAGGCCAAAGGACTGGTTTCGGCGAATTTGCAGAGTAAGCTTAAAGAAGGACGGATAGATAAATTAGAAGGAAGCGTAATCGCCAGGGACCTGGATGTTACCAGCGACTTACTGAAGGGCGATAGTTTGAGGACGAGCCGACTGGACGCTACGGTGAAACTGCAAAGCAGTGACGGCCTGATAGAAATTACCAGGCTCGATGTTCGCAGTGACTGGGCCTCTATTGAGGTTGCTGGTATTGTTCCGACATCGTACGAAGCGCTCGGCGATTTTCTAAAGTCTGATTCTGCTTATGATCTTAAAGGAGATATCGAATGTGACTTGGCACAACTTCTTTCGCAAATGCCTAATACGCTTGGTGTAAAAGAGGGAATGAGAGTTACTTCCGGCAAACTTAGTGCAAAGGTAGAGACTTCGAGCAGGGCGGGTAAAAGAGAAATTCTCGGTGGTGGAAATATTGTGGATTTGGCAGGCGTAGTTGACGGCAAGCAGGTGGCGTTTTCAGAGCCGGTGACAGTTATCGCTGAAATAACTTCTGACAAGGAAAAAATAAGATATGATAAGCTGCAACTGTCATCATCTTTCGCAAAGATAGATTGCAGCGGCACGAATGAACAGTTGAAATATACAGCCGACATAGACCTGCGAAAAACCCACGAGCAATTGGGTGCGTTTGTTGATATTGGTGCGTTGTCACTGGATGGGCAGATTCTTGCCAATGGCGTGGCTGGTTCGAGTAAAGACAAGATCACTATAGCCGGCACCTCGGTTTGTAAGCAAATTAGCCTGACTTCAAAAGATGGTATCAAGGCGTCGGAGCCGAGAACTGATGTGGATTACTCGTTCGTGATCGATACGAAAAAGAACATATTAAATATTGACAGCTTAAAGGCCAAGGCGACTTTGGGGCAGATGTCCGTATCGGATGCGGTTGTGCCGTTGGGTGATAAAGCGGACAAGCCATTGAAGGTAAAAGTTCTCGCCGGCGATGTCAATCTTGAAAAGCTCCAGCCTTTTGCGGCTCTATCCGGCAAATGGCCGACCCGGATGCGGTTATATGGGACAGCCGATACGGATATTTCTATAATCCAGGTTAATGACAGCTATCGAATTGCAACCGAAGATACAAGGATAAGGGATTTGAAACTTGTTTCTGCTGACAAAAAGCCCTTTGAGCAGAAACAAGTTACGCTCACCGGCCAGGCTACGGTCAATCCGGTTTTGAAAACTTATTCTCTCGAATGGCAATTGGTTAGTCCGCAGATAAAGATAAAAGGCAATTACGGCCAGCAGGACAAGGGCGGGCAGACCAAGGTGACAGGCAAAGCGGATCTGGATTATGACTGGGAGGCGATGGGTGAATTTGCCTCGGCTGTTCTGCCTGAGGGCCTTGAGCTTGAGGGTAAAAGAAAAGACTCTGTTACTTTTAGGAGCCAATATCCCATTGGCAAAAGTGAGCAGTTTTTAGGTAATCTCGATACCAAAGCTAAGCTCGGTTTTGACAGAGCAGGTTATATGGGATTGAATTTCGGCGAGACTGAGGTGCCTGTTGAGTTTCAAAAAGGTGTCATGCGGATCAGTTCTTTTACTTCGCCGGTGAATAATGGTAAGTTGAATTTCGGTGGGGCCGTAAATTTCAAGCAGTTACCTTCGCTGTTGAAAACACCTGGGCCGATGCATATTGTAAAAGATGTGCAGCTTAATGACGAGATGACGAAAAAACTGCTGACGTATGTGAATCCTATTTTTGCTAACGCCTTTAATGTCACCGGCGTGGCCGATTTTGATTGTGAGCAGCTTGTTATTCCGCTGTCGGCTGAAAATAAAAACGACATCGTCGTCATCGGGACGTTCGCGGTCAGGGACCTTAATTTAAAGGCGTCGGATCTGCTCGGCCAGATCATTTCACTGCTTGATGATGGGTCAGCATCCAAGGATATGACAATTCATCCGACAAGATTTGTTTTGAAAGATGGCTATCTTAGATACGACGATATGCGGATGGATGTTGGTAGAAACCCGGTTCATTTTAAGGGTGTTATCGGGCTCGACAAAAGCCTGGATATGACGATCACATTGCCTTATACCGCCACCGGAAGCACTCTCAGGATCGGCGGAGAAACCGAGGGTAAGCCGGTAAAGCTGCGTCTTAAGGGTACTACCGATAATCCCGAACTTGACATGGGCGCTCTGCTCGAAGATCAGCTCAAGGACCTACTGGAAGATGAACTGCGAAAAGGGATCGAAGGATTGTTTAATTAAATGTGGCGATCAAGCCGACTTAATATTATATATTCAAGTTAAAATTGAAGGGGATATATATGCTGGCGAAACTTTTGACTACTCCAACCACCCAGCTTGGCAGGGCGGGTAAATTCGCTGTCTTTCAGATCAAGCTCTGGTCGCATTGCGTCAAACTGCTTAAGAAAAACCGTTCCGGTCAGCAGGCAGCGGCTCTTTCCTATCACACCATCTTCGGCATCGTTCCTCTGGCAATCGTTATGCTGTTGATATTCCAGCTTTTTCCCGCTTCCAGCGAGATCGGGAACAAAGTCACGAATCTGATCTACGATGAGTTGAATCTCTCGACCATCGAATACGCTCCTGACAGTGACAGTCCCGACGAGAAAGTTAAGCTGACCGATAATATCGATAATATTGTCGGGCAGTTTTTTGGCGGGGCAAATACCGGTGCGGTTACAATTTTTAGTTTGGCGATAGTGATCTGGGCCGCGGTTGCTCTGCTGTCAACAGTTGAACGATCGTTCAATCATATCTGGCATGTCACGCAGGGCAGGAGGTTCCTGCAGCGCACGATCAATTACTGGGCACTTTTGACCTTAGGGCCTTTACTTCTTGGGCTGAGTATTTATATCACGACCAAACTTACACTTCTCGGTCAGTTCCAGCAGACGGTATTGTCAACCGCTACGCCGGCGTTGGTTTCTTTTGTGATAGCGACGATAGCTTTCTTTTTGCTTTATTTCGTTCTGCCTAATACAAGGGTTCAGACTAAGGCAGCTGTTTGGGGTGCTTTGGTCGCGGCGCTGCTATGGGTGATCGCGAAAAATCTGTTTGGCTATTATTTGACACGCTATAAGCCGTACGCTTCGGTTTACGGAGTGATGGCGTTGATACCGATAACGGTGTTGTGGATATATATTACCTGGCAGATAGTTTTGTTTGGTTTGCAGTTGACTTTTACAACCCAGCATTTGAAAAGCCTCGACGCCGCCGAGATTTCCGTTGCTCGCAGACGCGAAGATTACTTTATCGCTAACGGCATTACAGCCATCAATATAGTCAGAGAGATAGCTGACGCTTTTCAACGAAATTCTGCGCCGGTGGAATCCGGAGTTATATGCAGTAAGCTGAATATGCCCGCTGAGTTTGGCGATAAGATATTGAACCTGCTCGTCGCTAACGGCATTCTGCTGAAAAGCTCTGACCCGAAAGAAGGGTACGTCCCCGCCCAGGACCCTGCCAATATAAAATTATCTCAGATAGCAGAGGCAGTAGAGTCAGCCGGTTTCGGCCAGTGTCCGCCAGAAGAACCCGAATCACTCGCACAGATAAAACAAACCCAGCGTGAAAACCTCGCCCAACACAGCATCAAACAACTGCTGAAGGATCAGTAAAACAAGCTGCGGATTGGACATACTAATTCTATAAATTTGTTTTAGTGCAAAATCTTCAAAGATTTTCTGTAAAAATTGCAGACGCACATGACAGTTAATCGAGTCTTTATCCTCCAGATGACCTATGGGGTTTTACCTTACAAAAAAAAAGGGGTAAGCCCTGATTGTCAAGCCGCGATTATTTTGTTTTATTCGCTTCCCAAGTGATAGCGTTGAATTGATATTTTTTTTGAAAGAGTAAACTTTTGATGTTCAAGGTGATTTTGGAGGAGTGTGCCTATGAAAAAATAACCATGGATAGAGACTAATTCGTAACCAAAGGAATGAGAAGGTTTGTTGGTGCCGCGGCCTGTCTGCGGCATAGTGTATTATGAACCCAAAAAAAATGAAAGGTTACCAAAAATGAAAAGTTTAAAGTCAAAATGCATATTAGGTCTCGTAGTATTAAGCTTGCTGGCCACTATTGTTATTCCTGTAATCGGCAAAGGGCCTAATGGCCAGGCAGGGAAATCAAATACTGCGCATCTATATCTCTACGAAAAAGACCCCAATACCTGGGAAATTATTGATAGCGGCGCATGGGGAAAAATGAGATACAGACTCTCAGGCTCCATGTTCGATTTTGTGTTCAATGGACATGAACTCACACCCGGACAGAGTTATACGCTGATTTACTACCCCGACCCATGGCCGGGCCAAGGCCTGATCTGCCTGGGCACAAAGCTGGCTAACGAAGACGGCAATGTTCACATAAAGGGTTCCGTAGAAACCGGTGACTTGCCAGCCGATTACGATGATAACACAGAGGGAGCCAAAATTTGGCTTGTCTTAACCGACGACGTAAACTGTGATGATGCAAAAATGATTGGATGGAATCCGAGTGAGTACCTATTCGAGCACAATCTTATTACCTTTGATGATACGGACGAATAGTGCTTTAGATTTATTATTGCTAAAAGCAGTTTGTAACTTGGAGCGGTGGGCATTTACTCCACCGCTCTTGGTTTATGATCAAAGATTGCTGTAAATAAATCAACATAAGCAGGGGTAAGCACTGTTTCGCATATCTGTCCATCCTGCTTCTCTTTTTCTGGTAGCAAATATTGGGCGTTTTTATTCGCCGATGATCTTTACGAGTAATCGTTTTTTTCTTTTGCCGTCGAACTCGTAGTAGAAGATGTGTTCCCATGGGCCCAGGTGGAGCTTGCCGTTTGTGATCGCAACTACAACTTCACGGCCCATTACCTGGCGTTTCATGTGAGCGTCGGCGTTATCTTCGTAGCCGTTATGTTGGTATTGGCTATATGGTTTTTCCGGGGCGAGTTTTTCAAGCCATATTTCGTAATCGTGATGCAGGCCCGATTCGTTGTCGTTAATAAATACGCTTGCGGTTATATGCATCGCATTCACAAGAACAAGCCCATCCGTAACCCCGCTTTGGCCGACAAGCCGTTCCACCTCACTGTGGATCGACACGACAGCTCTGCGTTGCGGTACGTCTACCCATATTTCTTTTGTCAGCGTTTTCATAACGTAAGCCTCCTGTTAAAGATTATAATAAGTATAACATGCCACCGAAATATATCAAGAAATTGCGGTATTGATAGGATCATATTTTTTTTATCAAAACTTTTCTTTGTGAGACAAATGTGTTATTCTATTGAAAATTAAGCTTAGCGGCATGGCTAAGCGTTTAATATGTGAAATCTCAGTTTGAGGAGATAAATATGAAGACTGTGCGAATTTTTTTGATATCGATAATACTTATATGCTTTTGTTCGGTTGGCTTTTCGCTGCCACGTCAGCATCAGCCTTATGAACTTGTTGATCCTGCTTTAACTGCGGGACTGCAAAATCTATTTCTAAACGCCAAAGTAACAGTATCCTCAGCTCGCAAAGAAAGGCCTGGCAATTTAGCTGTTGACGGTATCAAGAACAGCCCATTTAAAAACTGGGCAACTGACGATGATCCCGGCGTCTTCACACTCGAACTGGCTCAACCAGAGATGATAAATAATATACGCCTGTGGACGTTTTGGCATGGCTATAGGTTCTACAAGTACTATATTGAAACATCGCTTGATGGAAATAACTGGGAAAGAATAATCGATCAGACTGAAAACACCGCCCAGGCACTTAATCATGGCGAAAGCTTTTTCTTTGGCCAGCGCAAGGTCAAGTATGTCCGGGTGACTTTCACAAACTGGACGACTACCGACCACCGTATCGGTCATATTGTCGAGATCGAAGGATACCTGGCTCCAGAAGAAATTCTCCAGCAGAATGAAAAGTGGCAGTTGGTGCCTAAGGGCCTGCAAGGGTATTTCGGCAGTATCGACAAAAAGTATGGCAAGCATCATGTCCCCGAACTTGAGGGGTCAAGATCGCTGAAACTGGTAGGCTGGCGAGGCGAAAGGCTATACGGCCAGATCGTTCTTTATGCAGGCGAAAGAGTCGATCAGGTTCGTTTCAACTGCGACGCACTTAAAAACAGTAAGGCTAAGTCACTTGGTAAATCTGCCTTGACGGCCAATTTCGTTCGTTACGTTCGAGGCGACAAAACTCTTTGCGGCGATATTATCGACGATGCTCAGCGCCTCGATATACATGCCAAAACCGTTCGGCCTATCTGGCTGACCGTGGAAATACCGCGTAAAGCAAAACCAGGCAATTATACAGGCAAGTTCCATGTCAAAGCAGCAGGCGATGAGCAACTTGAATTTGATGTAGCTGTAGAGATTCTGGGGCTGACAGTTCCGAAGCCTGCTGACTTTTCGTTCCACATCGATCTATGGCAAAGCCCTTACGCGAGTGCCGCCTATCATAACGTCGAATTCTTTTCAGATGAGCATTTTAAAATACTTACTCCTTTGATGCGGATGCTCGCTGATATCGGACAAAAAAATGTTACAGCTGCTATCATAGATGCCCCGTGGAACCGTCAGTCCTTCCATCGGTTTGGTTTGCTGGTAGAGTGGACGAAAAAAGCCGACGGCACATGGGATTACGATTATTCCAAATTTGATAAGTGGGTCAACTTCTGCGCAAAGTTTGGACTCGATGGACAGATCGAGTGCCAGACGATGGTTCCCTGGTCGAACAGATTCAAATATTACGACCAGGCTCTTGATGAATATGTCACCTTTACAGCGGTTCCCGGGACCGCTGAATATGAAGAACACTGGACAGGCTTCTTAAAGGATTTCTCCAGGCATCTCAAAAAGAAGGGCTGGCTCGACAGGACAGCAATTGCCATGGACGAAAGGCCCTATGAGATAATGGAAAAATTATTTGTTTTCCTGAAAAGAGTCGCTCCTGAATTCAAAATATCCTCGGCTGCCAACTATGCCTCTGAGCTTACCGATGAGATCGACGACCTTTGCATTTACATCGGACACACCAAAAAAGAGGATCGGCCGTTAATAGAAGAACGCAGAGCCCGATCGAAGCTGACCACGTTTTATGTCTGCTGCGGTCCGGACAGGCCCAATACTTTTGTCTTTTCCCCGCCTATCGAATCGGTCTGGCTGGGTTGGTACACTGCTGCTAACGGCTTTGACGGGACGCTGCGATGGGCTTTTATGACATGGATCGAAGAGCCCCTGCTGGATGCTCGGCACATCAAATGGCCGGCCGGCGATTGCTATCTTGTATATCCGGGCCCAAGGAGTTCGCTGCGATTCGAAAGACTGCGTGAAGGTATAATAGATTTCGAGAAGCTCCGCATCGTCCGGGCGAAGTTGGAAAAGCTCGGCACCGATGGCCAAAAGGATATTGAAAGACTTGACAGTGTTCTGAAAGTATTCGACTATGAAAACCTTGGCGACGACACGCAGTTAGCGCAAAACGTTAATAATGCCAAGCAGGTACTGCTGGAATTGTCCCGTAAAATAGATTGATATATCGATTCTATTGCCCAGCGGCCAGTAGTTTTGTGTAAACCGATTCGATTACTTCGACCATTGTTTCAGGTGCGAACTTTTCTTTTACACTCTCTCGTGCTGTTTGCCCGAGACTTTCTCGCAGAGCCTCGTCCTCTATCAATTCAGCACTGGCATCGATCAAATGTTCAATGTTTTTCGCCTCGACAAGTCTGCCGGTACTTTCGTTCACTACCTCTCGGGCTCCATCGACGTCGAACGAAATAGCGGGTTTGCCGCAGAGCATCGCCTGTGGTATCGCGCGAGCCAGGCCTTCTCTTAAGGAACAATGAACCAGGATATCCGACGACTGTATCGCAAGCGGTATCTGGCTTGGCGGTAATAAGCCGGTAAATTTTATTTTGTCGCTAAGCCCTAACTCCCTGACCTGCTGCTTGAAAGTATCCGAGAGATTGCCGTCGCCTACGAACAGCCAAACCGTGTTATCGAATTGTTTTGAAAGCTGCTTGGCGGATTCGATGATGTGATCATGGCCTTTTAGAATGAACAGCCTGGCGATGGTTACAAGTACGACGGCGTCTTCAGCGATAGAGTATTTTTGGCGGAACCTGCCTTTCTCTTCTTCGGATATGGCCTCCAGGAACGTATCTTCATCTATCGCAGAATACGCGGTGACATATTTATCAGGTGTCGAAATACCAGCCTGGGTTGCTTGTTCGGTCATAGCGTCTGCGACGGTGATAAAGAAGTCTGTCCGTTTGGCGGTCGTTTTTTCGATTGCGATGTAGAATTTATTCATTAGTTGGCTCTGGTACTTATGAAACGCAAGGCCGTGAATAGTATGAACAATTTTGGGCCTGTTCTTCAGACCGTACGCCGCGAACCTGCCGAGAATACCCGCCTTGGCTGAATGCGTATGAACAATGTCCGGCTGCAACTGTTTTAACAGTCTGCGTATTTTATAATAAGCGGGAATATCAAAAAGCGGATTGATAGCGCGGAACATTTTATCGACGACGATTACTTTGTATTTTTGGTTTTTCGTCTGGTTGAACAATTCACCTTCCGGGCCTATAGCGGGGCCGGTGATCAAAGTGACATCGTGCCCACGTTCGGCGAGCAGCTTGCAGGTGATCAATGTATTCTCCTGCGCACCGCCGAGAATCAGCCTGGTTATTATATGAACAATTTTCATATTTTTATCCACATTAGACATAGGCCTGCTGGTGGTGCTATCGGTCCTGCTGCGGTTCGGTTTTTTGCATCGAGTACCTGCTGCATTTTTTCCGGTTTCCATCTGTTTGTGCCGACCTCTACGAGTGAGCCAACAATGTTTCTGACCATATTATACAAAAATCCGTCACCTTCGACATCTATATATATTAAATCGTCCTGGCTGGTGACGTCGCAGCGAAAAATTGTTCGGATAGAATTTTCTCTTGTATCAGCCGCGGAAGCGAAGGATTTGAAGTCGTGTTTGCCTACGAGTATCCCTGCGGCTTCTGCCATAGCGGCGGTGTCGAGTTTTTTCGGCAGGTGCCAGCATCGCCTTATCCGCAGTACCGGCCGAGTTAGTGCGGTGCAGATAGTGTAGCGGTACAATTTATTTTTGACAGCAGCGGACAGATCGAAATCCAGCGGCACATCAACAGCCTCAGAAACTGCGACATCTCTGGGGACTCTGGCAGTCAGAGCCTTTGACAGGTTTTCGGTTGGGATCGGTGAATCGACCTGTATCAGTCCGAGTTGGCCAAGAGCATTTACGCCGGCATCGGTTCTGCTCGCGCCTTTAATTTGGACATCGGTGCCGAAAAGGCTCTGCAAAGCGTGCGTGAGGCAACCCTGGATGGTATCGCAGCCCGGCTGAACCTGCCAGCCGTGGTAATCCGTGCCATCATATTGTATCGTCAGTAATATCTTACGCTGAGCCATGACGGCATTAGAGCAATTTTTCAGCGATTTGTACAGCGTTAAGGGCAGCGCCTTTTCGCAGTTGATCGCCCGCGACCCAGAGATTGATCCCTCGATTATCAGGGATAGATTCATCCTGGCGAATCCGTCCGACGAGGATGTCGTCTTTACCGGAAGCATCGATCGGCATCGGGAAACGATTATTCTCACGGTCGTCCATTACCGTTACACCAGGAGCCGTACTGAGCAGATCCCTGACCTGATCGGCAGTGATCGGGTCTGTGAACTCAAGGTTGATACTCTCGCAATGCGCCCTGTAAACAGGCAGGCGAATGCAGGTGCAGGTGATAGCGATCTCCGGACAATCGAAGATCTTCCGAGTCTCTTTGACCATTTTCATTTCTTCTTCGTTGTAGCCGTTAGGTTCGAGCGGAGAATTATGGCTAAATACATTGAACGCGATCTGATACGGAAAAGTGTTACAGGTAGGCTCTTTGCCGTCGAGTATTTCGCGAGTTTGTTCTTCGAGTTCGGCCATAGCCGATTGTCCAGCTCCGCTTGCGGCCTGGTAGGTGCTGACGATCATTCTTTTTACAGGATTCGCCTTGTGCAGCGGCCAAACGGGAACGATGCCGATAATGGTCGAACAGTTCGGGTTAGCGATGATGCCTTTATTCTCGGTTATTTTTTCCGGGTTGATCTCAGGGATGACAAGAGGGGTATCCGTGTCCATTCTAAAAGCCGAAGAATTATCGACGACGACGGTGCCGGCTTTTACAGCTGCTGGAGCGAACTGTTTACTTCTGGAACCGCCCGCACTAAACAGGGCAATATCAATTCCATCAAAACTATTTTCGGTCAATTCACTGACGATATATTCTTTGCCCTTGAACTCGATCGTTTTGCCGGCTGATCTGCTCGAAGCCAACATCTTCAAAGAATCGAAAGGGAAATCCCTTTGTTCTAAAATAGCGAGAAATTCCTGTCCAACCGCACCGGTCACACCGGCGATTGCCAAATTACAACCCATAGTCAAAACTCCTGAAAAAATCTTTACTCAAACTAAAGGCCCACCCAACAAAGGCAGGCCCACAAACCCCATATTATAACACCTTTGGCACAAAAAAGCAATAGCCCCGCTTGTGGCGAGGCTAAAGTCTTTCAAGTAAAGGTGTTACGCTTAAGTTTATTTTTCTGGGAATCTCAACGGCGCGAAAAAACTGCGTCTTCCATCAGTGATTGCCAGTAGAACGATGTTTTTCTTAGCAGCTTTTTTAATTGCTTTATTGAACTGTTTTATATTTTCGACAGGCTTACGGTTGACTTCCATGATCAGCAAACCAGGTTTTATCCCAACTTTTGCTGCTGGTGAATCGGGCTCGACGGAAGTTACAATTACGCCAGATAAATCCTGATACCCATAACGCTGAATCAACTCATCTGTAAGACTGTGGACGCTCAACCCCAGATCCTGAAGTGCCTTGGGCTCTTCTGCCGCGACTTTTTTGCCAGGTCTTTCGCCCAGTTCGACTCTAATGGTTTTTTCCTTCCCGTTACGTATAAAGATGATCTCTACTTCGGTGCCGGGCTTTAGCAAAGCGACACGTTTTCTAAAGTCGTACTCATCGGCGATAGGCTGACCTGCGAATTTGGTGATCACGTCATAACGTTTTAGCCCGACCTTTTCAGCTGCTGAATCCTCGATGATTTCTGTAATGACCACCCCCTTGGCATCTTCCAGTTCCAGCGCTTCGGCTAATTCGGCGTCTACCGCCCTGTAGCCGATACCCAGAAAACCTCTCGATACGCTTCCGGTTTCGATGATGTCCTTATAGACCGATTTTGCGGTATTGATAGGTATCGCCAGCCCGATGCCCATATTGCCCCCGCTTCGGGTATAGATAGCGGTGTTGATCCCGATGACTTTTCCGTCGAGGTTGATCAGAGGCCCGCCAGAATTGCCCGGGTTGATCGCCGCATCGGTCTGGATATAATCTTCATAGGTAGTTAAGCCGATATTCCTTCCCTTTGCGCTTATGATGCCGGCGGTGACGGTATGGCTTAGTCCAAAGGGGTTTCCAATAGCCAGCACCCACTCGCCGACTTCTATTACGTCAGAATCCGCCAATTCCAGAGATGTAAAATTATCTCCTTCGATCTTTATTACCGCCACTTCCGAATCAGGATCGGTACCGATGATCTCAGCCTTGAATTCACGCTTGTCGGCAAGGGTTACGGTTATCTTTTCAGCCTTGGCGATCACATGATTATTTGTGAGGATATACCCTTCGGATGATACGATGAAGCCCGAGCCCTGAGCTGTTTGACGCTGTTTACGCTGAGGTGCCTGTTGACGACGGTGACGCGGACCGAAAAAGAACTCAAGGATATCGTCATCTTCAAACGGGTCGCCAAAGGGCGACTGTCTCATCGAGGGCTGTTGGCGACTGACTAACCTTTCAGCTGTTATCCATACCACGGCAGGTGAGGTTTTTTCGGCGATCTGAGAGAAAGTTTTACCGATCTGCCTCAGTGCATTGATGCTATTGGCATCCTGTGCGAAAGTTACTGCCGGACTGGCCACGATCAACAACAGAACCGACGATATAAGTAACCTTGACATTATTTTGCTGGAATCGAATTTGGCATACATTTTAAATCTCCTGTAATCAAAAGTTTCTTAAAAACATTGAATCTACGATTCTATTATCAATTGGTTCGCCGAGTCAACGTCTTTTTAGGCGAATATCGCAGAAAAATCGAAAAAATTGGTTTTGGTCAGCTTTGATTATAGGAACTTGCTCGCGGCATAGGCAAATCTCTTATAAAGTCTTTTTCCTGCTATTTCATCGTTATAAATTCAAAAAGGGCCAATCAGGCTTATCAACTGATAAAATTATTTTTTCAATTAAAGCAAAACTTGTATTCTGTCGATTTAATTTAATATGAAAGAGAATGGATAAATAGTTAGGGTTTTATATTATGGACAGAACAGAAAAAGACGATCGAAGAATAGAACAGCGACTGCGTTATCATTGGCCTATATGGTTCGCTGAGGATTTTAACGAGACCCTTGTTCAGGGCCAGATAGTCGATATCAGCAGCGGCGGTGCCGCCTTTACCTGCCATAACGATGACACTTGCCCCTATGACGGTCAGGAAGTAACAGCCCGTTTTAGTATTCCTCGCTTTGCTGATGAAGATGCTTTCGATATGGCAAATTTCACACGCCAGGGCAGAGTATGTCGAGTCGAGGACTCAGGCAATTTTCTACGCCGTGTAGCGATACAATTTGTCGATCCCTTGCCATTCAAGCCGGGCGAACAGGCTGGCGATAACGCCGAGGTCAGACAACGCCTTAAAGCTGTAACGATTTAGTATCTCGTATTGCGGGGTTTTGGGGCAACATTTGCAACTGCGAGGAGTGCAACTGTGCGGCAATCTCACAGTCCCAATTCCATATTTTTTATTTTTCACTTTAACTTCCATGTTTCCTATGCAATAATATTTCCATCATGAGAAAAACATTAGCACATTTGCCAAAATATAAGCAGGACGAATTAAAGCTTATCGTTGAGAAAATCCGCGAATTTGCCAAAGAAGCGGAAATGATAATCCTGTATGGCAGCTATGCGCGTGGCGATTACAAAGAGCAGGAAGACCTCGCCCCTGATCGCAGATCAGGCCATGTATCCGATTACGACATACTCGTTGTAACCAGCGAAAAGAAAACCGCTGCCAATACCAGGCTATGGAACAACGTTACAAAAAAACGCGATAAGCTCAGACTAAGTACCCACGTTAGAATAATCGCTCACGATATACAGTTTTTAAACATCCAGTTAGCTGAAGGCCGGTACTTCTTTGCCGATATAAAAAAAGAGGGGATAATGCTCTATGACAGCGGCAATTATAAACTCGCCCGCAAACGAAAACTAAAACCCGCTGAGCAAAAACGAATCGCACAGGACTACTATGATTACTGGTACAAAAGGGCACAGGGGTTTTATGCTATGTATGAATCTGCCCTTGAAAAACGTGAATACGAAATCGCAGCTTTTAATCTTCATCAGGCTACAGAACATTCTTATAAAGCCATTCTATTGGTTTTTACTGGTTACAATCCCAATGAGCACTATCTAATGATATTAGGCCATATGGTAGGGAAACATGATCGTACCTTGCGTAACATTTTTCCCAGAAAAACCGCCGAGCAGGAGAAACTTTTTGAACTGTTGGATTATGCTTATATCGGTGCTCGCTATGACCTCGATTACAAGATAACGAAAAAGCAGTTAGAATACCTTGCTAAACATGTGAGATTGCTGCAACGCTTAACCAAAAAAATCTGCAAAGAAAAGATAGATTCATTTACGTAGTTACTGCTGCAAACGTCATTGCGAAGAAGCCGAAGGCGACTGCGGCAATCTTGGTTTTTATGCGTTTGAGATTGCTTCGCTCGCAACGCACAAATCTTATGACTTTTCTACAGGGCATTTTTAATTTCCATTTGCGGTGAAAAAGTATTATCATACCGCCATGTTGGAAAACACTAAAAATATCGCGGTCATAATTTGTGCAGCTGGTGCCAGCAGCAGGTTTGGAGGCAAAAGGAAAAAGACTTTTGTTGACGTAGCCGGCAGGGCGGCTTTTCTGCGCAGTGTCGAGCTTTTCACCGGCCATAAGGACGTAAAGCAGGTGTTGTTAGCTATCAGCAAAGACGACCAGGAGCTGGTAGAGGTCAAATGGGGCGCTAATCTGAAGTTTTTCGGTGTAAAAACATATCTCGGCGGAGACGAACGTTTCGACACTGTCGCCAAAGGGCTTGAGCTTATAAAAGATGACATCGATCTTGTCGCGGTCCATGATGCTGTACGATGCTGTCTGACACAAGAATGGATCGATGCCTGCTTTAAGGCTGCCGCCCAAACCGGTGCCGCGATGTTGGCCTGTCCTGTCGTTGCGACACTAAAAAAAGTCCAGGACTCCAATATTGTAGAGACAATTGACAGGACAGGGCTCTATGAAGCGCAGACGCCGCAGGTCTTTGCAACCGAGCTTCTGAAAAAAGCATACGCGAATCTTAAGAACCTCGATGCAGATAATATCAGTGACGACTCCCAGTTGGTCGAGGCCCTTGGCGAAAAGGTCGCTATCGTCGAGACGGATTCGGCCAACATCAAGATCACTCGTCCCTGCGATGTTGCTATTGCCCAGGCTATCATCAAGTTACGTTCGCAATCCGCAGCTAAAAAAGGCCCAGCCGGCCCGTATTCCGAAGCGCAGTGGTAAAAAGTTATTGCAAAAGTGCCGCTAAAATGCTGATAGCGTTGAAAAGTGAATGAACAAATATCGACCGTAATAACGAACCGCTTTTTTCGTAAGCATATCCCATACAGACCGAGATCACAAACAAGCTGGCCCAATGCTCTGGATTTGCGTGAACGACCGCGAAGACGCTCGATGTTATCATAATTGACACCCATGGCCTTTTAAGAAACGACCGCAGCGTAGTCTGAATTATTCCTCGAAAGAACAGTTCTTCTGCGATCGGAACGATAACAACCGCGGTTATAAATATCAATATTCTAACAGGCGTTTGAGTATGCGTGCTTATCAGTTCAAGTTCTTCATGCTGGGTGATATGGAAATCGGAGCCGTAAAACAGTTTGCCTAAAAATATTGTCACCAGCAGCATCGCAACGAATACAGGCCAGACGCTAAGCAAATTTACGAAAGCTCCGCCGAAGTCCTTGAAAAGTGTTCTAAAATCGATCCCGAACCCCTTAAGTCCCCGTGCGAAACTTTTGCGTGCCAGCAACAGCACTGTTATCGAACACGAGATCGCGCCAAGACACATAATAATGTTACTGACAAAGGCCTCCTGCCAGTCACCCAGGTCTGGATAGAGTTTTTCCGAGATCGCGGTCGCTATCGAAATAACGCAGATAAGAACAAGCAGCGGCACAAAGGGCAGGTATGCGGGCATATTGTTTCTTCGCTGCGGTGTTTCGTCCAGTGCGCGTTTCCCCAGAGAGGTATTCAGCAGCCACCAGGCCAGGCAAAGCGTCCCGGATGTCCATATAACGATATCCGCGATGTTCATCTGACCGAGATTTTCTTCGATTATTTCAAAGATTTCCAAAAATTCCGTAAAACAAACACAGCTAAACTTGAAAGTAACACCGTCTTGTATTACATTAGTCATATCTTTTCAAGGAAATTCGATAATGGACATATTCAAAATCAATGGTCCGGTCAGACTTAAAGGTTCGTTAACGGTCAACGGCTCGAAAAACGCCGCTCTGCCGATAATGGCCTCGACCCTATTAGCGCCCGGCAGATCGGTATTGAGATCGGTTCCAAAGCTCTCGGATATCCGTGTATGCGCCGAACTGCTCAGAAGCCTGGGCTGCAAAATACAGTCAGGCTCCGATGGTGAACTGACAATAGATTCGACCTCGATCGATAATCCGGTAGGCGAATATGAAATAGTGCGAAGGATGCGAGCCAGTATCTGCATACTCGGCCCGTTACTCGCCCGTTGCGGCAGGGCGGAAGTATCCATGCCCGGCGGATGCGCAATTGGCGATCGCCCCGTTGACATTCATCTGCGAGGACTGCGCGAACTCGGTGCCAGAATACATTTGAAAAACGGTTACATCATTGCCGAAGCTCCTGCCGGCTTGAAAGGTAAAGAGATTTTCTTAGGCGGACCGTTCGGCTCGACCGTTCTCGGTACCGCTAATGTGATGATGGCCGCGGTGACAGCTAAGGGCAAAACGGTTATCGAGTCCGCCGCATGTGAACCGGAAATCGCAGAACTCGCCGACTGCCTGAATAAAATGGGCGCGTCAATAACAGGTATCGGCTCGCCGAGATTGACCATTCAGGGCGTAAACCAATTGCATCCCATAGAGCATACCGTCGCCCCCGATCGCGTAGAGGCCGGTACGTTCATGGTAGCGGCTGCTATAACGGCAGGGCAGTTGAACATCGAAAATGTCGGACTCGGTGATATGATGGCGGTCGTCGACAGGTTAAGAAGTGTAGGCGTTGATGTCGAGGCTGATGGCGATGGCAGTGTGGTTGCCCGAACCGGACAGATAGGCACAGCTGATATTACAACTCAGCCATTCCCGGGTTTTCCTACCGACCTGCAGGCTCAGTTCATGGCGCTTCTATCACTCGGCAACGGTAACAGCGTTATAACCGAAAAGATATTCCCGGACCGGTTTATGCACGTCGCAGAATTGAATCGAATGGCGGCAAATTTGCGTAAGGAGGGCCCAACTGTTATCGTCGCAGGTGTTGATAAGTTGATCGCCGCTCCCGTGATGGCTTCGGACCTGCGGGCGTCGGCTGCTCTTGTTTTAGCAGGCTTGGCCGCCCATGGCACGACCATTGTAAACAGGGTATATCACATCGATCGAGGCTACGAAAGAATAGAAGAACGATTGAATCCAGTCGGAGCAAATATAATAAGAGAAAAAGTTTAATTATGAGCCAGGTTAAGAAATTAAATACCCCGTTAACAGGCGGCGACGTCCAGGCCTTGAAAGCCGGCGACGAAGTAGCTGTCACCGGCACAATTTACACCGCCCGCGATATGGCGCATAAGAGATTATGCCAGGCCATAGAGGCGTCAGAAAAATCACCTTTCGAGTTTGAAGGAGCCGTAATTTATTTTTTAGGCCCAAGCCCTGCCAGACCCGGTCGGGTAATAGGCGCAGCCGGCCCTACGACATCTTCGAGAATGGACGACTTTTCACCCACGCTTATCGCTAAAGGCCTGCGAGCAATGATCGGTAAAGGCTATAGAAGTGACCATGTTCGCGACGTGTTGAAACAATATGGTGCTGTGCATCTGGCTGCTACCGGCGGGGCAGGGGCGCTGCTCAGTAAACATATCACCAAAGCAGAAATAATCGCCTACGAAGAACTCGGCACAGAAGCAATAAGAAAACTCGAAGTTGTAGATTTCCCAGCAGTAGTGGCTTATGACTGTCACGGCAATAGTGTATATAATAAAGTTTGATTTTTTTCCGCGTTGATTCGTGATAATTCGTGGTTAATATTTTTTTTAAAAGGCAAAAATATGAAAGCGGCATTGATAGGGTTATTACAGTCTGGTAAAAGTACGTTACTCTCGGCTGTTAGTGGTAAGGATATGCCAACTGTTGGTTCGGTGGCGATAGAAGAGGCCATCGTCCCGGTACCTGACGAAAGGCTCGACTGGCTCACAGAACTTTATAAGCCCAAAAAGACCGTCCATGGCACGATCGACTGCCTCGACCTGCCGGGTTTTAATTTTACCGATGAACACGGTAGGGCGGCGGCACGCAGGTTGATCAATAAGATAAGAACGACCGATCTGTTGGTGCTGGTTATACGCGGGTTCGAGAATCCAACGGTGCCGACCTACCGTAACAGCGTCGATCCTGCCAGGGACCTGGATGAACTCAAGACCGAACTTCTGCTTGCCGACCTGGAGCTGGTGACGACACGGATCGAAAGGCTCGAAAAACAGATACACAAGCCAACAAAGACCCAGGCACATGATAAAACGGAACTGGCCCTGCAGAAAAAACTCGCAGAAGCGATCGAATCGGAAAAGCCAATTAGCTCGGTCATTGAAACAGCCTCTGAGCGTGAGCTTATCAAGTCTCTTGGCTTTTTGACGTTAAAGCCGATGATCGTCACCGTTAATGTTGGCGAAGACCAACTGGAAACAAAATTTGATTTTGCCGGCAATCTTGACATCTCTGTACCGGTTGTCGAGATTTGTGCCAAGCTCGAATATGAACTCGCGCAACTTGATGCTGACAGCAGGGCCGAATTTATGGCCGACCTGGGTATGGCAGAATCAGGAAAAGGAAAATTCGTTAACGCATGTTATTCAGCGTTGGGCTTTATAAGCTTTCTAACTGTAGGCTCCGATGAAGTCCGTGCCTGGCCTATAAAAAAAGGCACCATTGCTGTCGAGGCTGCCGGCAAGGTCCATTCGGATATTCAACGAGGCTTTATCAGGGCTGAGACCATGGCTTACGATGACTTAAAGCAGTTCGGCGACGCAAAAGCCGTAAAAGCCGCCGGCAAAACAAGGCTCGAAGGAAAAGAATACGTAGTCGCTGACGGTGACATTATCAACTACCGATTTAATGTGTAAGGGGTGTCATTGCGAGGAGCGAAGCGACGCGGCAATCTCAAGGGTACGAATGTTTGAGATTGCTTCACTTCGTTCGCAATGACAAAAAGGAATGTGTAATTTTCAATAAAAGGTTTCGCAAATGAAAGCAGTTGTACTTACCGGTATCGCCCAGATGAAAATCACAGACGTCCCTGACCCCGTCATCGAAAAAGATACCGACGTCCTGCTGAAGATCGAAAAGGTCGGCGTTTGCGGCAGTGACGTCCATTACTACAAAAACGGAAAGATCGGCTCACAGGTTGTCCGGTATCCATACCTCGTTGGCCATGAGTGTTCCGCTACGGTTGTTGAAGTTGGCTCATCTGTGCAGAATATCAAAGTAGGCGACGAAGTAGTAGTCGAGCCGGCCGTCTCCTGCCACCAATGCCCGCAGTGTAAGATGGGCAGAGAGAACACTTGTTACAATCTAACCTTCCTCGGTACACCCGGACAAGGCGATGGCTGCATGAGCGAGTATATGGTTATGCCTCAGGATAATTGCATGGTAATCAATGGCCGAATAACACTCGACCAGGCCGCCCTGTGTGAGCCTTTCGCGATAGGCGTATACGCGGTCAAACAGTCCGGCCTGTTACAGGATAATACAATCGCTATTCTCGGTTCAGGGCCTATTGGGCTTAGCTGTATGGCAGCGGCACGGGCCAAACGAGCAGGTGCCATTTACATGACCGATCGCCTGGACTATCGCGCAAAAATAGCTAAACAAGCCGGCGCCACCTGGGCGGGCAACCCTGATTTACAGGATGTAGTGACAGATATTCTTGGAAGAGAAAAGCTCGGCGTCGATATCGCATACGAATGTGCCGGCCAGCAGGAAACCATCGACCAATGCGTCGAACTGCTGCGTCCGGGCGGAACATTAGTGCTGGTAGGTATCCCGCAACTCGACAGGATATCTTTAACGATCGAGAAAATTCGCAGGAAGGAGATCGCCATCGTAAACATTCGAAGGCAGAACAACTGCACTGTCGAGGCTATTGAGATGATCGCTTCGGGCGCCGCAGATATTGATTTTATGATAACACACAGATTCGATTTTACCCAGTCAAAACAGGCGTTCGAGATGGTTTCCGATTATAGTGACAACGTAGTCAAAGCGATCATAGAGTTTTAACAATGAAAAAAGCAAGCATCATCAGTATCGGCAATGAACTTCTCTCAGGCGCAACGGTAGATACCAACGCAGCTTTCTTAAGCACCCAGCTTCTCAAGCTTGGCGTCCCTGTCGTCACCGGTTATACCATCGGCGATACGCTCGATTCGATAGTTAACGCACTTAAGCTGGCAGTAGCTGATGCCGACTTTGTATTGGTTACAGGCGGTCTGGGCCCGACCGATGACGACCTGACACGTCAGGGTTTTGCCGAATTCCTCGGTTGCGAATTAGAATTACGTCCCGACCTGCTGCAAAAGATAGAAACCTTTTTCACCAGCAGAAACAGAAAGTTCTCACCTGTCAACAGGATACAGGCCTATATCCCCGCCGGCGCCGAAGCTATTGAAAACAACTTCGGTACCGCTCCGGGTATCATGGTACAGACGCAGGGTAAATTAATAGTTTCTCTGCCGGGAGTTCCTTCCGAGATGAAACAAATGTTCGAAGAAACCGTTTTTGACAAGATTAAAACTTTGGCAGGCTCCGGCGCCATAGCGGTTCGCAAGCTAAAATGTTTCGGCACCGGCGAGTCCAATATCGCCGAGATGCTCGGTGACCTCATGGCCCGAAAAAGAAATCCGTTGATCAATTGCACTGTAAGTTACGGCGTAATTACCCTGCACATCATCGCCAAAGCCGAGGACAAAAATACCGCTGACGCAATGGCCGAAAAAGATGAACAAATGTTAGTCGAGTTATTAGGCGATCTGGTTTATGGCTCAGGTGAGCAGAGTTTAGCCGAAGTCCTTGGCCGAAAGCTCATTGACCAGCAAAAAAAAATCGCTATTGCCGAATCCTGTACCGGTGGTCTTATAGCCAAATTACTGACCGATATTCCTGGAGCCAGCAAGTATTTTACGCACGGCTGGGTAACATACAGCAACACCGCCAAGACCCAGGAGCTTGGGGTACCAGCCGAACTGATCGAAAAATACGGAGCTGTTAGTGAGCAGGTTGCTTCGGCTATGGCCTGCGCTGCCGCAAAAAAAGCCGGTAGCGATGTCGCGATCGGCATAACCGGTATAGCCGGCCCGGAAGGAGGAAGCGAACAAAAACCAGTAGGGCTGGTATATATCGCAGTGATGTCCGATAACAGTTGTTCTGGCAGACGCTTCGTTTTTTCGCATGATAGAAGATTCGTGCGATTTCGAGCCGCTCAAACAGCTTTAAATATGCTCAGGCTTAAACTACAAAGTTGACTCAGCACCCCAATAATGTTATAATAAGATTTACCCGATTTAACACAAGATAAGAAGTGTTTGGTAAATATGGCGAAGAAACGCAGACATTTAGGTGAAATATTGTATAAAGCCAAGCTGGTTGACAAGCAGGCTTTGCTCGATGCTATAAAGACTTCAAAAACCAGTCACAGAAGGCTTGGAGATGTCCTGCTCGAACTTGGTTTGATCGATGAAGATACTCTTGCCAAGGCGATCGCCAGGCAGTTTAGCCTTAAGTATGTAAACCTTGACAAAATTACAATTCCAGAAGATGCCGCCAGCCTTATCCCTGAAGACCTGATGAAAAAGCACAATGTTCTCCCGATGGGAAAGAATAACTCCAGGCTCCAGGTGATCATCAGTGACCCACTGGACCTTGATATGATGGACGCTTTGCGTTTTCGTCTAAATACCGAGCTCGAATGTTTTATCGCAAGTCCTTCGGCGATTCGTTCATACATGGAAGATACTATCGAAGCGGCAAGCAGCGAAGAGAGCGATCGGATCAAACACAGCATTGACGCCACCGCCGCCGAACTGGCCGAATCCGGACATATTCTACAGGCTGAAGCACTGCGTGCCCAGGCCGCAGGTGATTCAGATGACGGCCCGATCGTCAAGCTGACAAACCTCATCATAGATAACGCATACTACATGCGGGCAAGTGACATTCACATCGAGCCTATGGAGGACAGAGTAAGAATAAGGTATCGTGTCGATGGTGTCTGCCTGGAAAAAGATAACATTCCAAAGAACATGCAGGCGCCTATGATGACCAGATTAAAGATACTTGCCGGTATGGACATTGCGGAAAAAAGATTGCCGCAGGATGGCAGGATCAAACGAAATATCGGCGGCGAGGATATTGATTTTCGAGTCTCAGCACTGCCTGCAAACCATGGCGAAAGTGTTGTTCTTCGAATCCTTCGTCCAGACGCGGTAAATATCGGTATTCAAGCTCTTGGTTTTGAGTCCGACGATTACGAGCGTTTTCAGCGGATAATCAAAAGACCAAACGGGATATTCTTAGTCACAGGCCCGACCGGTAGCGGTAAAACAACTACTCTATACGCAGCATTGCAGGAACTTAATAAGTCGGACAAAAAAATTATTACCGCAGAGGACCCCGTCGAATATAACTTTGCAGGCATGAACCAGTGCCAGATCAGAGAAGATATTGACTTCACATTTGACAAGGTCCTAAGGGCAATGCTTCGGCAGGCTCCCAATATTATATTGATCGGTGAAATTCGAGACGGCACTGTAGCTGACATCGCTATACAGGCAGCACTTACAGGTCACCTCGTCTTTAGCACGCTTCACACCAATGACGCCATAAGCGCGATTACCCGTCTGATCGATATGGGCGTTAAACCGTTTTTGGTTGCAAGTTCCATTCAGGCTATTATGGCACAGCGACTTTTAAGAGTTATTTGCAAAAAGTGTAAAGTTGTTAACGAAAGCCCGGACCAGCACTACTTGAATCTGCTCAACATTACGCCGGCCGATATCAAGAAACATCCGATCTATAAAGGCGAAGGCTGCAGTCAGTGTCAGGGCACAGGCTTTAAGGGCCGTGTCGGGGCATTTGAAATGGTTGAACTAAATGCTGAGTTGAGAGAGTTGGCTTTTTCAAGAGCTCCTAATATCGAACTGAAAAAAGCCGCCATCGCAAGCGGAATGAGAACGCTCATGGACGACGGTAAGAACAAAATATTTAAAGGGGTAACTACCCCTGAAGAAGTAGTTAAGATATCACAGGTTGAAGGTGTATTGGTAGATTAAAAAAGATTTAAAGGATTGATAAATGGCAACAGTTAATATGGACAGGTTATTGCAGGCTTGCGTTACCCAAAACGCTTCTGATATACACCTTACAGTTGGACGTGCTCCGGTATTTAGAGTACACGGCGGGTTAAGGTCGTTGGAAACAAAGGTACTTGAGCCCGATGACACCGTAGCGTTGATGAAAAGTATTACCCCGGAAAAAAACCAGCAGGAACTTCAGGAAGAAGGGGGAACCGACTATGGTTTTGCATTTGGTGACGCCGCCAGATTCCGCGTCTCTGTCTTCAAGCAAAAAGGTAATGTCTCAATGGTGCTGCGACTCATCCCTACGGATATTATGAGTTTTGAGCAGATCGGTCTGCCGGATATTTGTGCCGCGTTATGCCGAAGGCCCCGAGGTATGTTCCTGGTAACAGGTCCGACCGGCAGCGGTAAAACCACTACGCTGGCAACTATGGTAAACTATATTAACGAAAATCTCGACCGCCATATAGTCACGATCGAAGAGCCTATAGAATATTACCATAACCACAAAAAGTCCATTATAAATCAGCGGGAAGTCGGTATCGATGTTCCCAGTTTTAATGAGGCGTTAAGACGTGTCTTGAGACAGGATCCTGATGTAATTCTCGTTGGTGAATTGCGGGACCTTGAAACAATTGAAGCCGCCGTCCGTGCCGCCGAGACAGGCCATCTTGTTTTCAGCACACTCCATACCACCAGTGCTTCAGGGACTATCACCAGAATTGTCGACGTATTCCCTCCTAACCAGCAGGAACAGATACGTACCCAGTTAAGTACCAACCTGGTAGCGGTTCTAAGTCAGGCACTTTGTACCAAAGCCGCCGGTAAGGGAAGGGTCGCCGCTTATGAGTTTATGGTTGTCACCCCTGCTATTTCCAACCTTATCAGGGAAAATAAGGCTTATCGTATTGATTCGAGTATCCAGACCGGTAAAAAGCTCGGTATGCAGCTGCTCGATGACCACCTCTGGATACTATACGATGCCGGCAAAATTAACCGGGAAGAGATGCTCGACAAAGCGCAGCAGCCAGGCCCATTGCAGGATAAAGCAATGGCTAAAATAAAAGCCGCTGCCACCAAGCAGTCAAAAGAACAAACCGAGGACATGGGCCCTATCTTAAGAACATAATCCTCGATTCTGTTCAAGTTTATCCCATTAGTACTTCGACACTGTGCTCTTTACCGTCACCGTGAGGCCTGATTATGTTACCCTTGATCCTCTCACCATCGACGATAATTTTTTTAACGCCTTTCTGCACACCGTCAGGATTCTTGATAGTCACATTATAGACCGCGCCTTTGTAAGGTCTGCGAAGTTCCATCTTATCGAAATGTGACGGCAGAGACGGGTCGACGCGCAGCCCGTCATAATCAGGCATTATCCCAGTCATCCATTCGGTAGCTGAGAAGAAAAGCCAACTCACAGAACCGGTCACCCATCCGACCCAGCTTTTACCCGGATCCTCGGGGTCGCCGCCAGTATTGGAAAATGCCCATGGCTCACCTTTTCTACCACTTGGCGGATCGTTATCACGGCGACATGGCAGAAGCGTTTTATACAATTCAAAAGCCTCGTTACCACGGCCGGCCTTAAGGTCGGCTGCGATCTTATATGTATTGCCGTGCATATAAACGTGCGGAAATCCCGTTAAGGTTGTAAATTTGCCGATCGAAGTATCAGGCCCGTCAAAACCAGGCCATTGTGTAAGAAAACCACATTCAATCTTAAGGTGCTTGTCGGCGCTCTCCAGCGCTTTTATTACTTTTTTATGTGGCGCGATACCACTGATCGCCGCCCATGTCTGAGAATACAATTGGATTTTACAGCACTTGTTTTTATGTGAACCAATCTTATTGCCATCGTCATCGATTGCCCTAAGAAACCAGTCGCCGTCCCAGGCTCGTTTATTAAATGCCTTTTTCAATGCATCCGCCCGCTTACGGCAAAGATTTTCTCGTTTATTATCCTTGATCCTCGCGGCAATTTCAGCGAATTCACATAGTCCCCAGTAATACGCTTCTGACAGCCAAATGCTTTCGCCACGCATTTTTTTTCCGGCGTTATCAAGAGCGTCGTTAACGTCACCACCCCCTAAAAGTGAAAGACCGTTAACGCTGCGCTTTTTGTCAAGCCAGTCGTAAGCACGTTCTGCGTGGTCGTAAACAGTACCCGTTTCCTTATCGTAATATTTAATTTTCTTTTTAAGGATCGCGAAATCGCCGGTCTCTTTCAGATAAGCCGAAAGAAAATATATGATCCAGTATGGGCTGTCCATATAAGGCCTGTCATCGTGGTCGCCGGTACCCGACCACTGACGGAAACAATGACCGTCGGCCCACTGATAACCCAAAGCGTCCAGGAAACGGCCCTTACTGTATTCAGGCTCAAGGCTAAGTATCCCGCGAATATCCTGCAGCACATCACGATACCCATACCTTGCACTGTCACTTCTGCACCATAAAACGCATTGATAAACCTGATAGGTCAGCCAATGGTTTACAGTGCGGTCGAATACCGGATCAGGCGTCTTGATATTTATCTGGCTAAGTTTCTTGTTCCAGTATGCCTTGACTTTTGCAAGTGCCGCATCCGGGTTTTTCAAATGCTTTCTAACAAGCGCCCTGCGCTTAGCTGTGTTGGTTTCGATACCATGAACAAAGCTGAACACTTTTTCCTCGCCGGGCTTGAGAGTAATATTATGTTTAAAACTGGCAATGATCGGCTCATCTACTATTTTCTTATTACTGCATTTACCTTCTCGTACCGTTTTAGGATCGCCGAATCGCCCGTAACTGCCACCGACAAAATTCCTGTGACTGCATTCATAGCCCTCAACTTTAAGAGAAGTGCCTAAAAATCCTGTATGACATTTCGGTATATCCAGGGGATCCTGATAAACCCCCACAAGGATATTATCCGTATCTTTTTTGCCGTAGCTGAACCACTGCGTAGCGTTGTCGGCATGAGTAGATGCAGCCAGGTTCCACGCTGTATAAGGAAAAACCGAAAGCCTGCGTTTCTTCTTCGTCGTGTTCTTAAGCGTTATCGTCCAGATATCGACAGGATCGTCATCAATAGGCACAAATATTCTAAATGAGCTTTCAATGCCTTTGGTCTTGGATTCGATAATACTGTAACCGGCGCCAGCCCTGTAACGATAGTACTGGTATTTATGTTTGACAGGCATATAGTTTATCGTCCAGAAGTCCTTGTCGTCATTGTCGCGAATGTAAACAAACTTACCAGGCTCGTCGATGTCCCTGCTATAGCTGTTGAGCCGACGGTTAGGATGCAGCATACTAAAACCACCCCCAACCTGAGAAAACCTTACCCCGTACTTACGATTCGAAATGAAGTTCAACCAGGGCTGACCGACCGCAGGCTCGGTACAGATATATTCTTTACCGTCATCGGAAAAATAACCGTATTTTGTTTTAGAGATCAACTCGTCAGGGCTAAACCTTTTACGAGAAATTTTCCCGGCGGGTTTACCCGACTTACCCTTCCTACTGCCACCCATGCCCAAACTCCTTAAAAATATCAATAACTCTCTATTACTTATTCAAACGGACCATCGGTCAATTTGAGTAAGTTAGTCCACTCTCCCGTCATCAGTTTCATCCACCTCGGAAGCTTTCAATGCATTTAACAGGAACTTAAGGTCAAACCATCCGCCTACTGTGCAGCCTATCGAAAAGATAAGATCGATCAGAACGCAAAGTCCCGCATATATTAAACTGGCTATTACCCAATTACTCATTTTATATACTGCCTTTCTTTTATGCTTCCATTTCTTTCAATTTTTTTCCATAATCAACAAACCGTGTCGGCTTCTTCGAACACAGCGAAGCAATAACAATTACTACCATCGCAAGTACTATCGCCAGCAAACCCGACTCTTCCGATTTAAGCGGATAACTATCACGCCAGTTCGCAAGAAACGCGATGTTCTGCCATTGTTGCTTAAGCAAAACATCTGCCAGCGGAATAACCATACAAATGATCAGCGCTAAATACGCCGCTAAGGTTGATGTCTTTTTCCAGTACAGGCCCCAGTACGTGATAATTCCTGCCCCCACGAAGATCGCGCCGGTCAGATACATATAAGCGAATACCGATTCTGTGAACTGATAATATATACCCCAGCCAAACAGAAATGCCGCAACCGCGAAATATGAAATTCGCAAAGCAAGGATGTGGTGCTTTACGGTGAATGCCTTTTTCTTCATAGGACAAATAACGTCATTGATTATGATCGTACACCAACTCAGCAGATAAGTACTTGTCGTACTGATCTCGGCAAAAACCAGCCCTGCCAGTATAATACCGATCAATACCGGCGGAACGATCTTGAACAAAAACAGTGGCGTGATCGCCTGCTCATAGTTAGCAGCGGTGTATCCTTCCGGTACCGCAACGCCCCAGGCAGTCAGGATCACAACACCCCAGATCGCTATAGTTATAAGTCTCGCTTCATTGTAAACGTTTTTTATTAAAAACATTTTTCTGGCTACTTCGGTATTTTTCGCCCCGCTGGTCATAACCAGTGCAGGTGGAAAAGCAAGGCTGCTATAGACACGATGCAATACGAAAAACAGTACCCATACCACACCGTATCCGCCCTTGGAAAACAGTTTGAATGCTCCCTCACCCCGATGCAGCATCACCGCCTCGCGCACTTTGGTTGTGATCTCAGAAACACTGTCACCGCCTAACTCTTTAAAACACAAAAACGTGATCGCGAATACCGAAACTGAAAGGATTATCGCCTGCACATAATTTGTCGCTACTACTGTCACGAAACCACCCACAAACAGAAAAACCAAAGCCAATCCGAGCACTGTGCCCATTATCAAATAAGGCACATGCACATTCATTCCGGCAATGGCTACGGTAGCAGGCAGCCCAAGGAACGCCGTCAAAAATTGCGCCGTGATTATCGGGAACACCGCCATATTCAAAACACCGCCTATCACGATCGCAAAACCAGCCAGCATTCTCACTCCTTTGGAGTAACGCATTTCATAGTATTGCGGAAGTGTCTGCACACACGTAGCTCGGTATCGTTTGATACCGAACCCGTAAATACCGATCAAGGGAACAAGTATCAATGGCCCTAACAACCGAAGCCACGCATAAGAAAACCCATGCAGATAAGCCTGCTGACAGACCGCAACGATACTCGCAATTGCGATACCGTCAGCCGATGAGGCCCCTAACCCAAGCCACATCCCCATTTTTCGCCCGCCAACGGTAAAGTCCGCTACGCCTTTAACGAACAGCCGCGTCCATATCCCTATACCAAGCAGTCCACCTGTCAGGATCGCGAAAATAATCCAGTCGATCGTTGTAATTCTCATATCTACTCCTTAAATAATAAATTAAATCAGCTAATAGGCAAAGCAGTATATACCACCCCCCACAACAGTTCAACAACAATTTACACCTCCTCCCTCTTTGTTCCTGCCTTCGCAGTGTAATGACAGAGAGGGTGGGCAGTAATGACAAAATCGGCAAGCGAATGCACAACTCAAAACTCAAAACTTAAAACTCAAAACTGTTTTGTTAGTGTATTACTTTGTTTAGTGGGTAGGTTATTATTCCTGAAGCGCCTGCTCTTTTTAGGGCTGGGACGAGGGTTCGTTCGATCTTGTCTTCTATTATCACTTCTATCGCGATATATTCGGAATCCGCGAGGCTTGAGATAGTTGGGCTTTTTTCGGCGGGCAATATCTTGAGTATCTTGTCGAGGTCGTCTTTTTTTACGTTTAACTTCAGGCCTACCTTGTTGCGTGCATCGATGGCGGCTTTTAGCAGGATGACGATGTTCTCAATTTTTTCGCGTTTGAACTTGTTATCCCATGAATCTTTATTTGCGATGAACCTGGTGGTTGAGGTTATTACGGTATCCAAAACTCGCAGGTTGTTTGCCCGCAGTGATGAGCCGGTCTCGGTGAGTTCGACTATGGCGTTTACCAGGCGGGCCTTGACTTCGGTCGCTCCCCAGCTGAATTCGACCTTGACGTCAATTTTCTTATCCGCGAAATATTTCTTCGTAGCGTTGACCAGTTCGGTGGCGATTATACCGCCCTTTAGGTCGTCTACTTTTTTCACCCTGGATTCCACGGGTACGGCCAGTACCCATTTAGCGGGATTGGAGGTAGCTTTACTGTAAGCGAGTTCTGCGACTTCTACGACGTCACTTGCGTTCTCAATGATCCAGTCGTAGCCTGTAATGCCTGCGTCGATAACGCCGTCGGCTACATATCTGCTCATTTCCTGAGCGCGCAGCATGATCAATTCAACGCCATCGTCGTCTATAGTAGGAAAATAACTTCTGCTGGAATCGAGTATATGAAAGCCGGCCTTTTTGAAAAGTTCGATAGTCCCTTTTTTCAGACTTCCGGCAGGTATTCCCAATCTTAGTGTTTCTTTTGACATTTTAATAATACCTCATACTATTTTTTTGCTTTCTTTTTTACTGTCTTTTTTTTGTTCTTTTTTTTGGCCTTGGTTTTGGCATTAGGTGCAGGCTTTTTAGTTTTTTTGGCCTTTTTACTGGTTTTTTTCTTTACTACTTTTTTGGCTTTGCCTTTCTTTTTACCGGCTTTAGCCTTTTTTTCGCTCTGGTGTCTGAGCAGTTCATAAAACTCATAACCCTTAGCAGCTGGAATCTGCCTGACGAGGAATCCTGAAACTTCCTGCTCATCGGCTTGTGGGTGGACGAGTTCGTTGGTCTTTAGGTATTCGAGCATCTTTTTCGTCAGGGGGATAGCGTGTCCGGCCAGAGCGGTAAGCATGACATAATCGATTACGAAACCGGTTAAGCCGTCAATTTTCTCAAGTTCCTGTTTTGCTAAACGTTTGCCGGTCTTTTTCAACTCTTCGAGGTCGACACTGTTATACTGGTTAAATACCGCATTGAGTGAGATCGTAAGAGCAGCGACGATTTTTTTAGATTCGGTATTGTCCCTGCCTATCGCATCAAGAACTTCTTCATCCAGGGAGACACGCAAATCATTCCAGTCGACAAAAGACTCTTTGAATCGTTTGATCACAGCTTTGACTAACTTTTTGTTCAGATGTTCGCTGACAATCCCGCAAATAACCGCATCGATCACCTGTTCATGCATAAGCTTTTTTGAAGGCTTTGCGTACTTTTTCTTGAGGGTTTTGTACAGAGATTGGATTTTTTTTGAATATTCTTTACTGTCTTTCATGTTTTCGTCTACCCTTAAATTAGCTCGCCTTGTGCGAGGGCCCCAAGTCCCGATGTACTTCGGGATGGTCTAAACGTATCATTGTATTTCATACTCGTCGTCATCATCGTCGTCATTAGTTTGCAGATTAGTGTCACTGACTGCCCTGTCAATAAGGTTCATCACATCGAGTGTTTTCTTGAATTTTTCGTCCATATGAAAATGCAGAACAGGACAAAACTTGCTCTTTATCTTGCCGGCAAGGAGCGATTGAACGCGTGTTCTCGCATGCTTTATTGCAATGAAAGTCTTCTTCTGGGACGTTTCATCCTTGCCAAAAACACTTAGATAAACCTCTGCATTTCTCAGGTCAGGGGCCAATTCGACCCTTGTGACACTTACAAAACCTTCGATTCGCGGGTCATTGAGATGATTTGCAATAGCATCGCTGACCGCCTCAGCTACAACTCTGGCCACCTTTTCCTGCCTTCTCGTCGCCATAATATCAGAGTGTCCTGGCTATTTCAACAATTTCATAGAAGTCAAACATATCATCGACCTTAACATCATCGAATTTTGCCAACTTGATGCCGCATTCCAGTCCGGTTTTGACTTCATTAACGTCTTCTTTAAAATGCTTGAGCGTCTCAATAGTCAAATCGTCCCTGATAACGATGTTATCACGTATCAACCGAACCTTGGCTTTTCGCTTGACGAGCCCGCTATTTACGAAACATCCCGCAATGGTACCGATGCGTGATATTTTGAAAATAGTTCTTATAGTTGCCCTGCCGAGTTCCTTTTCCTTCTCTTCCGGCTCAAGCAGGCCAGTCATCGAATCTCTCAGGTCCTCTGTTATACGGTAGATAATATTATAAAATCTTATGTCAACACCTTTTGATTCGGCAATTTTCGCGACATGTTCGTCACTGATAACGTTAAACCCAATAATGATAGCGTTCGATGCTTCCGCGAGCACAACATCACCTTCGGTAATTCCGCCGGTAGCGGCATGTAGTATTTTGATCTTAACTTCCTCGGTGCTCAACTCTGCCAGGTACTTGATCAGAACGTCGACCGATCCCTGGACGTCGGCACGAATGATAATGTTTAATTCCTTTACGTTACCAGCCTCTATCTGACTGAAGAGGTTGTCGAGAGTTACCTGTGTTCGTCTTGCTAAGGCGTTTTCTCTGGAAGTTATCTGGTTTTCCTGTGCAACGGCTTTCGCCTTATTGATATCGCCGCCCAGGCAATAAAATTTATCCCCTGCCTGCGGCACGCCATTCAAGCCGGTAACTTCAACCGGCATAGAACTGATAGCGGTTTTTATGCTCTTTCCGGAACTGTTTTTCAGTGTTTTTACTCTTCCGAAACCGCCGCCAGCGACAACTGCCTGTCCTTTCTTTAAACATCCTTCTTTAATCAGCACTGTCGCGACCGGGCCACGCCTGGTAGAGAGCTTTGCTTCAACGATCCAGCCCATTGCCGGTATGGTATCGTCGGCCTTTAGCTCAAGCAGCTCTGCTGTATACTCGAGGTGTTCAAGGAGATCGTCAACGCCTTGTCCGGTGATGGCACTTGTCTTAACAACTTCTGTGTCACCACCCCATTCGGTCGGAGCCATCTCGTGTTCGGATAACTGTGCGTATATCCGATTTATATCACATCCCGGCAGGTCTATCTTATTTAAAGCGACCACAACAGGGACTTCGGCAGCCTTTGCGTGATGAATAGCCTCTATTGTCTGCGGCATTAATCCGTCGTCAGCAGCAACTACGAGCACTACGACATCAGTCATATTTGCTCCGCGTGCTCTCATAGCGGTAAAAGCCTCGTGGCCGGGCGTGTCGAGGAAAGTGACAGAACTGTCACCAAAATGTACCTGGTAGGCACCGATATGCTGAGTAATACCGCCGGCTTCACCTTCTGTGACCTGAGTCGAACGAATCTTGTCAAGCAGGCTCGTCTTTCCATGATCAACGTGGCCCAGCATTGTTACAACGACACTACGTTTTTTAAGTTTTTTACGCGGTAGCTGCTTGAACTGTTCTGCCAACTTGTCTTCAAGCCTTGCTTTTCGCTCTACCATCAACTCAGTACCAAATTCCAGGGCTACAAGTTCAGCCATATCGGGCCTGACGGTTTGATTAGTTGTTGCCATTACTCCCTGCCGCATGAGCTTATTGATAATATCAGAGGTCTTAACCGCTAATGCCGCAGATAGATCTTTTACTGTAATCGGTTCGGCAATCGTCGTTTTTTCAGGCCTGGCGACTGGAGCTGCGACTTGATAGGATTTTTCCTCGATCTTTCTCGAAGGCCTGGTTCTAAAAGCTCCACCTGTAGCAGCATTAAGCCGAGCTCTGCGTTCTTCAAGGTCCCTTTGCCTTCGCTGAGAACCAAATCTGGAGGTTTTGGCGGTTTCGTGTCCACTGCCATCATGACGGCGTCCATGTGTGCGGTCTTTGTGACGTTTCGAGCCGTGTTTTTTATCGGCAGTAGACTTATCCACTGTTTTTAATTTACCCTTAGCGGTCTCCATCAACGGCTCTGTGACAGGAGCGTCGTACCTTGGTTTTGGCTTTCTCCTGTGGTAAACGCGTGGCTCCGGCTCTGGAGCTTCGACTCGCACGACCTTAGGACCGCTCAACTTTGCCGGCTTTGGTTTTTGAAGCATTGGTCCTGCAGGTATGATTGGTTCCGGCTGTTTTGGTTCTTCTACGACAGGCTCTTTTGGTTCGGCAGGTATTTCGGTTTGTTCTGCTTGAGTGACAGGAGCCTCTTCTTTGGCTTTCTTTTTCTTAGCAGGAGCTTTGCGTTTGACTTTTTTCTTGATACGTACCTTTTTCAGGTCAACCTTTTCAGATGTTTCAACTGTTGTTGAGTGCTCACCTTCGCTGAACCATTCACGAATAGTAGCAGCGAGTCCCGCAGAAATCGAAGACATATGATTCTTTACTACGTCAAGTTCTTCGTCCTGACATTTTTTTACGATCGCCGAGCTTTTTACTCCAAGCTCTTTTGCTAAAATGTAAACTCTTGTTGCTGCCAAACTAAATCTCCAATTTGAGCGTATTTTGAAAATTACGCAAAGCTATAACTATTTTTCCTGTTCCAGGACATCTTCAGCCTGGTTATTTTTCGCTTTGGCGGCCTGTTGCTTTACCGCTTCGGACGCAGCCGAGACCAGCTGCTCAGCTGCTGCTGCGTCGATACCCAATTCGCTTACCAGGGGCTCTGCGCCGACATCTTCGAGATCCATAATTGATATCACTCCAAGCGCTATCAATTTATCGACGACGGCATCTTCGACGCCTTCGATGCCTTTGATGCAACTTGTCAGCAGTTCAACGCCCTGATTGTATTCGGACGGCGTAAGTATGTCGATGTCCCATCCGGTCAGTCTTGCTGCCAGTCGAACGTTCTGGCCATGTTTGCCAATGGCCAGGCTTAGCTGATCCTCATCGACCACAACGGTAGCTCTGCCTAATTCGAAGCAAAGGGCGATCTCACTGACCTTTGCGGGCATTAACGCGTTTGTGATGAGTATCTGCGAAGACTCGTTCCATCGAACAATATCTATTTTCTCGCCGCCCAACTCTTCGACAATATTTTTGATCCTGCTGCCTCTAACGCCGACACAAGCACCTACCGGATCAACCTTATCATCGTGCGAAACGACCGCCACTTTGGTTCGGTAGCCTGCTTCTCTTGCAAGTACCCTTATCTCTATAATACTTTCAGCGATCTCAGGCACTTCCAATTCGAACAGCCGATAGATAAAATCAGGATGTGTGCGTGACAATATGATCTTTACCTGGTTCGAAGATTCTTTGACATCGTAGATCAGGCATCGAACCCTTTCACCCGGACGGTGACTTTGTCCCATTATCTGCTCTGCTTTCGGCATAAACCCTTCGGTCCGATGGTCTATACTAACGACAAGAGTACCTTTTTCGTATCTGACTACCGAGCCGCTAACGATCTCTCCTTTGCGTCCTACGAACTCGGTATATATACTGCTTCGCTCGTCGGCACGTATTTTCTGGATCATGACCTGTTTAGCGGTCTGAGCGGGTATCCGGCCGAGTTTTTTCATATCTATCTGCTCGCCGTCTTTAAATGCGGTAACGGCACCGGTTGCTCGGTCTATCTGTACCGATATTTCGCTTTCCGGTTCACCAAAATGCTTTCGAACCGCCGAAATCATAGCTTCTTCCAGATCTATAAATATCGATTCGGTATCAATATTTTTGTCGCGTGCGATGTTGCTTACTATTCTTACCAATTCCGGATTCATTTTTTCAACTTCCTTATCTATAAAAAACAAAAAAGTGGAAACCATATTTGGCATCCACTTCAAGAGCACATAAAACGAACAGTGGTTATTTTCCGCAATTCACCTACATTGCACACCTCCCGCAGAAAAAACCCTGTCGTCCATCAGCCACTGAAGCAGAAACCCTGACTTCCCAGGCCACCATTCGCGTACAGGCACACAGATACCGCTCTGTCGCCCGTCTACAATTCACGGTTTGCTAGTCCTGTCATAATCATCTGTTACACCTTTAGTTTGTCAGTCTAATTTTCTGGCAGCCTTTAACTACTTATAAACGAATATATTATAATAGTCGGCAGTTTGTTCGATAGCAACAAGTTTTTAACATTTTTTCTGTGATTTTCGGTAAAAAGCTCAAATACTACCACAAAACTACCCCCCAACTGCTCAAAAACGAAGGAAATCGCCAAAAATCGTACAAAAACCGTAATTATTATATTAACATCACACTAAAACAGGCAAAAGCTTTTTTTTGTTTACGTTGAGCAAATAGCTGGTAGAATTGTCACACCTGAACTGATTTTTATAAGGAGTGACTAATGCAAGCGATAGGATTTGTCGGCGGCGGGAATATGGCAGAAGCGATCATTAAGGGGATGATCTCAGCGGGGCTTTGCAAGGGTGGAAACATCTATGTAAGTGATATTCGCCCCGAAAGGCTGGACTATCTTAGCAAAAACTACGACGTCAATACAACCACTGATAACAGTGAACTTGCTGACAAGGTCGGTATAATCGTTCTTAGCGTTAAGCCTCAAACTATGGTCCAGGCCCTTGAAAGTATAAAAACCACAGTCAAGGACCAGCTTATCATATCGATAGCGGCGGGAGTTACGGTCGCTAATATAGCTGATGTGTTGGGCGATGTAGGAATAGTTCGAGTGATGCCCAATACGCCGGCACTAATAGGCGAAGGGGCAAGCGCGCTCTTTGCCAATGACAGGGCAAAAGGTATGTTGAAAAAAGCTGAAGCGATATTCTCTGCGGTTGGAAAAGCTGTTACCGTTGATGACGAAGCTCTGATCGACGCGGTAACCGCGGTCAGCGGCTCAGGGCCTGCGTACTTTTTTCTGCTTATAGAAAAGATGGTAGAGGCGGCGGTTGAGTTGGGGTTGCCAGTTGATATTGCCAAAGAGTTGGTACTGCAAACCGCTAAAGGCGCAGGGCTGCTTGCAGTTGAGGCTGACAGTAAAGGCGAAAGCCCTGGTCAGCTTCGGCAAAAAGTTACTTCGCCAGGCGGAACTACCGAGGCGGCATTGAAAGTTTTTGCCGAGGGTAAATTCGATAACCTGGTCAAAGCGGCTATTCAAACAGCCTGCAAAAGAAGTAAAGAACTGTCAAAGTAACGTTATTCAACTATGATCGCTTCGACGGGACAGTCGTCAGCAGCCAGCTGAACGTCGTCTTCGCACTCAGGCGGCACGAGAGAGACGATAACCTCCGCGATATCAGCGCCCATATCGAAAACCTCCGGACAGGTATCGACACACAATCCACAAGCAGTACAAGTATCTTCAATGCGAACTTTCATATAACGAAACCCCCTTTCGAAAATAAAAGGTCATTTGTGTTAAACTTGTTTTTTATGTTCTTGACTGTTCAAAAAAGTTTTTCTGCGCCGGTGTAAACTTCTTCGACATTCAAGACAGCGGCTGCAACTCTTGGGTGCTTTGAGTCAGACCATTTTATCATGTCATCATAAATTTCACCGCTTGTCTGGTAATCGATACTGCCCTTAACCTGGTAGGCTTTTCCTTCTTTTGTAATAAAAAGAAAGGCTCCCTTGCTGCCGGTAGAAATATTAGCTCTTGTCTTATTGAAGTAATTGTCTATGATGACAATCCTATGGTCATCATAAAACTTTGTGCAGCTAACATAAACCGAATTGGGCAAACCCTGCCCGTCAACTGTTGTGAAAATTGCTGCACCTTCATGATCTTGCCATTCCTTAGTTACTACTTCTGGTAATCCTGCCATTTCATTGATCCTTAAAAAAAGGTGGCCGGGTTTACCACAGCACAACTGAACGAACGCTTATGGCTGCTCGGTTCCCCGCCTGACCAAATTCACGTGTTCGGCCTGCATGGGACCCGGCCAAAAATCTTATTTTCTACAACTTGGCATAGTATATCAGAGGAAATGAAAAAATCCACAAAAAAATCAATTTGACTTTTCCGCCAATAATGTTAAAGTCAGGCATAATTAATCAATAATCAATGACCAAGTTTAAACAATGTCTTATACAGTTCTTGCAAGGAAATATCGTTCGCAGACTTTTGACGATGTAGTCGGCCAGGAGGGGGTGGCGACAACGCTGAAAAACGCGATTAAAACCGACCGAGTAGCTCACGCTTTCCTGTTTACCGGCACGCGCGGGGTCGGCAAAACTACTATGGCACGCATATTGGCTAAGGCCCTGAACTGCCTTTCGAGTGAAACCGAGACTACCGAGCCTTGCTGTAAGTGCGATAGTTGTGTCGCTGTGAATACCGGCGAAGATATCGATGTGATCGAGATCGACGGTGCGACCAATAATGGGGTCGAGCAGGTTCGTGAACTTCGGCAGAACGCGATCTACCGCCCTGCACGGGCAAGGTATAAAATATATATCATCGATGAAGTGCATATGCTAAGCACCGGTGCTTTTAACGCCCTTTTGAAAATATTGGAAGAGCCGCCCGGACATGTTAAGTTCATCTTCGCGACTACCGAGCCTAATAAGGTTCTCGCTACGATCCATTCGAGATGTCAGCAGTTTGACTTCGGAAATATCAGTGCTTCGGCAATAGCCGGCCATCTCAAGTGGGTACTTGAGCAGGAGAAAATAAAATACGAAGAAGATGTCGTCCTGCCACTGGCGAAAATGGCTAACGGTTCGATGCGCGACGGATTGAGCCTGCTTGATCGGCTTATAAGTGCCGGCTCGGAGACTCTTACTAATGAACTTCTGGAAGAATTCCTCGGATGCGCCAATAGCGAGAAGGTCTATAATCTTATTTCCAGGATAGGCAACAGCGATGCGGCTGGTACGCTTGAGGCTCTCGAAGATCTCTTAAGCAGCGGGCTTAGTGAGGTGCAGATAGTCGATGCGATAGTCGATTTTATGCGTGACCTGATGGTCGCCAAAACCGCGGGCATCGAGACGGGGCTTTTGATATTGACGCAGCAGCAGAAAAAACAAGTCAACCAGTTGGCAGAACTTTTCGATATCGCAGGGCTTGTCTACAGCATAACCACCTTGGAAAAAATGCGATGGACCATCAAGAACTCTGACAGTAGCCGAGCACTTTTAGAAGCGTCACTTTTAAGATTCGCGTTGAGCGAACATTTCCTCAATGTCGATACCATTGTATCCGGATCCAAAAATCTCAACTTAAAAAAAAACAAAATAAAAACTACTGAGCCCCCCGCCATATCCGCAGACGAACCAGCTCAAAAGCAAGCTGCTTTTGGTCAACTCAATGATATAGAATCAATAAAAAGCAACTGGGACAATATACTGGCAATGTTTCCTAAAGGTACGAGCGCTTTGTTAGCAACAGCCGAGCCTGCTCAGCTTGAGGGTAATATCTTGACTATTGTATTTCCAGCTTCAGCTCAAGGGTCGAAAACGATCTGCCAAGGCAATGGCAGGCTGGAGCAAATTGAGTCTTTGTTTCGCCGGCATACGTCCGAGGCATTGAGGATAAAGCTCGAAGTCCAGGCTGGTGAACAAGGCCAAAGTGATGAAGATAACAATAAGACCAGCAGCCAGATAAGAAGCGAGATCATGAAGGACCCAGCTGTCAAAACCATCCAGACAGGCCTTAATGCGACAATAATAGATATCAAGAAAAGCGATTAGTTAATTGAGAGTTTTTTGATTATGAGCAGTGTTTACACAGATGCTTTGAATAAGCTTGTCGACCAGTTCGGCAGGTTGCCTGGAATAGGTCCGAAAAGTGCTGAGCGGCTGGCTTTTTATATACTAAAAGCGCAACCAAAAGACGCGATGGCTCTTGCAGAAGCGATCGAAGCGGTTAAGACCAGGATCAAACGCTGCGAAGTCTGTTATAATCTTTCAGAAGAAAGGCTTTGTCAGATATGCAAAGATCCGCGGCGCGATAAGAGCTTGATATGTGTGGTTGAACAGCCTAAGGATATTATCAGTCTTGAGAAAACCGGTGCGTGCAAGTGGCTTTATCATGTTCTTGGGGGCCATATAGCACCGCTTGAGGGGGTTGAGCCTAATGATCTGACGATCGACAAGCTAATTGAGAGGGTCCGAGGCGGCGATGTAAAGGAAGTGATAATGGCGACGAATCCGAACGTTGCCAGCGATGGTACCGTACTTTATATAAGCTCGCTGCTGAGGTCGATAGATGTGAAGATCACCAGGCTTGCCAGGGGGCTTCCGAGCGGCAGTACCATCGAATACGCAAACGGCAAAATTCTGACCGACGCGATCCTCTGCAGGCAAAAACTGGAGTAGTTTTTTACCTTCAGCTTATAAGTTTTTTGAACTCCAAGCCTAAAAAGGTCGAAAATTTTCATTGTAAATATGGTATAATGTAAGAATACAGAAGTCAGGAGACAGAAGTCAGAATATAGTTAGGATGTTGATTTTATGAAGCTGGAAATGAGAGGACAAATGCGTTTGGAGCAGCAGATGAAGCTTGCTCCTCATATGATCCAATCGATGGAGATTCTCCAGCTTCCTCTCCTGGCTCTTGCCGAACGGATCGAGCAGGAACTTAACAGTAACCCTGTGTTGGAATTAGATGAGCCGACAAGCGATGAATCAACTCCGGAAAATGAACAGGATCAAGAGGAAATTTCTGAAACAGCTACAGGTGAATCCGAAGTTGAAACGGGAGAAGATTTCAGAAATCTCGATAGTCTTGACGGTGATTACGAAGAATATATAAACCAGTCGGGTCCATTTCGTCGTCGAAAAGCCGGTGATGAGCCGGATAGAAAACTCGAAGCTATCAAAAATACGGCAGCACCATCGCAGTCGCTTCATGAGTATTTGTCGGATCAATGGCGTATGGTCGATGCCGAAGAGGCGATAAAAAAAGCAGGTAATATGATCATCGATTATATCGATGACAAAGGGTATCTGTCAGTCAGGCTCGAACAGCTTCATAATAAAGACAGAGTTGATTTTACTTTTGAACAATTGCAGGATGCTCTGAAGTTAGTTCAAAAATTAGAGCCTATAGGAGTCGGGGCAAGGGACCTTCGAGAATGTCTGCTTATTCAGATGTCTCAGAGCACCGAAGATATGAGCTTCGAGATGCGTTTGATCGGTGAATATATGGATGAACTTCTGGCCAATCATCTGCCCGCTATTGCCCACAAGATGGATTGCGATATCGAAACGATCAATCACGCGATCGAGAAAATGAGCAGACTCGATACGTCACCTGGCCTGCAGGTCGGACAATCCCGTAACCATCCGGTTACAGCTGACATAATAGTCGAAACCGCTGGTGATTCCGGTGAGTTAACGATTCGCTTGTCAGATTCTAATTTGCCCGGCTTGAAGGTCAGCAGCTATTACGCGAAAATATCCAGAGCCTCTGAAACAAACGCCAAAACAAAGAGATTCCTGCAGGACAATATTCGCTCCGCTCGCTGGATCATAGACGCTATCGAGCAGCGAAAATCGACGCTGTTAAAAGTGGCCCGGGCAGTTGTAAGATTTCAACGAGAGTTTTTTGAGAAAGGGCCATTGCATCTTCATCCCTTGCCGATGTCCAAAGTTGCTGACGAAGTTGGGGTACATCTGGCAACGGTTTCCCGAGCAGTCGCAGGCAAATATATCCAGTGCAGTTGGGGGGTATTGCCATTGCGAAAGTTCTTCAGCGGCGGCCTGGAAGAAGAAAACGGCAAAGGGCATAGCTGGGACGCGATAAGAGCGAAACTGCAAAAGATAATCGCACAAGAGGATAAAAGCAAACCGTTAAACGATGACATGATACGTGACAAACTCATCGAAGAAGGAATAGAGAGATTGGCCAGGCGCACAGTGGCCAAATACCGTAAGCTGTTAAACATTCCCCCCGCCAGACTGAGAAAAAAATATAAGAAGTAACCCCCCTGCGGTAAATTCAATCACCTGACAATTTTAATTCCCCTTTAATAATAATTCCAGTTAAAAAGAGCCGATATTTTGATAGCCTAACTAAACTATAAGGTTTCTGGATTTCTGCCTTCGCAGGAATGACAGTAATGGCCTATCGGCTTTAATTAACTGAATTTGGTATAATTCCTTTACATCGTTACACATAAGGAGTTCGCCTTGAATGAATTATCCCCTCCAAAATGCTTTTTAAAAAACTCCTAAATTTGATTAAATTTGCTCAACTATCAAATCATATTCTTTTGAGCCGATGACTTTTGTATCGACAAATTCTCCGGTTTTGGCTGAACAATTTTCTATCAGGCAAATGCTGTCGATCTCCGGGGCCTGTCCGTAAAATCTCCCTTGGCCGTTGCCTGTGCTATCGACTGAATCGATGAGACAGAGCAGTTCAGAGCCGATGCGGGTTTTGTTTTTTTCAAAGGCGATTTTCTGCTGCGCAAGCATTAACCGCTCAAGACGGCTCTGTTTTACTTCTTCCGGGACCTGGTTATCCATTTCCACGGCTTCGGTGCCTTGTTCCGGGTAGTATTTAAATGCGCCGAGGGCATCGAATTTTGTACTGTTTACAAAATCGAGCAGTTCTGCGAATTGTTCATCAGTTTCGCCGGGCAACCCGACAATTACCGTCGATCGCAGGACGGTGCCGGGTATTGTCTTTCGCAGTTTTTCGATCAATTCACAGATTCGTTTCTTTGTGTCAGGCCGACGCATTTTTTTCAGGATCGTATCGTTTATATGCTGGATCGGAATATCAAAATAGGGCACGATCTTTTCGCTTGAACTGATAGTTTTTATTAACTGCTCGGTGATACCAACCGGATACAGATACATCAGCCGGGTCCATTTGAGTTTTTCGATTCCTTCGAGTTGCTTGAGCAGATTCGCCAGCCCGTCTTTCATTTTCAGATCACGGCCGTAGTAGGCGGTGTCCTGGGCGATGATATTTAATTCGACGGTACCGGCTGAGACAAGTTCGTTCGCCTCGGCAATTATCTCTTCTGGCGGTTTGCTTCGGAATCTGCCCCTGATAGCTGGTATTGTGCAAAATGCGCAGCGGTGGTCACAGCCTTCACTTATCCGCAGATACGCCCAGTGTCCCGGTGTGATGAGCAGCCTGGCTCTGTCGTTGGTGACGTTGCTGCCGGATTGCTCCAGCCAGGCTTTGGGTTTTGATGCTGAAAAAGTTTTCCTGATTATCTTTGCGATACTATCTCGGCTGGCCAGCCCGATTACGGCGTCGATACCATCAACTTCACTAAGTAATTCATCGCCCATTCTCTCAGCAAGACAGCCGGTTACGATCACCTTTTTTACATTGCCCTTTCGCTTGTTGTTGACAGCCTCTCTTATCGCCTCTATCGCTTCATCCTTTGCAGGTGCGATAAAGCCGCAGGTATTGATAACAACCGCGTCGGCATTGTCAACGTCACCTGTCAGCAGTAATCCATTACCAACGATTTCCGCTAACATCTTTTCACTGTCGACAATATTCTTCGGGCAGCCAAGCGCCACAAAACCAACTGTTATAACTTTAGTCTTTTTTTTGCTCATAAATTAACCATCTTTGGCTGAACTTCTTTTGACAGGATAACAGGATTAACTTGATTTTTTAATCTCGTCAATTATCTCTTTAAAATCCTGTAAGCGTTTTCAATTTTATTTTCCCGTCGCTTGCGCTCCGGGCTTTGTTGGGTTTCTATTTTTTTATAAATCCTGTTTTATCTTGTTAATTCTGTCTAAAGTTTTTTTAAATTAACCAATGCCGAAAAATTTTCTGCTCGTTGCGGTGACCTTTTTCGCGAAATCTTCAAGGCTTGTTTCTTTAATCTCAGCTAAAAGTCTTGCGGTGTGAACCATCAGGGCCGGCTCATTTACTTTTTGTTTTCGCATAGGCGCAGGTGACATAAAAGGACAGTCCGTTTCGACCATCATTTTTTCTATAGGTACTAATTTGGCTGCTTCGCGGATCGCTTGGGCATTTTTGAAAGTTACCACACCGGTAAACGAAATGTAGTAGCCCTTATCTAAAATTATTTTCGCCTGCTCGACAGAGCCTGAGAAACAGTGGAACACTATTTTTTCAATTTTCGAGTTATACTGATCGAGGATCTCGACAGTTTCATCGAATGCCTCTCGGCTGTGCACGATTACCGGCTTATTCATTTCAATTGCAATTTTCAGATGTTTGGCAAAAACCTGTTTCTGCAGAGGCTGAACCGAAAAGTTGTAATGAAAATCCAGCCCGGTTTCCCCGATCGCCACGACCTTTTCATTTTGAGCCAGTTCTTTTAGCTCTGCCATCGTTTCATCGGTCACATCTTTAGCGTAATGCGGATGAATTCCGACCGCAGCGTACATGTTATCATATTCCTGAGCCAGCGTTACAACTTTAGGATTTTCCGCAGCATTGGTCCCCACAACGATCCACCCGTCAACCCCAGCCTGACGACTGCGCAAAAGAACACTGTCAAGGTCACCAGCTATCTGCTCAAACGTCAAATGACAATGAGTATCAATCAGTTCCATTAGCTTCCTTTGTTATTTTTATATTTCTTTTCGATCCATTTGCGCCAGGCTCCTGCATCTTTGCCAAAGTCCTGCTGTGTCAATATCTTCAACTTGGTTTCGGCATCGCTGCCGATGGTCCTTTGAGTCTCTTTCTTTTGCTCATCTTGTTTTGCCATTGATTCACGGAACCATTTAACAAATCTGTGATCTGCAAAGGGGTAAGATTCCATCAATTCTCGTGGCTGCCCCTTAGACAGACCCAATGGTGTCTGGTCGGCTAAGACATCTACTAATGTCAGCAGTCCTTCTTTTCCGGCATTATTCTGTAATTTCCAAAGTGCGTTATCTCTCTTAAGTACAGGGGCATTAGTATCTTTTATCAGTTCACAAACCTTGCTGGGATCTATCTCATTAAGAGCATTGATAGCAAACAACGGTTTCTCGCTTTGACTCATACCCAACAGCCACTGTTTTTCGTCAGTTAGGCCCAGATTTTCCAATCGCCATTCAAGCCAATCGTTATATTGTTCACCTGGGTTTTGATCTGTTATGACGTTTAATACTTTTACCCGTGTTTTGGCATAAGATTCATCGTAAGAGTCTTCGCTTATTTTTTTTCGCCATAATAGCAGGCAATAATCGGTCAAATCATCTTTTGTCCCAGAGACGAACTCTGTTCGGTAATTAGCCCAGAGACTTAAGTATGGCTTTTTAAACAGCAGTCCCCATGTTCCATAATTCAAATTAAGCTCTGTCAAAATAGCATCGAGTTCGTGTTGGCCATCTTCTTTTTCTACGAGACTGATGTTTTCATCGGGCAGATCGTAGGCCTGATATTTGAAACGTATTTTATCAAATGGTCCCGGCTTGTTTTTCAGCATTTGCTTAACCATATCTCTGTACCATTCAAGCAGCAATTCGGAGTGTTCGGTATAAAGCTCATTCATCATAAGAAGTCGGTCATCTGCTTTTGCTAAGGCTTCATCGGCAGTTGCCATTGCCGGCAGCAGGGCTTTTAAAGCCTTTTTTGTAAAACGGCGTCGCTGCCTTACGGTATATTGACCATCGTCTAACAGCTTTTGCGTTTCTTTGGTTAATCTTCTCAGTTCTTCAACCCCATTAGGATCGAGTTTAAGCTCCTTATGGTTAGAGCTTACCTGTTCAAGTATATGCTTGATACTCAGCAGTTCATCCTTACTGCCGTTTGTCAGGGGCGTTGGGTTCTCGATATTATCGGAATTTGCAAGTATCTCCACAGCCTTTAACACAACCTGAGCCGATTGAGTTATCTTTGCGTAATCCAGCTTATCGGCGGTATCGGTCGGCTTGTGATAATCTTTATACAGCCCACAGGTGAAAAACAGAACAGGCATATCCATAGTCTCAAATGCCGCGTGGTCACCCCTTGGGCCGACCATATCAGTCCCCACGGGTAAAATTTTCAATTCTGTTTTAGAACCAGCTTGAAGAATCTGGCTTTGCAATAGCGGATATAATTGCGTTCCTACAACAAATAGCGAACCGTCGACAACTTCAAGAAAATCTCTGCCCAACAGATCAACGTTGACCACCGCGGCTATTTTCTGCTTGTCAAAATCATCCCGACAGGTAAACGCGAACGATCCGAGCAGCATACGTTCTTCGCAGTCAAAAGACGCAAAACAGACCGACCGTCTCGGCCGATTTTTATCCAATGACAACTGCTCAGCTATTTCCAAAAGTACCGCCACAGCCGATGCGTTGTCACATGCCCCTAAAAGTACACCTTGTTTTGTTTTACCCACATGATCATAATGAGCGGATAGGATAACAATTTCATCGGCAAGAGCAGGATCTCCACCAGGCAAAACTCCTATCACATTTGTGCCAAAACCGAAAGACTGTTCATATCCTTTTGCCGAAGACCATGGCAGTAGCCCGTAGGCTTGGAATCTATCTTTAAGGTATTTACGTGCTGTCACCGATTCCCAGCTTTTTGGCTTACGGCCCTTAAGTCCCGGCTGGGCAAGAAATTCGACATGATCGGACAATTCACACGTCTCTATTGCGTGGCTTAACCTCTCGTCAGGCACAGAAACACAGCCGACAAGTCCAAGCAGGCACACGAACAGAATATTCAAAAATGTTTTTTGCATATTAGTTTTAGTAAAAGATAATCGTATGATGATATGATATTTATTTGGTTTGGGCAAATTTTAGTTTGTTCTTGCACATAAAAATTGCGATGTGAGTATTAGTGAATTTATTTTGCAGGGCTTTGTTTAGCTGTCGCCGTTGTTGCCTACGGAGATATCGAGCTTTTCGATAAGGCGGTTTAGTTTTCGTCGTTCAATGCCGAGTATCTTTGCGGCGGCGATCTTTCGGCCTCTCGTAAACTCAAGGGTCTGAACGATGATCTTACGTTTCACTTCGTCAAGAGTAGGCATTTCGTATTTGGGGTAATCGGGGGATTCTGAGACAATGATCTCGAAAGGCAGTGCAGCCGAGGCAACCTCTTCGGCCATACTCAGTACGTAGGCACGTTCCATAGCGTTTGAAAGTTCGCGAATATTACCGGGCCAGGCGTAATTGAGCAGCAGGCATTTCACGGATTCACTTAGAACCTTTAACGGTTCGCCATAGAACTCAGACTGGTTTGCCAAAAAGTATTCGGCTAAAGGCAGTATATCTTCTTTGCGTTCACGAAGAGGCGGAACCTCCAGGGTAATAACATTTAGTCGATAATACAGATCGCTGCGGAACTTGCCGTCCTTGACCATTTCACTGAGGTCGCAGTTGCTGGCGCATAATACACGTATATCGATGGGGTAGGATTTAGTTGACCCCAATGGTGTAACTGAATTCTGCTGGAGAACTCGCAACAGCTTGGCTTGCAGTTCAAGTGGGATTTCACTTATTTCATCGAGAAAAATCGTCCCTCCGTCAGCAGCTCTGAAAAAACCGAGCGTATTATTGACCGCGCCTGTAAAAGAACCCTTGGCATGACCGAACAATTGACTCTCGAAGAGTTGGCCTGTCAATGTGGTACAATCGACTGGCACGAAGACTTTGTTCGCACGGTCGCTGTAACAGTGAATCTGGCGTGCCATCATCTCTTTGCCAACGCCGGTTTCACCGGTAATTATTATCGAACATTTACGCGCAGCCACAGCTTTGGCTACATCCATAGTCGAGTTAAACGCGGGCGAGTTGCCGACAACAAAATCAGACTCAGTATCTATGAAATCCCCACCCATAGCATTACCATGGACGCCTACCTCTTGCGCTTGTCTGTGTGCAGACTCTCCTCTTAAATCTTCACCCATCTTCCTAAAACACCCTCTAAAGTGTCGGAAAGCTACCACCCTCACTCTCCAACCAACCACTCCATCATGCGAGAGACGCCAAACGACTCTACAAAAGCACTCTCTTAATATCTTCTCTAATATACAAGAATAGTGCTTTAAAATAGGTAAGTCAAGTAAATTATAGGACTTTCCCTGTTTTTTTACTAATGACCTGAGAGGAAACCTTTAATTTTCAAGGCTTGAAAGCGTCTTAGAGGTATTTTTTCAACGATTAGGCAAATTTTTCAAAAAAAGCATTTTTTTATTTTTTCCTGAAAGATATTCGCTGCATTGCCTATATACGCCAGTTTTCCCATAATTCGCATCTGTCAACGGCATTAGCCGGCTTAGAGATCGAATGGTGAGATATAATCACCTGATTTGCTCTGAGCGGCTTTTAAGCGATCGCGTGCTTTGTCAAAGGTGTCAAAGACGATTTGAGGAGTATCGGCAACTTTTTCCTTGTAAATTTTCTCGACTCGATCGATCTTAGCCAGGTTTTCCTGTATCCGGATAGTGAACTGCTCAACGTAATCGGGCTTTGTGTATTCTTTGTTACGGTTGTCTTTGAACAGCTTTGCCAGGTCCTCATACTTAGGGATCATACCGGTCGGCGTCTCGATAGCGTCCACATCGCCATTGGCGCGCAGTTCCGCCCAGAGTATCCAGACCTTTTTGTCGAGTATTCCGTTGAGGTATTTTCCGTCTTTGTCCTTGAGGAAGTAATTCACCGAAAATACCAGCGGCGGATTATCGATGCCTTCCGTGAAATCCAGATTGTTCTGGATGTATTTGCCTAACGGGATCGAAAGAAAATCAAGGTTCGACATCAGGTTAAAAGTCCTTACGCCTTCTTTTCCGAGTGTAGCTGCGGTGGTTTCGGATTCGATGGATGCTCCTTTGAGGATAATGCCCTGAGTCCAGTCAAAGGCCTGCTCTACCGGCACCAATGTGTCACTGTCACGTCCGCCGTAAACAATGCCTCCGACTGTCACGCCTTCTGGATCGTCGAGCATTGGATCGCGATTGCTGAGTTCGGAAATGTTCAGGCAGTATCGGGCGTTCTTATGAGAAGCCGTGATTCCGTTACCATTTGCATCTGTTTTGCCATTATGCCAATTGCCCGAATGGTTAGTGCCTTTTTTAGCGATCTCTGAGCCCATTCCCAGCCAATATGGCTTTTTGTTTTCATCGATCAGGACATTGGAGAAAATAACCTCACCCGGCGTTGTCAAAGCTTCGTAGATTACAGGGTCGTCCTTTGTGTTAACATCACGGATGATGCCGAAAATACCTTTTTCGACGTTTACCGCTTGAACTTTTCCATCTTTTTTTCGGAAGTACGCAATGTCATCGCCTATGATGGTTTGGCCCGGTATCATCGAAGTGGAAGTCTTGCCGCATGCCGAGGGGAAAGCGCCCGCAAAATAGGTTACACGTCCGCCAGGGCCGTGAGCACCCATAACGAACATATGTTCAGCGAGCCAGCCTTCGCGCGAGGCTTTTTGTATAGCTAATCGCAGAGCCAGTTTTTTCAGTCCGACGGTGTTGCCGGCGTATTGGGTATTTGAGCTGTAGACAAGTTCTTCTTCAAGGTCGATGTAAACCCTGCGTTTGTCGATGTTTTTGCTGACGAAGTTTTCCAGTTCGCCTTCGGAATGCATGAATCTGAAAAATTCAGATGAATTGCCGATCTTTTTGAACTGCTCATAGCCGCTGCGATACAGAATAGTTTCGCTATGAGCGACGTATGGCGAGTCTGTTATCTGTACGCATGGAATCGAGAAATCCGAATCGGCGGGTCCAAGGCAGAAAAAACATACCAGCATTTCCCTGCCTGCCATAGTATTTTTCAGGAAAGACCTGACTTCATCGGTGCCTTCGGTTTTTTCTATCGAGTTGAGCTGCTCACCCAATTTTGAGCCTTTCGGTAACAGGTACTTTGTCCGGGCTTTGTCACGAGCCTGATCATTGTATCCGTCGAAATGGCACGTGTGGCTGGCTGTATCGAGCTGACACTCTTCCCCGTTCTTTACACTCAGTTCTTTAATATAATCGATATCATCAACAGAATCGGTAGCTACATAAACGCTGGCTGGATTGGTCAGTCCGATAGCATCAGCCACAAACGCCTCCAGTTTCTCATTGCCAACAGCGGTTAGTCTTTCATAATGCTCCTGATCCAACTTTTCCTGTAACACTTTCTTGATATTCATTTGTCGTTATTACCTCCTAATAGGGTTAAAAAATCAGACGATTGTACACGGTCAACGTAACTGTGTCAAGAACAGAAAACAAAAAAAGGGAGTTGTCCAATGGGCCGCGGATACCTGATTTGCCACTAAATAAATAACGTCTGTCATTTTTCTGCCAAAATCCCGATAACTATGCCCTGTTTTGTTAATAGCTTGGTGTTTATGCGTAAAGCCGGTATATCCTGCTTAATCCGGGAAAAAAGTTTTTGGTGTTGTGAATTTCTTTATTATATTTTATTTGGCTAAGTGTGCTGGGGACATGCCTGGCTGATTGAGATGTCAGAAAAGAAAGGATAGATGAAGAAGGGGGTGGAGAAGTGTCGAGTTTATTAAATATTAATTTAGCGGCATCGTCTGTTAGTGAGACTTATCTCACTGCTAACGATCGGACACCGACAAACTCTCTGACAAAACTCACAGGTGCTGTCACAGACCATTTAGATGCCGACATCGCATCATTAAAAGCCGCTAATTTTATTCGCACACAGATCACCGAGCGTCGCAAAGCTGCCGCAAAAGCTGCTGATACGATCTCGACAATTCAAGTTTTTGAAAAAGAAATTTCCTCGGTTGACTCGGTACTGAATCAGATGGCTGTGTTGGCAGAGGATATTAGTTTAAGCACACAAAGCTATACGGAAGAAGAAATCGCCGCAAAGCAGAAGCAATTCAACAATTTAGCGGCCAAGGTAAATGGTATTGTCAACAATGCCAAGTCAGGAACCAATAAGTTTCTATCAGCCGATGGAACCGATCTCTCGGTTACTGACACTAAAGGTATGACGGTCAATATCGCACACAGGGACCTCAGCCTTGACATTAAAAAACTGGATCTGAGTATTATCTCTGGTAGTGCCGGCTCGATAGTTGTTGATTCTGCCGCTGAGCAAAACAAAAACTACAAAGCGTATCTACAGGACAAGATCGAGCGATTGAAAGAGATCAGTTCAGTTGACGTTGCCGCCGCTGTTAGCAGCAGTGAGGCAGTTGAAATAGTTAATGGTATTATAGCCAATTCAGAATTGCTCGTTAAGATCCAGGCAAAGGTTCCCTCTGCTAACGCTTTAAAGCTGCTTAAATAACCCTTGATATTTAGAGTTTTTAGTGCTAATATGGCATTGCAGTTTAAGGGGCGTTTATATTTTAATATTTACTGTGAGGATAAAGAAATGAAAAAACCGAAAAAAATCATGCGAAATGCTTTATTGACTATTCTGATATTAGTTGTTTTGGTTATGGTTTTGCTGTCTGTTTTTGGTGGCGGTGTTATCAAAAAGGGTATTGAAACCGTTGCAAGCGATACGCTAAAAGTTGGTGTTGCTATAGGCGATATGGATTTTTCCATACTGCGTGGCAGGATCGGTTTTCAGGACCTTGTGATCGATAATCCGCCCGGCTATAAGCATGAAAAATTACTTGAGCTTGGTGATGCACGAATCTCGGTAAAGATAGGTTCTCTTTTGAGCGATACTGTTGAAATCAGGGAGATCGCACTTGATAATGTAAATATTGTAATCGAGCAAAAGTCGCTTACCACTAACAATCTTTCGGAGATCATCGAGGCGTTACCCAGTGAGAAAGAAGCCACCGAAAAGCAGCCGGATAAACCCGCGAAGAACATGCACATAGGTAATCTTGAGTTGACTAACATAACTGTCAAAGCCAAGCTTCTTCCCGTTCCAGGCAAGGTTGACACTATTACAATAAAACTCGACCCGATCATAATGAAAGACTTAGGCCGTGACGAAAAGCTGGATACGGCCAAGTTGACGGGTAAAATTCTCGTTGCGATTGCCAAAGGTGTTTCTAAGCAGGGTGCGGGAGTTCTGCCGGATGATATGGTTAATTCGATGAAGACTGCATTGGGTAAGACGTTAGAGTTTGGAAAGACGACGGTCGAAGAAACGGGAAAGCTTTTGAAACAAGGCAAAGATGTTGGTGAAGAAACCTTGAAGGGCATTAAGGGATTGTTCAAGTCGAAGAAAAAAGATTGAAACGACCTTTAGTCTACGATGAGAGTTTCTGTCGGCCCTTTCAGTTTATATTTGATACCTCTCCAGCGGATGGTGTTTCCAAAAGCTGAAACAACGATAAACGCTAACAGCACAGGCGGCCACAACCAGAACAACGCGAGGTCAGTGGCAATGGCGGTTTTGAGATGGCCCAGGTCATTTTTCAGCAGTTTGGAAACCAGTTTCTCTCTCAGTATCGCACCGGCTAACTGGTAAATAAAAATAGATGTTGGCAGAGCGATCAGGGTAGCCAATTGTAATCCTTTGATCCCGAGCCTGGTCCCCGCATAGATCGCTGCAGCGGTTCCGGCAAATAACCCGGTTGATAACGCCAGATTGGTCACAAGTCCCAAGAGCCATGTAGCCGGTGTCAGTACACGAGTGATAAGAAATTGTCGTCTGGCGAATTCAAAGAGTTCGCCCAGGCTGATAGATTCGTATGAGGCTGTCAGGCATGCCGGGACAAAGGCTACTTTTAAGCCCGCCTTTTTTACGGCTCTGCTGATCGACAGGTCGTCACTGATGCTTTTTTTCCATATTGATTTAAGCCCGAGTTGCTCGAACAGTTCGGCCCTGATGGCCATGGACCCGCCCCAGACCTGGTTGAAACGCGTATTTCCTAATAGCTGGGCGATTTTACCATTCAATGCTGACAGTACCAGCGTGGCGAAGTTGTTTGTCTTTGGTACGAACCACCGATAACCGCTTGCGACACCTGTTTTAGCCTGGTGAAGTGGATAGACCAGATGGCTTAGCCAGTTGGTTTCGACACAAATATCCGAATCCGCAAAAGCATATACCTCGACATCGTCACGGAGCCTTTCGATGCAGTAAAGTAGATTATGTATTTTCTGGCTGCATGTCTGCCCCTGGCCTGCGATCAGGATATCCACATCCAGAGCCTTTGAGTTTTCGCTTAAATGCTCTCGCAATTCGCAAAGTTTTTCATAGGCCGGATCACTTTCGTCTTCAACTATAAACCGCAGATAATAATTGTCGTAGTCCAGATCGAAAAACGAGGTGATGTTTTTTTCAAAGTCGGTGTCAATGCCTTTGCATGGAACGATAAGGGCAGTCCTGGGTCGATACCACGAGCGATCCCTATCGTATTTGTTCAGTGCGTAACGGTAGTTATTAACCATTTGCACGCAGAAGAATACCGGCATCGCAATTGCCGCCATAACTATGTAGTAATACCAATCCATGGTTTTAGTTTTTAATTCTCAACTGATAGCCGCCAGAGGCACTATAGTATCGATCAATTCATCGATTGTATAAGACTTTGCCAGGTCTATGTCAAGCAAACAGCCGTGATTATGATCGGATGCGAGAATTAACAGGTTGTTTCCTGCCTGTTTCCATCCTTGTTTTTGGGGCTGATGCCCGAGAATAAAGAGATCGACGTCAAATAGTTTCGCCATTTTGTCCAGCAGCTTCTGGCTGTGTCTTCTGCCCCAGGTCAGTACGTAAGCGGCCCCCGGTCTTACGACATCGTTGATCTTGAGCGTTTTGTCCAGGATGGCGGTATCGAACTTATCTACATAGCGATCAGCCGGCAGTGAATGTGATATCCATATCCTGTTTTGACATCTAACAGCTAATGGTTGCGAGAATAGATATTGCCTAAGTGCCAGATCGATCTCTTCGATACTACTGCCGAATTGTTTTTGCATCGCCGACCGCATTGAAGCGTTCATCTCTTTTCCATTTTTCATCACCTTGCTGTTATTGATGAAAGCGGTGTCATGGTTACCCATAATAAAATGGATCTGATCCGGGAATTTTAATTTATAGCCAATGGCCTCGAACAGCAGTTGATAAGATAAGCAATTGCCGTGTTGATCTTCCGGTCCGCCGTGTATAATTTCCTGCAGGATCAGATGTCTGTCTGGATTATTTTCCAGGTCGGCGTGGGCGAGAATCCTCTCAAAATTTCGCCTGTGCCCGTGAATGTCACCGGCAACCACCACAGAGCCGCTGTCGGGCAGATGAATTAAATTGCCGCGTCTGAATTTCTCGTTGGTGTTGGCAGTGAGTCCTTCGCCCAGTAGATTAATTATGGTTTGCGCCATTTTTATTAGTTTTTATTTTATCGCCTAATATACTGTGTATGAGCACGTCGAGCCTTGAAATTACCACCATCATGTTCTTTGGTCGCTGCGAAGGGTCGTCTTCCACGCAGTCCATTACGAGTTTTGAGATTGTAACTGGAATTTGCTTTTTCCGTTCATGCGGAGCTTTGCGCACCTGTGGTATAGGCAGACCGAGATTGTCTTTCTTGGGTATCATAGTCGGTATATTACCGCCTGTAATCGCCCAGTACATTGTCGCTCCGAGATTGAAGACATCGGTTTTTGGCCCGAGAGGTTTACGCTTTACCTGTTCGGGAGCGATATAGTCCGGCGTGCCCTGGATACGCTGTTTTACAGTACCGATCTTACAGCTTTGGCCGAAGTCTATAATTTTTATTGACCCGGACTTGTCCAGCAGAATGTTATTCGGTTTGATATCACAATGTATAAGGCCCTGTTGATGCATAGCGTTCAAGCCGCTCGCGACCATTCTGAATACCAAAAGTACATCAACCATGCTTAAAGTCGGACTTTCTTCAAGGGAGGTTCCGTCAAACAGCTCCATCGAAAGCAGCATTTCCTTGACTTTAAACATGTTACGGATTTTTTTCAGCTTGTGACATTTACGGATATATGGATGGTCAACCCGCTTGGCGATTTTGTATTCAGTCTCGACCTGCTCAAATATCCTCGAATCCTCTGGTTTTTCAAAGATCACTCGTTTCAGTGCCACATCGACATTATCACTCAGATCGGTTGCAAGGTAGATAGTACTTCGCGCACCGAGGCCGATACGCTTGATTATGCTGAAACCTCCTATGTCGAGTAGCCCTTTGCTCATATTAAAACTTCATGATCCAGTGATCTATTGATACCCTAACAAAGTACAGACGAACAAAACCGCAAATTATTTCACAAAATCTGCTTTTTTTGTAAAAAAACTTCAAATTACGTTGGCCTAATTAGCCCTTAATAAAGTAGTTTACAAAATAATCTGATATTTGTCCAGCATTTAAGGGCGATATTGAGGTAAAAATGCGTTCAACATTGTATTTTTACGCCTTTATCCGCACAAAACGCAAGGCCTTGCGACTATTTTTTTGCGATAACCTTTCTTTTTTCTACCGCGTCAGGCAGACGCAAATACTTTGGCTCCAGCGTTACAGGGTTGGCAAATTCATCTCGCAGAGCCTTTGCCCATCCGAGAAGATGAACATTGCGAGCTTTTGGCCACCAGAAACATTCGTCCATGAATCTGATATTGGTCGCTTTGAACTTATCCTTATAATAGACAAGCCCTTCGCCGAGAAGCCATATCGGCTCATCCTTATTACCGAACCGCTCTACGAACTGCGAAGCTCTCATCAGGCAGTCGGGCAATTGCTTTTGCCATATAGTGTTGTCCTTAACCTGACGCTCATAGACAGCTACAAAGAACTCGCTGCGCTTGGCATCGAGGATAGTTGCGACCCTCTCAGGCACTGTTTCAGGCTCCTGTTGCTCGCACAGAGCCGGATCAGCGGCATTGGCGGCAATCACGTCTAAAGTATCGACAGCGACTATCTTTGCGTCATTTGCCAGGTGCATTGTTTTTGCCAGAGTTGCCGCGATACGAAGCCCGGTAAAACTGCCTGGCCCGATCGATATATATACATGTTCGATTTGTTCAGCGGATAGTTCCAGAGGTTTCAGCAGCGATGTTATCGCTATGAAAATCTCGGCACTGTGACGCATCGGTGCCGAAAAGCCCGTTTCGCTAAGCAATTGCCCGCCGCGGGCTATCCCTATCGAGCCATTTCTCCCGGATGTTTCAATCGCTAATATCAAAGGATTTTGTTCTGTTGGCATGGAAATAAGTTCAATTTAAATTTTTATTCATTATTTTTACAGCGTTTACCGATACTAATATAGGACTCAGTGACCGATATTAGCGTCTATGCGCGAATAAATCAAGTTATTCTATGAAAAAGAGATTATCTCTGGAGGTTGACGTTGAACAGAAAAGGATTTTTGAGTGAATTTACAAGCTTAATAGGCTTTTCGATATTAGTTGTGATTTTCACCGCGGTAACAGCACAGGCACAAACCGCCGGTTCGCTGCCAGGCCAGGCCGACAAACAGCAGGTGCTTCAGAGGGTCGCTGACGAGTGGATTCAGGTCGCTCAAAAACAATATAAACGTAATGAGTTCAGATTTGCCGAACTTTCACTTGGCGAGGCACTTGAGTATAATCAGTTTTTAAGCCAGGAACAGCTCAAAAGGATAATCCGTCTTCGCGATGAGATATACGCAGCGATTCCTGCAAAAAAACAACTTGCCGAACATGTTCAGATAGCTGAACAACTGATCGAACGCCGGGAGT
>JBHPGW010000008.1:0-58782 GCA_042569785.1 Planctomycetota bacterium | reverse complement strand
GTCCATTCGTGAAAATTCGTGGTTAATCTTTTTTTCTCTGAGTTCTCTGTGAACTCTGTGGCTAATTCTTTTTTGAAAAGTTTATTTTGTAAGAAGATCGAATTGTTTGTCACTCAAGGAGTGTCTTAGTTTTTGCAAAGCTACCAATTCTATTTGGCGGACTCTTTCTTTTGTTATGTCCAGGTCCTCGCCTATCTGTTTCAGGGTCTTTTTGTATTTTCTTATCAGCGTTCCCTCTAAGCCGAAATGGTTTATTATTATGTACTGCTCTCTCTGGTCGAGGTTGTCTTTGATTATCTGTATCAGGCTCTTGCGGGCCTGCTCGACAGCTACGACGCCGGCAGCTTCGACAGTTCTTAAGTCACGGTCGAGGTTCTTCATCGAAGCGGCAGTCGGTTTGTCAGGCCGGGCGGCTTCTGCGGGGATGGTCCTTGCGAAATCTTTGGCGATGGCCCAGGCGGCGTAAGTAGCGAATCGCACGCCCCTGGTATAATCAAATTTCTCAACCGCTCGCATAAGAGAAAAATTACCCTCGCTGATAAGGTCCATCATATCCGCCCTGTCGGTTATGTGTTTATTGGTTATGCTGACGACGAGTCCGAGATTAGCCTCGATTATAATTTTCTTTACAGTCTCGGCTTCTGTCAGGAACTGTTCAACCTTTTTCAAGTTACTGCTCAATATTCGCCCAAGCTTGATCTGCGCCCTTATGATACTTGCAAGGTACTTGAGAAAATTGTATCTGCGGAAAAGCTGCACCTCGTTTTCCCTGTTAAGCAGAGTAGGTGTATCGGGTCTGTAGTGGTATTGCTTTGATAGTATCAGGGTTTCAGCATCGTCATTTAGAAACTCTTCGCTGTCTATAAATTCAATCTTTTTAGCTAAAAGGGCCTTAGCCCTTCTTCTGTTGATGATGCGGTATATCGAGCTTTTACTTCGGTTGAAGTGTTCCATCAATTCTTCGATCGCAGCTCCGTCATTGTATAGCTTATAAACTTCGACAGCGGTGGCAGGTGCGATCACTCCTGAGGGCCTGACGAAAAGCGGCTTATCGGGGTTGACCTTTTCGTAATTTAGAATAGTGTACCTGACGGTCTCATGTACCTTGCCGAACTTAGCTGCGATTTTTTCTATTATCTGGTACCTGCTGAGCATGGTTTTAGATGCCAGTTCAGCCGCCTGTTTTATGATCTGCTGTTTTTGTTTATCGGTAAGCCGAGCGAAGGTTTTCGCTTTGCCGATCAGTTCAGCGTTTTGCTCAAAGAACTCATCGATAGCGGACTGTAAAAAGCCGAGACGTTTTTTGCCGTCTTCGAAGACAAATTTTCTGGCGGTCAGGCCCCTCTTTCGCCAGCGGTGAATTGTTTTTGTCGAAACGCCCTGTTTTTTCGCAAGCTGCTCGATGGAATAAACTTTTTCATCCTGTCCGGAAACCGGAGCGGCTATTCTGTTGCTTAGCCTGGAAATAAAAACCCTGAGGTCCTCGGCAAGTTCGTCGCCCTTTATAACCGGATACTCGAACTTATCTTTTGGCCTATACTCGGTAATGCGAAAGCAGATGAACTCGAACGGGTATTCCTTGGCAGGGTCGACGATCGCCAGCAGTCGTTCAGCCGCTTCAAGCTGTTTTTTCCTCTTGCGCTGCGGCGTAAATCGTAGCTGCATCAACAACTGACTGAGACTCTCGTTTTGAATTTTACGCATTTGCCATTATCTCACACCAAATGATGCGTATTTTTTCTCTTATGACCAAGTGTCCACTTTAGCATATTCTACAGCATTTGGGGAGAAGAGTTTGTCGAAAATAGAGGTGAAATTAAATATAGGTGGGGGCGGCGAAGATATCCGCTATGTTCGCCTACAACCAGCCACATGCGGTGGTTAACGCCAATTTACAGAAAAGATTTTACACTACCGAGCGATAGTCGGTTATAATTGCAGTGATAAGTAACGCTGTGGTATTAAGATCGTGAGAGATATATGATAAATATCAGTAAGCTATATTGTGACGAGGTTACGCCGGGCGACTGGCTTCGCTATGGGCTAAAAGGTTCGGGGGAACGTAAAGAAGATGTTCTCCCTAAAAAAGCGTCGCAGCGGAAGCCTATTGTCGTTTGGAATATTACTCGCGATTGCAATCTCAAGTGTGCGCATTGCTATAATGACAGCGGTGTCGGCAAAAAATATAAGGATATAAAAACAGAAGATGCCAAAGCGGTACTGGCGGACTTATCGCAATACGGTGTGCCGTCAGTGCTTTTTTCCGGCGGTGAGCCTTTGATGCGGCCTGATCTGTTTGAGTTGATCGAATACGCAGGCGACAAGGGATTGCGAACAGTTATTTCGACCAACGGAACTCTTATAAATGCCGAAACAGCCAGAAAAATAAAACTCTCGAGTGTTTCATACGTTGGGATAAGTTTAGACGGAATCGGCAAAATCAATGATAAATTCAGAGGTGTGGACGGTGCGTTTGAAAGATCTGTAGAAGGGATAAGAAATTGTATGGCAGCCGGTATTCGAGTTGGGCTGAGATTGACACTAACACAGCGTAATGTTTGCGAACTGGATGCCTGGTTTGACTTTTTCGAAGCTGAGAATATTGAACGTGCCTGTTTCTACCATCTTGTGCCAAGCGGCAGAGGAGCTGCGATCGCGACAGAGGGCCTTACCAGCGAACAAAGCAGAGAAGCGATCGAAAAGATCCTCGCAAAAACCAAACAATTCAAACAGGCAAATAAAAAGACCGATATTTTGACCGTCGATAACCATGTTGACGGCATTTACATTTACCTGAAACTGCTCAAAGAGGACCGGGTGCGAGCAGAAAGAGTCTGGCAACTTTTGACCTGGAACGGTGGGGGGATGCACAGCAGTGGAGTGGGTATCGGCTGCATTGATTACAACGGCAAAGTTCACGCCGATCAGTTTTGGGGACATTATGATCTTGGGGATGTCCACGAAAAACCTTTCAGCCGGATTTGGAGTAACGATGATGAGCCGTTGCTCAAAGGCTTAAGAGACCGCAGGGGATATGTTAAAGGCAGATGCGGTCTTTGTAAATATTTCGATGGCTGTGGCGGAAGTTTGCGGGTTCGGGCAGATTTGTCCTGCGCAGATCCGTGGGCACCGGATCCCGGGTGTTATCTAACCGATGAAGAGATCAAAAGCATCAAAGAGTAAATTTTCTAACAGCGGCAATTGTCTTGTTGAAATCGCTTTGCTTGTGCTTCGTCGAGACAAAGCAGGCCTCGAATTGTGACGGCGGCAGGTATACGCCTGCCTTTAGCATGGCTGTAAAGTATTTCGCGTATTTTTTAGTGTCCGATCTTGCGGCAGAAGCGTAATCAGTTACCGGGCCGGGATTAAAGAACACTGTAAACATCGAGGCTATGCGATTTATGGTATGCTCAACGTTGCGATCTGTCAGGGTGTGGCTTAATCGTTGACAAAAATTTTCGGCGGCATCGGCTAACCCAGGGTAAGGTTTTTGTGATCTTAGTATTTTCAGTGTAGCGATCCCAGCAGCGACGCAGACGGGATTTCCTGAAAGAGTACCTGCCTGGTATACCGAGCCCTGTGGGCTGAGCCTGTTCATGTATTTTGCTCTTCCGCCGCAGGCTCCTATGGGAAACCCTCCGCCGATTATTTTTCCAAGGCATGTCAAGTCTGCTTTTACTCCGAAAATATCCTGGGCACTTCCGTACTTGAGCCGGAAACCTGTTATTACTTCATCAAAGATCAGGATGCTTTTGTTGCTGGTACAGAGCCTTCTTATGGTCTTTAAAAAATCCTGCTTAGGCAGCACAACCCCCATATTTCCCGCTACCGGCTCGACGATCACGGCAGCAATTTTGTCACCATATTTTTTAAAGGCTTTTTCGATGGCTCTGGGTTCGTTATACGGCAGCAGAAGTGTGTGTTTTGTGAAGTCTTTTGGTACGCCTGGGCTGCTGGGTGTGCCAAAAGTCATTGCCCCCGAACCTGCCTGGACAAGTAGATGGTCGACGTGTCCGTGATAGCAGCCGATAAATTTTATGATCCTGTCTCGGCCAGTACACCCTCGAGCAAGTCGAATGGCAGTCATTACAGCTTCGGTGCCGGAACTGACGAGCCTGACTTTTTCAATCGAGTCAATGGCTTGAACGATCATTTCAGCAAGGGTTGTTTCGATTTTTGTAGGAATTCCAAAGCTTGTTCCTTTGTCCATCACCTTTTTCACTTCATCGAGCACAAGTTTGTTTGCGTGGCCGAGTATCATCGGACCCCATGAAAGACAATAATCGATATACTTATTCGCGTCGGCATCGTAAAGATATTGGCCGGTTGCCTTTTCGATGAATATCGGCTTTGCGCCAACGGCTTTGAATGCTCTAACCGGTGAGTTTACGCCGCCCGGTATTACTTTCAGTGCGTCTCTAAAGTTTGCTGTGCTTTTCTGTGTTTTCATTTTGACCCTTTTGAGGCAATTGCTCGGGGATAATTTCAGCTTTGATACCGTGCTGCTGAGCTATGGTTAGTGTTGGTTTTCCGAGGCAATAAACTTTGATTTTTTTGGGCACCCGGCCGAAGCGTTTTACAAATGCGCGAACAGTTGAGCTGCTTGTAAATAGTATCCGGTCGATGTAATCGAAGTCGATCCGGCCCGGGTCAATTTCAACGGTCTTATATACAGTGACTTTTTCTACCTTAGCCTGCATGGAGGTCAAGCCCTCCGGCAGTTCGCTGGAGGCGATCTCCGATTGCGGAAGTAACAGCTTTTTATCTTTCATGTCAAGTTTGGCGAACTCTTCGAGCATTCCGGTACTGGATTCGTTTTGCGGAACCAGATCGGCGGATATGCCGAATTCTTTCAGCCTTTGAGCGGTGGTTTGTCCAATAGCGGCGATCTTAGCATTTGACAGCGACCTTGCATCTTTGCCTATCGCGAATAATCGCTGAAAGAGATATTTTACACCATTGACGCTTGTAAAGGCGATCCAGTCGAAAATCTCGATTTTTTCACAGACAACATCGACGCTGGAACAATCCTCAACAGGAACACAATTTATGATCCGGCGATGCACAATATTGCCGAGTCTGCTGTACTTTTGCGGATGATTGCCTAACACAAGTACGTTCGGTTTCTTTCCAAACCAATCGAGTTTTTCCTGCATCGAAACAACTTTGCCAACAATAAAAATTCCCGGAGTACGCAATTTTGTTTTTTCAACTTTCTCAGGGAAGCTATCGAGCGTTCCTTTGATAACTCGTTGATCGTAGCATGTGCCATGTTCGATAGCGGCGATCTTTGTTTCTTTGTGCCAGCCTTTATTAAGCAGTGACTCAACGATCGTTTTAATATTTGACACGCCCATAAGGAAGATCAGCGTGCCTGCATCGGGTATTTCAATTTCCGAGCTTTCATCTTTTCTGTGCCCGGTTATTATAGCGACGTTTGACGTACAATCTCTATGCGTCGGAGGTATCCCCGCATAGCAAGGGGCAGATAAGGCACTGGTAATACCGGGAACTACTTCAAAATCGATGCCGGCTTCTGCGCAGACCTCGACCTCTTCGCCGCCTCTGCCGAAAAGATATGGGTCTCCGCCTTTGAGCCTTACAACAATTTTGTTTTCCTGTGCCTTTTGAATCAGAAGTTTGTTTATCTGTTCCTGAGGCAGAGTGTGACTACCGGCAAACTTTCCCACCGAGATCAATTCGGCATCCGGCCTGACAAGTTCGAGCAGCTGCATTGGAATCAAATGGTCATAAAGGACAACGTCGGTTTGCGCGATCAAACGATAGCCTTTAAGTGTGATCAGTTCAAAGTCTCCAGGCCCTGCTCCGACGAGATAAACTTTTCCTTTTGCCATTTGTAGTTTTTATCCTGAAAAGTTTTGCCTTTACTTTCCGATGTTTTTTTACTATGTAAAATAAGATATAGTTTTTTGACTTGTTGTGTCAAGTAAAAACAAAGCTCTGTCGTAAGGCTAAAGTATGGATGACCTTGATAACAGAATATTAAACGAACTTCAAAATAAGTTTCCTTTAGCAGAGAGACCCTATGAAGTTTTGGCCGAACAATTAGGGATTTCCGAGCAGATGCTTTGGCAGCGGGTTGAGAAGATGGTAGCCAACGGCAGGATACGACGGCTCGGTGCCAGTCTTAGCTCGCATGAACTCGGATTTTACAGTACGTTAGCAGCTGTTAGTGTTAAGGCGTCTCTCATCGAAAAAGCATCTGAAGTAATAGCTGAATTTACCGAGGTAACACACAGCTACTTACGGAAAGATGATTTCAATATCTGGTTTACGATCATCGCCTGTGACCAAAAAAGGATAGCCGAAATTCTCAATGAAATTCAAACCCACCTATCCCTGAACAGCTCTAAAATAATCAACCTGCCAATGAAAAAACAATTCAAACTCGACGCCAGATTCAATGCCACAACACAATAAAATATCCAAACCAAATTCAAAAGAAAAATAGAACCACAGATCAACACAGATTTAACACGGATTTTTCACCATGAATTTTTACAAAGAACCACGAATCCAAATCAAACCAAACGAGCCCCCAATGTAAAGCTTGTCCTGAGCGAAGTCGAATGGATCAGGGGATATCTTTAAAATGCCCCCCCCTGTACCGCAAATGGTCATTGCAAGGAGCAAAGCGACGCGACAATATATATTCTAACCCTGCGAAAAAACCTTGCAACTGTGTCGTAAATGAGTAAAATTCGCAAAAGAAAAGGCACAAAGGCACAGAGAAAGCGGAAGAAAAAATGGGTTGAATAAAATGTATTTTAATTGGTTTGTTTTTTGTTAGCGGAGATTAAAAACAGGTAAGTGTCACTCGCCTTCCTCGTTTTAAAGTAAAAAGGATTATTTTTGCCAATCGTAAAAATCTTTTGGCCTTAAATCAGAATAGCCCTTGTAATGTTCAACTTCATCTTTTTTTAACATAAACCATTCATTAAACGCATATCTACGGAAAAAGTCCGACAGTTTTTCTCTGAAATAATCATAAGTGATTTCATTTAACCTTGCTTTTCTATTTTCCAGAAGAGATTCTAAGTCTTCTCGAAGCAATCTTATTGTATTAGAAAAATTAACTGCCATGCGGTCAGTAAATCCAATGTTTTTGTCAGATGGAAGGTAGAAGAAATCAGGCTTTTTCTTGTTTTGTGAAATCAAATTTCTTACTTCACTTTTTAAAGTTTGTGGTGAAGATTTAAATCCACCAATGCTTGACAATTCTTCAATCTCACACAGTGTAATATATTCTTTTCTTTGTGCATCACAAGTTTGAGTTATAACAATCGCTGGAACAGAAGTGACACCTAAAACCACTGCAACATCACTTTCTTCTTTTTTGCTTACAAGTTCTTTCCAAGGAATGTTGTCAATAGCATCTTCCCCTAAAACAGATAGGCCATCTGAAAACTCAAACTGTACATGAGGAATATTGAGAAAAATATCTCCTTGTTTAATAATATCATCAGAGAAAGGTGGAAAATCATATAACATTAGCTAATTCCTCTGCCATTAATCCTCTTCATTCAACAATAAAGACTTTCGCTTTCTCGCTCTTCCAATAGCTTTTATTGCCCTATTTTTTGCCTGCTCTAAAGTTATGGTATATCTTTTTGAAAGTTTTGTATCAATAAAATCAGCACTTTGCGAAATGTCCTCTTGAAAAAGTATCTCATTAACTTCGGTAGTTGTTGACGTTGAAACTATATAAATCTTGGGCTCAAAAATGGCCTGCTCAGAGGCTTGCTTTTCAATTTCTGAATTTGATTGAACACTTTCTTCTGTTTCAAATAAAATATCTTCTTTAATCAAATCTACACTAGCATTCTTATATTTAGCCACGATTAAATTCCTCTTTAAGGTCTCCTTCAATTATTCCTTTAAACCAAATATCAATTACATCATGTGCTTTAGTAATCCACTCATCAAAACCATTAGGCATATCAGGGAGGTCAGGCTCCATAGATTCAAAAATTTGGTTCCATATTACAGCTCTTTGTTTAAATCTATGTCCTGTGTTAACTTGAAATGATGCAATTCCAGGAGGTGTGCTACATCTTAATGTCGTGCCTAAAGAATATCTTGTTGGAAACTGCTCAGTGTTGTCCTGTATTATTAAACAATTTGGGGTTTTCGACTCTATGTGCATCTTATTTGAAATAAATTCACATATATTTTCTTTAGAATAGTCAAATTCTACTCCATCAATATAACGAATCTGAAGACTGCTTATTTTTAAATCTTTTATATTTGGATAAGATTTAAATAAGGCTTTAACCACACCAATCGCTTTTGGTTTGAATGTTGCAAAGGTATCATATTTTTCAGTTTCATTAATAGTTATTATACCGGGACCAATTTGCACCAATGGCCATTCACCATCACCAACTCTAAAACGATGCTTGACAACACTACCGGTCACATCGTCAGGTATTTCAGAGGTTGGCAATGCTTCATGGAATGGATACATACTTTTAATATTCTGGTAGAATGTACCCAATAGAAGCTGATAATGAGGATCATAATAACCAGCTGAAGTTTTTTCTTTAAGCTCCCATTTTATTTCGACCAGTGCTTCTATAATTGGAGGGTTTTTCAGTTGTTCTTCCGGCATTTTTTCTCCTATTTTAGTCAACTCGATTACAAAATATTCAATCTATAATGAAATATAGTTTGTAATTTAGCAAAAGTCAAGGGTGTTGGTAGATATCTTATAACAACTAACAAAATCTGTGTTAATCTGTGAAATCCGTGGTTACAATTGTTTTTTATGGATTCCTGCCATGCAGGAATGACAATGTTATCCCCCAATCCATTCGACTGCGCTCAGGACAAGCTTTACATTGGGTGCTCGTCTTTTTTTCTTCGTGCCGACCACGATGTATTTCGAGGTCGGGATTCGTGTTCATTCGTGGTTAATTTTCCTTTAGTCTTTGTCTTTCTTAGTGGTTCGCAATACGCTTCACGCAATACGAAATACGCGCGCAAAAATGCAAAAAACCCGCTTTTTCCAACACCTTTCTGCAAAAAAACGCACATTTCATGCACATTTCTGCAAATTTGTGCGTATTTTTGCGCTTTTTTGCAACTTTTTCAAGCCAATCCAACCCCAAATCCCAACCAAATCCCCGTTTAAAACCCAAAAACAAACATCGCCCACCAAACAAAAACGCTCAATGGGCGATTTTTACTGATTTCTGAATTCTGACTCCTGAATTCTATTTTTATTGTTCAACTTTTGTTTGTCTTGGCATTGCTATTGTTCCGGTTCTTGCTACGGATTTTACGCCGTAGGGTTTGCAGATGTTAATAAACGCCTCTATCTTTTCTTCCGGGCCTGATATTTCTACCATTACGAACTTTTGGCCTATATCTACTACTTTGCCTTTGAACATTTCTATTAGTGATAGTATCTCGGGGCGTTTTTCCGGGGGGGCTGAGATGGATATCAGCATTAGATCGCGTGCAACGACGGGCTGGCCCACGAAATCCTGTACCTTTACGACCGGGACGATCTTGGCTAATTGTTTGCGTACCTGCTCGACTACCCTGTCATCGCCTATAACGACGATGGTCATTCTGCTAAGGTCGGGGTCGTCGGTTCTGCCAACAACGAGTGAATCGATATTAAAAGCCCTTGCGGCGAACATGCCTGCGACGTGTGCCAGGACACCTGGTTTATTTTCAACTAACGCACTTATTATGTGTTTCATTTTATTTGCCTCATTTTTTGACAGGATTAACTGGATTAACTTGATTTTTTTATTTTGTCAATCATCGCTTTTTAAATCCCGTAAATGTTTCATTTTTCACCATGTCTATTTTTTGTTTTTTTGACACTGATTAACACAGATTAACACCGTTTTTTTAATCCTGTTTAATCCTGTTATCCTGTCTAAAAAACCCTACGCCATTGATTCCATGATGTCCAGACCGTCCATTTCGTCTATGCTTTTTCCGGCTGGTACCATTGGCCAAACGTTTTCTTCCGGCTCGACTCTAAAGTCTACAATGCATGGCTGTTTCTCGGCAAGCATTTTCTTTATGGTTTCTGTGACGTTCTTTTTTTTGTCACAGGTTAGGCCTACGGCCCCGAAAGCCTTTGCTACTGTAGCGTAGTCGGGGTTTTTGATGTAGCTCTTTGAATATCGTTTGTCGTAGAAAAGCTCCTGCCACTGTCGAACCATTCCCATATAGCCGTTATTCAAAATGCAGACCTTTATGGGTAGTTTGTGCTCGACTGCTGTTGGCAGTTCCATTAAGGTCATATTGAAACTGTGGTCGCCGTCAATGTCTATAACTGTTGCCTTTGGCATTGCAATCTGTGCGCCGATAGCCGCCGGCAGTCCGAATCCCATTGTGCCGAGTCCGCCTGAAGTGATGAACTGCCTTGGCGAAGTGTAGCGATAGAACTGTGCCGCCCACATCTGGTTTTGGCCGACGCCAGTAGTGATCACGGCTTTGCCTTTTGTCTGCTTCCATATCTGTTCGATGACGTACTGAGGCTTTATCATCGCCGAATCGTTGTCGAATTTGAACGGGAAGTCCTTTTTCCACTTGGCTATTCTTTCGAACCATTTTTCGCGTTCGTGGTATTCAAGCTCTTTTGTCAGTCGTGGCAGTATTTCTTTGGCATCGCCGACGACGGGAATATCAACACGGACGTTCTTGGATATACTGGTCGGGTCGATGTCGATGTGTACGATCTTAGCGTTAGCCGCGAAAGTTTTGACCTTTCCAGTAACCCTGTCGTCAAAGCGTGCGCCTACAGCGATCAATAGGTCGCACTCCTGGACGGCGTAATTGGCGTAAGCTGAGCCGTGCATGCCGAGCATATCGAGTGACTCTGGTTTATTCTGGTCGTAACTGCCTAATCCGAGTAATGTCATTGTTACGGGTATATGCGCCTTTTCGGCCATTGCCGTTAGCTCTTTGGCCGCGCCGGCGCTGATGACACCTCCGCCAACGTAAAGCACGGGCTTTTTCGATTTGTTTATCGCTTTTGCAGCTGTTGATATCTGCCTTGCGTGTCCCTTTGCCTGTATCTTATAGCCTGGTAGTTTCAAATCTTTTGAGCCATCGGTTTTGCATTTGGCGACCTGGATATCTACCGGTATGTCGACCAGTACCGGGCCAGGTCTGCCAGTAGAAGCGATGTGAAATGCCTCTCGAATTGTTCGGGCAAGGTCCTTGACATCTTTTACAATGCAATTATGTTTTGTTACCGGCCTGGTAATACCGGTGGTATCTGCTTCCTGAAACGCGTCGTTTCCTATAAGCTCTGTGCGAACCTGTCCGGTAAGAGCGACAATTGGAACCGAATCCATCATGGCAGTTGCCAGTCCTGTGACAAGATTGCAAGCACCGGGGCCGCTTGTGACGACAATGACGCCGACTTTCCCGCTGGCCCGCGCGTATGCGTCTGCCATGTGGCATCCGCCCTGCTCGTGCCTTGGAATGATAAAGTTAATGGGGGCATCGTACAGCTTGTCGAACAATGGCAGTACAACGCCGCCAAGGTAGCCGAACATCGTTTCTGTGCCGAGTTCTATCAGGGTGTCGACAATGATCTGGGCACCGGTTTTTGTTGCGGATTTTTCGGCAGAAGATGCCGAAGAGGGTTTTGAAGCCATTTTTGTTCCTTTCCTGATAAACTGTAAAAAATTATCCCGGTGAACCACAACTCCGCTGGGCAACTTCGAATAATCAATCAGACACCAGCATTAGTGCCGGACCAATCCAATCGAAGGTGAATCCCTTGTTGTGATCCCGTAACCATCCTTCTAACAGGATGTCTCAGGTTCGCATCTATATGTTTTCATACAAATGCAATTAGATTGTATAAAAGCCCCGACTTGTTGTCAAGGTTTTTTTTATATTTCTAATAATATGGCAAATCGTATCAATAGAAGCGGTTTGAATGGTGCTATCAGGTTAATGCATGCTGATTGCTTTCCAGTTTGATCAAGGCCCTGACCTTTAAAATGTTGAAGGCAGTCACTAATCCGCATACCTGGTCGTCTCGGTCAATTACCACTAACGAACGTCCGCCGGACTGACGCATCTGCTTGATGATCTTCGAATAAGACGTTTCCGGCTCTATCCGGCAAAATTGCCTGTCCATTACCCATTTGGTCGCGATCCGTACCGTGCCGTCGTCATTTAAATGCTGCCATTTGGCGATCAAAGGCCGCAGGAAAGAACTGACCGCCCCTGTTATGTCCAATCTCGATACAATACCCTCCGGTACCCCATCGTTGCCTACTACTATATCCGCGGTATTTCGCAATCTCATTTTCGCAAGCGTTTTTTCTACGCTGTCCTCAGGACTTACCCATACGATATCTTTCTGCATAATATCTTCGGCTCGCAGGCCAAGCAGTGTACTTAGACTATTGGCCGGCAATTCGTTATTCGTCACCGAATAAGCAATGCCTTGCTGGGAAGTATCTTCAAATATTTCTTCTATACTCTGTTCGTCCAATCGACTCAGGACAAGTTTTTTCTCTTCGAGTTCTTTTTTCAACCTGCTCACCGCCTCCTGTGCCTCGGCTTTTATTCCTGCTAACTCTTCACGATGCTCCCTGTCCTTCTTACGCATCTTAGCCTGGAGTTTGGCTTTATTGACCAACTGGGCCTCAAGTGATTCCTCCAACCGGGTTCTTATCCTGTCCAGTTCCTCATTTTGATTATTTATCTTTTCCTTTATATCCGCTTTGAGCTTGGCGGTTTGTGCCAGTTCAACTTCGATTTTTTCCTCCGAGCGGGCCCTTATGCTCTCGATATCCTCGGTATGAAGTTCGACCATTTTCTGGATATCAGTTTCAAGCTCAAAACGCTTGGCCTGTTCGCTTTCAATTATTTTTTCCGCATTGATCCGAGTTCTGTATTCTTTATTTGCAAGGCCTGATGCTTCCAGTCTGGATCTTATCTCAACCTTTAATTTCTTTTTCGTATCAGATAAGGCCTGCGCATACCTGGCCAAACCAACCTTAGCCCTGATTTTGGCTTTTACGCGAGCGGTTTTCTCGACTTGAGCCTGTGCCCTGGCCTGTGCCTGGGCTTGAACTTTGGCTTTAGCTTTAGAGTTTTGCTCAGCTTTAATGTTAGCTGCCTTTGCTGCCTGGGCATGAGCTTGTGCTTCGGCCTGTAACTGGCTTATTTGGTTTCTATAAAGTTTGTCCTTCTCCTCTATATCAGCTTGAAGCTGAGCGGTTTTGGTTAATTCAGCCTGAAACTTCTCCTGCGCCTGGGCTTTTGCCTCCTGCATTTGCTCAACATCGATCTTGCTCTGCTTTATCTCTGCTTCAAGCTGAACGTTTTTAGCTTGCTCAATCTCGATTCTTTCATCCAACTGCGCCTTGGCACGCTCTATCTCCTCGGTGCTGAGTTTGATCTTTTCCTGAAGATCAGCTTCCAGTAGTGCTATTTGCGCAAGTTCAACTTCGATTCTTTCTTCCGCTTCAGTTTTTATTCTCTCTGTTTCCTGAGCATGAAGTTCAGCCTTACTCTGGATCGCAGCTTCAAGCTCAGAGCGTTTGGCTTGTTCGCTTTCAATTATCTTTTCTGCATTGACGCGAGCGATGTACTCCTTATTGGCAAGGTCTTCAGCCTTGAGCCTGGATTTCATCTGAGCTTGTAATTTCTTTTTCGTCTCTGTCAAAGCCTCCAAATACCCGGCCACATCCGCCTTAGCACTGATTTTGGCTTTTATGCGAGCGGTTTTCTCGGCTTGATCCTGGGCCCTGGCCTGGGCCTTGATTTTAGCTTTAGAGTATTGCTCAACCTTAATGTTAGCAGCTTCTGCTACCTGGGCATGAGCTTCAGCCTCGGATTTTAACCGGCTTATTTGGTTTCTATAAAACCCGTTCTTATCGTTTATATCTGCTTGAAGCTGAGCGTTTTTTGCTTGTTCAGTCTCAAGCTTTTTCTCCAACTCACTTCTCAGCCTGTTCATTTGATCAGTGTGAAGTTCGATCTTTGCCCGAAGATCATTTTCAATCTGGGTATTTTTAGCATGTTCAATCTCAAGCTGTTCTTGCGATTGGGTTTTTACTCCCTCTATTTCCTGAGCATGAATTTCAGCCCTACTCTGGATCGCTGCCTCAAGCTTTTTCTCCAATTCAGTCTTAGCCTTCTTCATCTCCTCAGTGTGGAGTTTGACCTTTTCCTGAAGATCGTTTTCAATCTGGGTATTTTTAGCCTGTTCAATCCCGATTTTTTCTTCCGACTGAGTTTTTACTCTCTCTATTTCCTGAGCATGAAGTTCGGCCTTACTCCGGATCGCAGCTTCAAGTTTTTCCTCCAACTCACTTCTCAGCCTGTTCATTTGATCAGTGTGAAGTTCGATCATTTCCCGCAGATCGTTTTCAAGCTGAATATTTTTCGCCTGTTCAATTCCGATTTTTTCTTCCGACTGAGTTTTTACTCTCTCTATTTCCTGAGTATGAAGTTCAGCCCTACTCCGGATCGCAGCTTCAAGCTCAGAACGTTTGACCTGTTCGCTTTCGTTTCTTTGCTCTGCCTTGACGCGAGCGATCTGCTCTTTATTGGCGAACTCTTCAGCCTTGAGTCGGGATTTTATCTGAGCTTCTAATTTCTTTTTCGTCTCTGACAAAGCCTCCAAATACCCAGCCGCATCCGCCTTAGCCCTGATCTTCGCTTTTACGCGAGCTGTTTTCTCGGCTTGAGCCTGTGCCTTTGCCTGGGCCTTGCTCCGGGCTCTGGCTTGCGATTGTGCCTTGGAATTTAACTCGGCTTTGATTTTAGCGGTCTTTGCTGTCTGGGCATGAGCTTGTGCTTCAGCTTTTTTTCTGGCCTCTATTTCAGCGTTGACCTGCTGCTCTAATCGGCTCAACTCCTCGTGATAGAGTTTTGTCTCTGAGCTATCTACTGAATTCTCTAATAAATTCCTGACCCTGGCTATTACTGTGGCAAAAGTTTCAACCTCGTGCTGCTTTTGAGCTTTGGATTTAGCCTTAATTTTCGCCAACGCCTTAGCCTGCATTTGGGCCTTCTTCTCGGCTTTGGCGCGGGCCTTGATGCCCTTTTTGCCTGGACAAGATGGATCCATTGGCCAGTGTTTTTGGCCGCATATCTTACAGGTTGGGCAATATTTTTTAGAAGGTCTGCTTGTATCTATGAAGTTTTCATCGGAACCCAACGACAATTTTGTGATCTCTGTCTCAATTCCCATTAGCGTACCTGGCAATAAATAAAATTACGAAAACCGATGCATATATTGTATATTTTTCGGCATTTTTCCTCAAAATCTGTAATTTTCCTGCCAAAATCAGTGATTTTTTGGGACATTTTACGGTATGAAACCCGCTTGAGATTGGCAGATAACCTGCCAATTGTGAAGAAATTGTGAAGAAACTAAGGGGTATCTCTACAGTCTTACTTTAACATCGAGGTATCTGACGCCCCATTGCAGGGCCTTTTCGTGAGTATCGAAGAATACGTCAAGTCGATCGTTTTGAATCGCCCCGCCTCTGTCGAGCACTTTCACCGCCTGTCCGCTGTTGTAGCCGGGTATGACAAGATCGGTTCCGAACGGATATTTTCTGTCAGCAGCCGCAAAAGAATCGCCCTGAGATATCTGGTGGCCACTTGCGGTCACACCATCTGAAAACTGCCCACAGCACTTTGGACACGAACAATAGGCCGTTACACGCATATGTACGGTTGTCCATGCCTGTGTTTGGACTGTTGTACTGCTGAGCAGGTAAACTGGCTCGTCAATAGATTCAGCGTTCACAACGGCGACACACATCGTAACAGAAGCGATCAACGCCACGAAAACCACTACCGCAACTAACATTGAATTTGCAAAATGAACTGAAAGCTCTTCGTCTCGTGTTTTTTCCACTTTCGTGCCCCCATCGAAAAAAAACGATCCATCTGTGATTTATTCAGAATAAGCTGCTTGAACCTACAGCCCCCGTCCTTGAGTGATATTGTGATTATATCAGAATGGCCCGTTTCACTCAAGCGAAAAAATTACCAAAAACACAAATTGCGCATCTCTGGTGAATTCAACAGAGTATTATAGGGCTTTGGGGAAAAGAAATTCGATTGATATTTGGCTATTCGACCACTATTACCTGCGATATGCCCGGGGCCAGCAGGTTGTATACGAATATCGCGTCTTCATTGCTAAGGCGAATACAGCCTCGCGAACCGGCGGTACCGACTTCCTCTGGTTTTGTCGTTCCGTGAATGGCAAAGCCTGTACGGCCCTTAGCGTCTCCTTCAACACCTTCCATGCCTATCCATCTTGCGCCTAAAGGATAATCAGGATCACCGCTGCGATATGTCTTACCTGTATCAGGATCGGTCCAGAGAGGAGAGATCAGCTTGCCGTCTGGTTTTACTATCCATCGTCCTGTCGGTGTTTCCTTGCCCGATTGACCAAGCCCTACGGGGAAACTTCGCACGAAAGTATTCTGGACAAACATATCCATTGTAAAACTGGAACGATCTATTTTGCAATGGAATGGTCCTTTGACGACTTTTATTGTATTACCTGCTCGCAGTCTTCTTGGGTCTTCGATGTTGTTGATCCGCATAAGTGCTTCATAGGGAACTTTAAACTTTTTGCCAAGTCTGACGAACTGATCTCCCGGCTGAACCAGATAACTGTCGCAGATACCATCTTCAGGGAAATAATTTCCGCTGAAAAGCCATTGCTGAGAAATTCTTGACAATTGTTTTTTAACAAATTCCAACTGCTCTGCGCTCATCGGCATTGAGAGCGTTTTATTTAGTTTGTCCCTTGCTTCTATAATTCGAGGTGGATTAACTTCGAGGCAGGCTATAGAATCAGCAACAATTTCATCTATTTGGGAGTTATCTGATAAAATCGATTTGGCTATTTCCGCCAGGTCCGGTTCGGCAAGAACCTGTTCGACAACAACAAAGCTGTCCTCTTGTGATATATCCTCGGCTTTAGGTAATTCGACCTTTCCCGAATCACCTGAAACAGACATGGTATTAAATCCTTTTACGAAATATCTTGCCGATAGAACGAGAAGCGAAATCAAAAGAATATACAACCATTTTCTATTTCGCTTTTTTCGTCTGTGGTTCAATCTGTATGAATAACGTCGCATCTTCAAATCTCCTTATTTATTTTTTGCGATTTCCAAGGTGCCACCTTTTTTATTCGAGTTTATTATAACAGTCACATCACTTAGCTTTCGCGTCTCACAGGCTGGCTCAACTGTCAGGTCCAGCAACAATGGGTTTTCATCATTAGGCCTGGAGTCACTCACTGTCCCCGCTATCATTGACACATCCAGCAAGCCTGGCTTTTTCGAGACGTATACAATGTCACCAGCTTTGATCTTATGTTTGGTTGCGAATCCCTGGATCTTTGCCGTACAATTACCGATGCCCCGCATTATACCCATAACATTTGATTGACCTATGGTTACAGGTACTTTGGACCTTGGGTCCGTAAACAATTGAACACGAGCCGTACGACTGCTAAGTTCGGATACCGTGCCAACAACACTGTTTAGCCCCAGAGCGAACTGTCCCTGTACCAGGCCATCTTCTCGGCCTCTGTTAACAGTAAAATCATTTCGCAACTCATTCATAAAGGCGGTAATAATATCCGCTGACACGAAATTTACGCCGTTCCAAACGGTCCTTTCACGAAGTCCGGAAAGTTTTTCATTTCTTTCATGCTCCTGACGAAGGCGCTGAATATTATTGGCAAGATGGTTTCGAAGCCTTATATAGTCACTATTGCCGATATCATTCGCATCTGGCTTTTCATTGTTAGAGTAGAGGGTAATATTTCTGCACCTGCTCAGTGGTCTTTGAAAAAAGCCCGCAAAACCCAGCTGCAACCTGTTTGTTACACTTGCCGGCGCAAAGAGAAAAATCACACTGACTACTATCAGCCAGGTAAATAATAGACCTCGCAAACTTTTGATACGTCGCTTGACCATTGTCTTTTAACCGCTTCTTATATTTTCCCTTGATACGCTGCTTTGAGATAACAGCACAATTTTCTATACTCTTTCATACATACAGCTATCTGCGGTATCTTTCCACATCTCAATATTTTCAATATAAGTGCCGGTACCTTTAGCTACAGATTTGAGTGGGTCATCGACTCTTATAACATTTAAACCCGTAGCGTTTGAGATCACAGTATCGATCCCCCGCAGCATTGATCCGCCGCCACAAATATGGATACCATTGTCGATCAGGTCGGCAGCTAACTCGGGAGCAACTTTTTCAAGAGTTTCGATAATAGTTTCTATGATAGCACCTACAGGTTCCTGAAGGGCCTTGCGAATTTCCTCACTGGTTATAACGATCTGTCTCGGCATACCGGTAATAACATCCCGACCGCCAACATCCATGGTCAATTCTTCCTTCAAAGACGAAGCCGAACCTATCACTATCTTTACTTTCTCCGCTCTTACTTCACCAATAAGCAAATTATACGTCCTCTTAATATGACTGATTATTGCCTCGTCCATAGCATCTCCGCCAACGCGGAGCGAGTTACATGAAGCAATATCGGCAAGGCTTATTACAGCAATTTCGGTAGTACCGCCGCCAATATCGATAATCATTGATGCGGTAGGTTCCGCTATAGGCAGCCCTGAACCTATCCCTGCGGCCATCGGCTCGTCAACGAGGAATACTTTGCGAGCCCCTGCTCGTTCGGCGCTTTCTATAACCGCTCGACGCTCGACTGTCGTTATCCCGCTCGGCACAGCTACTACAACTCTTGGCCTGCCAAAGAATGTTTTGTTTCTGCCCTGAACCTTCTGGATGAAATACCCTAACATCGCCTCGGTAACTTCAAAGTCACTGATAACACCATGTTTCAAAGGCCTTATCGCACTGATCGAGCCGGGGGTTTTGCCAAGCATTTCACAAGCGACAGAGCCGACCGCATTACCATCGTTGAGAATGGTTTTAGCTTTCTTGTTAATCGCGACCACCGATGGCTCGTCGAGAACAATTCCCTTGTTACGCAAACTTATCAGCGTAGAACGAGTTCCAAGGTCAATTCCGATATCCACGCTGAAAAAACCTTCGATATAATTTGTTAATTTGCCAGCCAGCTTTCTTATTCCTTTAAACATCATTCATTCCTTTCAAGTATTATGGCTTAATACTGTTGAGCGTATTGTGCCGGTTCTATCAGTCATGTCGGTTTTCCCGGCACGAACCTCAACATAGAGTTGGCTATTTACATCCAAACGGCTGTAAAAATTAACATGGGAGTTTTTTTTCGGACCAGGCAAATTGGACTGTCCGATAAGATGAGATGTCTTTTAAATCCATAGTCTGGATTTACACTTGCTACCACCAATTGCAGGGGTAATAAATACTGGCATGGGAAATCCCAAATTTTCTGGACAGCGATCCAACCAGCAATTCCACTCTTTTCACCTGAACGTCAGTTGTTTCACCGTCACCCATTACACATATACGGATCGTATGGCTGTTATTGTCATAGCCATGGTTCGTGGTGGATGGTAATTGTTTTTGCCAATTGCCGGTTGCACGAATTTGCCCGTCACTACCCTGAAAATAATTACAGACTACAAAGTGACTACCGCTTTCCTCCGGAAATACCAGTTCCAGCGGAGAGATGATCTGATTCACGTTAGGTAATCCAGAATCACCGTAGTAAACTTCAATTCTGCTCCAGCGCCAGGGCAACTGGGCTTGCTGTAAAGAAACCACTTTTTCGACAGGTTCCAGGCTGTAATAATCAGATAGACTAAACGCACCTGCCGAAGGAGGATTATTACCCAGGGATTTTAAGATCACTATACCGATCATTATCGAAAGCAATGTAGCGGCAAAAATTTTTACATTTCGGGATTGAGATCGCATAACATCAACCTCCTTAACTTATTCATCACAACAGTTCATTAATATTTCGTTCCCAATAGAGCAGCACTGTTTGCTCTACCCCTTGATGTCGGCCTTTATAAATCACTACTTTAACGCGAATTTCCTGTTTTTTGGCTAATTATCAATCTTTTCAAATGTGACACTTTTATGTTTTTTCTGCCCCCTGAATTGTTATAAAAATCAACTTTTCACAAAATTTCTGAAAATTTATTCTATATACGATATTTTTTTCTTGATTATTCCAGCACAGTACCGATAATAAGATAGCTTTCGGTCGGATTGTTAGGTTGAGGAACCATAATATGGATGTTAGCCGTACCCAATCTGCTAAATCACGCGCAACAGCCGCCAGTGACCAGGAAAGACAAAAGTGGGTGGAAGAACAAGCCCATCGCCTGCAGAACTTATTTGAGTCATGGCAAAAACCACTCGATATAGATGCCAATGAATATCACAAATACCTCAAGGATCAGCTAAATACCTATTGCGACGAACCACTTTTGAAATCTTTCATAGAATCTATTTAACCGCCGTATCCGCCAGATTAGTTGTTCGGCTTCGGGGTTTTGGTACCCAGGAATATCCCCCTTTGTACGGTAAAAATACTGTAATTTTTTTCTTGACACACGGTAACAATTCTGGTATAATCCGCGGTGTTTTGAGAAGGGGTGGTAGTAGAGAGTTATTCTTAAGTAAGCGGTTTTTCTTTTAAGCGCAGGAATTTTACCTGTCTGTATTTGATCTCGGGTAAAATCGTGCGGTTTCAGTGATGAACTTGAAAGGAGGGTACTATGAATACTCAGGAACTACTACAAGTCGGGGACACCATGCCAACTATTTTGGAAGAAAAGTTGGTTGGCGAATCCATAATTTTTACAAACATAAAAACTGCCGCTGTAAATGTGGCAAAGCGTCACAGTACGGTCTTGATACTTGGAGAGACCGGCACCGGAAAAGAGATGCTCGCCAAGTACATTCATCAACACTCTGACCGCGCAGATAAGCCCTTTGTCCCTGTCGATTGTGCCGCTCTGGCTGAAAGTCTTTTTGAAAGCGAAATGTTTGGCCATGCAAAGGGGTCATTTACAGGAGCAGTGACCGATTCTCTTGGCTTCATTCAAGCTGCGGATGGGGGGACACTGTTTCTTGACGAGATCGGTGAACTAAGTCTTACTTTGCAAACCAAGCTGTTACGTGTACTGCAGGAAAGACAGGTCGTTCCTGTAGGCAACGTAACCCCTAAAAAAATAGATGTCCGTGTTATCTGCGCCACAAATCGAAATCTTGAGAATATGATCCAGGATCGAACGTTCCGTGAGGATCTGTTTTTCAGGTTCAGCGTTGTGACGATGACCATTCCTCCACTGCGCAAACGAGCCGAAGATATTCTGCTTCTTGCCGATTACTTCCTTAAACTGCAAGCGGACCTTTACGGTGAGCAGAAAAAAAGACTTTCATCACAAGCCATGATGATTTTGTGTCGTTATAATTGGCCTGGGAACATAAGACAATTGGCCAATGTAATGGAACATGCACACATAGTCACCCTGGGACAGGAAATTACCCCCGATGACCTTTCTCTGCCTTTCAAAAAAATGGACTTCTGTTCCGCAGACAACAGCACTGCCCTGACACTGGACGAAATTCAAAGACAAGCCATCGTTAAGGTTCTCAAGCAAACGAATCATTGCAAGGCACAGACATCACGTTTGCTTGACGTAAACATTCAACGTCTTAATCGAATGATAAAACGTTTCGATATACAGACCGTATAAATCCAATACACCTTTGCATTAATTCACCAGCTGGGCATCAGCTTCCTACAGGTTATTTTGATACGTACAGGTTAAAATAACCATCCTCACTATAACACCAATTCAATGCACTACTTAACAGTATTTCAAAGCCAATGTACCATTTAAAATAACATGTTTGGCGTTTGACCGTTCTTTTGCCTGTTCCAGAATTTTTAATTTTTAAGTCTCTTGTTACTAAGATGATAGCAAGAATCTGCCACCACATTCGCAACCGTGGCACGGGGGTTGCTCTATTAGTGTTAAGAGAATTGAAACAAACTCAGCCAAAGAGAAGCTGAAAACTCAAAGGAGCAGGGAAAATGAGCAAAACAAGTCCAGCTGTAATAGTCACATTATGCGCGGAAGAATCAATTCCAGTACCAATCCATCTGCAGGAATGTTTCTGGCAGGTCGATTCCGAATCTCAAGCACTTGAGATCATGCGAATGTTTCACGTAGACCTGCTTCTGGTAAGTCTGAGCGTAGATGATGTTGACATGTGGAATTTACTGCAAAAAGTCAGGACACTAACCCTGAGTACCAAGTGGGCGTTACTGTGTCACGACCTTACCGCCGAACAGGAACTGCGAGCAAGGATACTGGGCGTAATGAAAATTTACTATTCGCTACCTGACCCAGCAGATCTGTTCGATCTTGCTATTTCAATTAGACAAAAAACCAACGCAGCAGTCGAATGCGGCACATATAAGCATTCTAACTTAGAAACATCCGAACAAATAACCAAACGAACTTTTTCAGTACTCTCCTCTTCAAAGCTGGGTTTGACGATCGGCCGGTGATATGCGATTGCCAGACCTGGCAGAAAACAGACACAACATTAGATCGTTGTGATTGAAATAGATTTTAGGGGTCGGCCAAAGATCACTGGCCGATCTTAGGTCGGCCCCACTTATTAACTTTATGGCCAGTGTAAATTTGTCTAAATAAATATCTAAATATCAACTATTAAAAAAAGATCGGCCAGTAACAAATTGCTGATCATGCCAGTGATTAGCGGAAAGGAGAATGCTTATACAACAAAAGATTTGGTCAGTGTAATCGGATTAAAAAAACAAATCGACACCTCGAAAGACAATTAAAATTTGCTGCGGACGGTCTGCGGCAAAAAGAAATCAACAAAACAAAAATGAAGGAGGTAACGTAATGAAGAGACTACTAACAATTTGTGCAGTAACAGGGATGATTTTGGCAATGAGCGGTACGGCTTTAGGACAAATAATCGAACTTGATATGCTTGATGCAACAGTGGAGCCGGCGGGTAATCCCGGCGGACGGTTCGGAGTTATTGATGTTACTGGTGTCTATGGGACACCAGGTGCGGGCCTCTATCTCGATTCTGCCCAGATAAGCCTTTGGACAGATTCGGGCGACCCGGCGGCCAACATGGGCTCTATTGACATGGGCACCGGTGCCTTTGCCCTTAACTGGGCGGCAGAAATTGGCTTAGAGGTCTATGATGCTGGCGTCGGTGGGACACTTATCGGCTTTGCTCAAATAAATGTGGTTATGCCTGAGACAGGTTTACTCGATCCGGGCACCGGAATAGTGAGTAGCGCTACTGCATCTCCTGTCATGGGCAGTTTAATTTTAAAAGACCTGTTTGACAATCCAATATTGCTGGGTGACACAATTATTGGGAACTGTAACAACTGCGAGGTTACACCAGCTGCCTTCGGCGAATTCGACGGTGTATTCCTGCCTGACAGCCCGTGTTTCGGACCTGAAATAGATTTTAGATTACCTGGCCTTGGCGACCAGTTACTGTATGCGGAGCTGAGTGGGACATTCCATCTTACTCCTGAGCCGGCAACAATAGCAGTGCTCAGCATCGGAGCATTGGCATTAATTCGTAAGAGACAAAAATAAATTCTTTCTAACGAACTTAGGGCCGACCAAAAGACTTCGCTCTCAGGTCGGCCCTAAGTAACGTATGGCAGTACGAAAATTAACGAAGCGAGAAGTTCTTACTCAATTTTAATCGGCCAGTAAATCGCTGATCGTGCCGGTAATCAATGGAAAAAACTTTTTTAAAGAGATGGACTGTATTATGAAAAAGGTGGCAATAGCTTTTGTAGCAGCTGTAATGTGCTGCTGTATATGCAGTGCCCAGGCCGCTATTATTACCCTAAGTGAGTTCAGTAGCGACAGTACTCCAGCAGATGTCCTTGATGCTGCCGTTGAATTCAGTATTGTCGATTCGCAACTAACGATCGTAATCTCGAACCTGACTGACGGCCTAGACGGTGGAGAGGACAACGGCTTTGACATCATGTCCCTGTTCTTTAATGTGACTGATAACGTAACAGGCCTGACACTAACTACCCCATCGACAGGATGGAAACTCTGTTCCTTCTCAAATATAACCAAGGCCGGTGGCTTCGGTCAATTTGACTATGCCTTAATTGATGTGCTTGGCAGTAGCTCTAACCATATAGATGGTGAAAGTTCAAAAACTTTTACACTCTCGCTCACACATGATGGAAGTGGGGTTTCGGATTTGGACTTCTACACTGATTTAAGCTCAATTCCTCCCGGTGACAATGCGATGTATTTAGCGGCAAAGTTTGTTCGCGGCCCTGATGACGATAGTGCTTTCGGGGGCAATAATGCTCCTGAGCCGGCTACAATAGCTCTGCTCGGATTCGGCAGCCTTGCTTTGATCAGAAGAAAACGGGCAGCATAGAAACAGATACCAAGTATAACAAAGAAGAGGCGGGCAAAAGCCCGCCTCTTTTTTAATGAGGTATAATGGCTATCGCCACTCCTCCTCACCCTTCTTCTCATCACCCTAACTCCTCACAACTGCAATCCTTCACATCACCCAGAAGAAGCATTACAGTTGAGCCCCTTATATCATCAGGCCACAGCCAATGTCAAGGGGAAAAAATCATTTTTCGTGTTTTTTTCGGACCATGAATATATCCCTAACTCCCTCACTTACATTAAGTACCTAACAAATAATGAGTTACGGCCGGAAAGTTTTAGTAAATTATTTTCTGCCAAAAATTTTTGTTAATTTAGCTAACTTCCGAGCCTGCCTGCCTGTGAGCTGGTCCGTACCAAGCCGCCAACTCCAGTTACCTTTTATACTGCCGGGAAGATTCATACGCGCTGTTTCACCCAACCCCAGAATATCCTGCATCGCAATTATAACCATATTACTAACTGAGCTCATAGCCAACCGAATAAGTTCCTGCGAAATTTTCTCTGCCGATATCTTTGTGCCGAGATAACCAACAAGCCTTTTCTTTTGCTCCGCTGATGCTTTTTTTGCAAACCAACCCCTGACAGTATTATTATCATGCGTTCCGGTATACACTGCGCAATTCCTGACATGGTTATGAAGACAATGCGGGTTTGTAGCCGACTCCGCGTCAAAGCCATATTGAATAATTCTCATACCCGCGAACCTGAACTTTTTAATGATCGCCCTGACGTCATCGGTAATAGCCCCGAGGTCTTCGACAATAAAATTCTTCGAAGGAAATTGTTTAAGAACCACTCTGAAAAAATCCTCTTTAGGCCCAGCCATCCACTTACCATTCTGGGCGGTTTTTTCGCCCCCTCGAACCTGCCAATAAGCGACAAACGCTCTGAAATGATCCAGCCGAACCAAGTCAAACATTTCCAGGTTGTGACCTATCCGATCGAGCCACCATTGATACCCCCGCACTTTTAACGCAGCCCAATTGTAAACCGGATGTCCCCACAATTGCCCTGTTTTACAAAAGCAATCAGGTGGAACTCCTGTTACAAAACGAGGTTTCCTTTCACCGGTCAATTTGAAAATTTCCGGATGCGACCAGACGTCTGAACTGTTATAGGAGACATAGATCGGAATATCGCCAATTATTTTAACACCGTTCTCTTTGCAGTAAGATTTCAAAGCCTTCCATTGCTTAAAGAAAATATACTGGCCAAACCTTTCCTCTTCGATATCTCCCGCGAGTTCACTTTTTACAGATTTAATCGCCCGTTTCTTTCGATCCCTCAATTCTATCGGCCAGTCCCCCCAGCATCGCCGAGAAAACCGATTTCGCAACGCAATAAACATCGCGAAATCTTCAAGCCAACTTTTATTCTCGCAGCAAAAACGCTCATATCCATCCTTACACCGCTGGCCTTTGAAACGCTTAAACGCTGCTCTTAACAATTTCTTCTTATAAACCTTAACCGCCGGATAATCCACCTTTGTCGGAGCAAATTTGGGTTTTGAGCCTATCTCTTTTGAACTTAAAAGCCCCTCACGGTAAAGCAATTCAGGACTAATCAGCAACTTGTTACCCGCAAAAGCCGACAAGCCATCATAAGGACTGTAACCGCCGGCAGTGACAGGAAGCATCTGCCAATAACACTGACCGGCACGGGCCAGAAAATCCACAAACTCATAAGCTCCAGGCCCAAGATCACCTATACCATATTCGCCGGGCAAAGAACTAACATGCAGCAGTATCCCGCTTGATCTTTTTCTTAACATTGTATTTTAACTCGCTATCATCTTCCGCAAATTCTCTTTGAATGATGGCCGAACCAATCCCTTTTCTGTGACGATAGCCGTAATCAGCTTGTGATCTGTCACATCGAAAGCCGGATTATAAACACCGATACCATCTGGAGCTATTTTCTTGCCACCGCAAACAGTAAGTTCCTCAGCCGGCCTTTCTTCAATAGGTATTTCACTACCGCACTTAATATTAAGATCGATCGTCGAAGTCGGAGCCGCTATATAGAAAGGCACCTTATAATAATTAGCCAGAACCGCCAGTGACATCGTACCGATCTTATTCGCCGTATCCCCGTTACCCGCCACACGATCAGCGCCAGTTATAACCGCATCGACCTTACCCTGCGACATCAAATAGCCTGCCATATTATCACATATCAAAACAACATCGATCCGTGCCTGACTCAACTCAAACGCGGTCAACCTCGCTCCCTGCAGATAGGGCCGAGTCTCATCAACATAAACTTTTATATCCCAGCCTTTTTCTTTAGCCAGGTACATCGCCGCCGTCGCCATCCCATATTCACTCGCCGCCAAAACCCCTGCGTTACAATGCGTCAGCAGCCGAGTAGGGTTCTTCAAAACCGCAAGCATATTTTCACCGATGAGCCTGTTATTTTGCTTATTCTCTTGATGGATCCTGATCGCTTCTGTTAAAAGGTCGGCTTTCTTTTCTTCGAGTTGTTTTCCAGATAGCGATTCAGCCTTTGCGATCATTTTATCTATCGCCCAAAAAAGATTCACCGCTGTAGGGCGAGCCTTTGAAAGATACGCCCCGTTCTCTTTCATCACCGCCATAAATTCCGCGTCACTGCCAGCCGCAATATCCTTGATCCCTATGTACATTCCATAAGCCGCTGATATCCCAATAAGGGGAGCCCCCCGCAGTTCCATATCTTTAATAGCCCCGAACACTTTCTTAATCGTACCTCTCGGGTTATATTCTATCACCTGCGGCAGCTTCAACTGGTTAAGCACAAACAGCGTTCCATCTTCAAACCTGATCGGTTCTATAGATCCACTCATTACCAATTTCCTTCCCAAAAAAACAATAGTACACCGCAATTATAACCGATTATCGCAACAAAACAACATAATCTAACCCTTTTCAATTCAAAAGCTTACGCAGATTCTGAATAATTTTTTAGAGAAATTTTTATTTTTTTCTTGACTTTTGGATTACAAGTGTAATACTTGCATATATTACAACTGTAATTTTTAAAAGGAGTAGCCATGAAAAAGATGCCAAGAATTTCCGAATCGCAATGGCAGATAATGAAGCTCGTCTGGGCCAAAAACCCTCTAACCGCCAACGAGATCATACACGCCCTCTCGCAATCGACAACCTGGAACCCCAAGACCATCAGAACGCAGATCAATCGGCTGGTAAAAAAACAGGTCTTAGCCTTTGAAAAAAAGGGAAGGGAATATCACTATTACCCCCTGGTAGCCGAACAAGACTGCATCAAAGCAGAGAGCAGCTCTTTCCTCAAACGCGTTTATGGCGGAGCGACAAAGCCAATGCTCGCGGCTTTGCTGGAGAACGTCGAATTGTCCGCTGAAGATATAAATGAACTAAAGCAAATCCTTGATAACAAAGACAGGAGCTAAAAATGCAATCTTTCATTGAACAATTATCGGTTTTTTCAAGTTCGATACTGCGATCTACCCTACAGGTCAGCATACTCATCTGCCTGATACTGCTGACAAAATCTTTGCTGCGCCACAAGCTACGCGCAAGATGGCACTATTGCCTCTGGCTGCTATTGCTCGTGCGAATACTAATACCCTGGGCGCCGCAAAGTAACATGAGCGTCTTCAACCTCGTACCCGAGATAACCACCAACCCAACTGCAAACCCCATCGAGACAGTGACACCAACAAAAACAACACCCGCATCCCCTGCCCTGCCGGTTACTGAACAACCAACAAGCACAACAGCCAACCCCATACAGCAAACCTTCGAACAACTCAAAGCTGTTACCATCCAAAGCAGTAACATACTTGCGATTCTTTGGCTCACTGGCGCGATCGCCCTGGCAGGCTACATCTTAGCCGAAAATTTCAAACTCTGGCGAATCGTAAAACACCAAAGGCCAGTAACACAGCAGTGGGTGCTCGACCTTTTGGAAGACTGTAAGACCCAGATGGGTATTTCGACTATTCTCGGCGTTGTAGTAACGGACCGCGTCAAGAGCCCAGCCCTTTTCGGCTTTATTCGACCAAGACTATTACTACCCACCGGCCTGATCGAAACTCTAACCCCGCAACAGCTAAGCCATATCCTTTCGCATGAGCTTGCCCACCTGAAACGTCATGACATAGGCCTGAACTGGTTAGCCGCCCTTGCACAAACGCTCCACTGGTTCAACCCGCTGGTATGGTACGCCTTTTACAAAATGCGTATCGACCGTGAGTTAGCCTGCGACGCACTGGCGCTTGTCTACAGCAAAACCGAAGAACATCACGAGTACGGCCGAACAATAGTCGAACTACTGGAAAAATTCGCCCAGCCTCGCAGACTACCCAGCCTCGCCGGTATCATCGAAGACAAATCCCAATTAAAAAGGAGGATCACAATGATCACTAAATTCAAAAAGAACTCATACAAATGGTCGATAAGTGCTGCGATCCTGTTAGCGGTACTAAGCTGCGTAGCCCTGACAAACGCGCAAAGTTCATCGCAGGATAAGCAGATCGACAAAAAGTCACTCGCCAAAGAATTCGTCCAGTTGCTGGTAAACGAAGATTTCAAAGCAGCCACCAAAACCTTTGACGCAACTATGAAAAAGGCTCTGCCGGCAGAGAGACTCAAAGAAGTCTGGAAATCAACAACAGGCCAGGCAGGGGCTTTCCAAAAACAACTTGGCGTAAGAAAACAAAAATGGCTCTGGTCAGACATAATATTCGTAACCTGCCAATTCGAAAAAGGCCCCCTCGATGTAAAAGTAGTCTACGACAAAAAAACCCAAATCTCAGGCCTATGGTTCGTACCAGTAGATGAAGACATATTGCAAAGTTATGAGAACCAGAACCAGTTTAGAAAAATTGACAATAACAGAGGTGACAAAAAATATGATGAGCAGAAAGTAAAAAGCAAGGACGCGGAATTCTTTTTTGAAAAGATCGGCAATCCTGAACCCGGGTATCATCGTTTTTCAGGCATGTGGGCCTTGATCGACAAAGGCAGGAAATCTGATAAGCAAACAACCAAAGACATTGTCAAGAGAGCATCTAAAATCATAAAAGATCGATCGGAAACTTCTCTCCGGAGATGGCATTGCTGTTATGTGATAAGTGGTATCGGTGCTGAGGAGGGTATAGATGTTCTTGCCGAGGCTTTGTTCAAAGATAACGATCTAATTGTCAGAGGTGTCGCTGCATGTGCTTTAGGGGCATTTACAAATGACCAAGCCATCACCGCACTTGAGCAAGCTAAACAAAAAGAGTACGACAAACGTGTTTTAGGATGGATAGACAAAGCTTTGAGTGGAGAATTCCGCAAAGGCCACGATATCGCCATTGAAGCTCAAGAGTTGATACGTAGGGTGGAGAATCCATTCGAACAGTTGCAAACAGCTTATGACCAGCAGAAATGGCAGGTCGTTAATGTATTGGCAGAACGTTTGCAGGATATCTTCGGTGACTACGAAGATAACCCTAAGTTCGGGAAAAAAGCTGGAGACCTTAGCGAACTTGCAGATGAACTCCACGATACTATCCGAGATAATGAAATGAATCTTGTTCCTGCTCATTATGAAATACTAAATAACGAATGGCAACACTTCAAAGACAGCTTGAAAAACAAACAGCCCGACTCCGTAATTACCACAACAAAGGCGTCGAAAGAAATGCTCGAACTTATGGAAAGAGCCGAAAATCCTTTCAAACAATTGCAAAAAGCTTATGACGCACAGAGATGGCCCGTCGTTAATGTACTGGCAGAACGCCTGCAGGATATCTTCAGTGACTACCGCAACAACCCGAAGTTCGGCAAAAGAGCATGGGACCTTAGCGAACTCGCAGACGACCTGCACGATGCTATCCGCGATGGTGAAATGGAACTGGTACCCGCTCATTACGAAGTGCTAAACAACGAATGGGAACACTTCAAAGACACCATTAACAAAAAGAAAAGCAAAATCAAACGCAAAACCCGAAAAAAAACCGCAACCAAAAAGAGTAAGTCCAAAAAGATATACGAAGACAAATGGCAACAATGGGAACAACAATTCGACCAATGGGGCGAAAAATTTGAAAATCAAATGACACATTGGGGCCAGCAGTTCGGCAGCCAATGGGACAACTGGGGGCAGCAAATGGAGCAGTGGGGACAGCAAATGCAGCAGTGGGGACAACAGATGGAGCAATGGGAAAAAGACAAACCAAACGAACCTATGCCCGTGATGCCAATAATGCCCGTAATCCCTGTCATGCCTTCCGGGCCCTCTCCAGCCAATGTCCCGCCAATGCCGCCGATGCCCCCTCTTGACAAACTAAACAACCAAATCACTAGGCTTGAAGAGGTCAAAATATTAGAAGAACGAACTAAGGTTAATGGAAAGGAGATTGAAGCCGTAAAAGAGTTTACCGCTGAGATGTCACCCGGGGCAACTTTGAACTTGAAAAACGTAAATGGTGCAATTAAGATCATAGGCTCACAAGCCAATCAGGCAAAGATAATAGCTACGATAAAAGTTAAAGCTAAAACAGAAAAAAAGGCCTGGCAGCTAAAGTCAAAGACCAAGATACTTGTGATGAATACAGATAAAGGCTTGACCGTCGAAACCGAACTGCCAAAACTAAAACGCAAAGAATCGATAAATATCGCTTTCGAGATCACGGTTCCAAAACAAACCAACTTAAAATTAGATAACAAAAATGGCGCCCTTGAGATCACTAACATCGAAGGCTTAATGCTCGCTCACGTCAGCAACGGGGCCATTACCGCTAAAAATATTGCCGGAAAGGTTCAGTTGCACACCAATAATGGCAGAATCAAAATTTCAAACGCCGACTTCCAGCAATGTAAAGCCTCGACAAATAACGGTCAGATCACCTGCAGACAAATAGCTGGTGACATCGACCTTAAAACCAATAACGGAAAAATAAATGTCAATTACGCCAAAGACGCCGCACCTGTGATAAATGCCAGAGTCAAAACTGATATCGGCGAAATAGATTTTCGCGGCCCTGCAAATATATCGGCAACTGTCGAAATTGAATCCGCTATAGGCAGCATAGATGTGCCAAAGCCGTTAAAGGTCAACAAAACAATGACCGGCGGTAAAGTCAGCGGTACCATAGGCGATGGCCAGGGAAAAATAACACTGAAAACTTCAATGGGTTCGATCACACTAAAATAAACCATAAACTTTAAATTTGAGAATTCGGCTCAAAGAGCTTAAAATACGAACAATGAATATTTTAGCTCTTGAGCCTTATTACGGGGGTAGTCACAAGGCGTTTGTTGATGGGTGGATCGGTAACAGCTGTCATCAGTGGACTCTTATGACGCTGCCGCCGCACAAATGGAAATGGCGGATGCGTCACTCAGCTGTAACCTTCGCCGCCGAAGTCGCTAAATACTTCGCTGACGGCCAAAAGTGGGATATGATCTTCTGCTCGGACATGCTCAACCTGGCGGAATTTCTCGGCCTGGTGCCAGCGGCACTAAGACAACTACCAACGGTCGCCTACTTCCATGAGAACCAGCTAACCTACCCCGTACGTTTTGCCAGCGAGCGAGATTACCAGTTCGCCATGACAAATATGACCACCGCCCTTGCAGCGACAAGCGTCTGGTTCAACTCGGCCTTTCACCGCGATTCGTTTATCGACGCTCTGGAAAAATTCCTGCGAAAAATGCCCGACTGCCAACCCATCAACGTCCCTTCGCAAATTCGCGAAAAAGCTGTTATCTATCCGCAGGGGATCAACAAGATTACCCGCCCAAATCGGCAAAGACGGCCCGGCCCTATGCGGATACTCTGGGTTGCCCGCTTCGAGCACGACAAGAACCCGGAAGAGTTTTTCGAGGCGGTAAAGGTTCTAAAGAGCAAGGGAATTGATTTTCGCTTAAGCGTTATAGGCGAGCAGTTCCGCGATCAGCCGAAAGTTTTCACCTGGGCCAAAGACTATTTCACAGACAACATCGAGAACTGGGGCTATCAGCAAAGTCTGCCCCAATACCACAGCGTCCTAACTGATGCCGATCTGATAGTATCAACCGCTGAACATGAATTTTTCGGTATCAGCGTTGTCGAAGCGATAAGTGCCGGCTCCTATCCTGTTGTGCCCAACCGCCTGGCCTACCCGGAAATTTTAGGACTCGGCAAAAACGAAGGCGTCGAAGATTTTTTCTACGATGGCTCGGTAAAAGCTCTCACCGCCAAATTAACCGAACTTGCAGAACACATCGAAAAAAAAACCTTATGGCTGGATAAACCAAACCCCGCGGAAATGATAAACAGACTATACTGGAAAAATCTCGCACCGACCCTGGACAACGCCCTGAACGATATAAAATCATAAGCCCAACTACAACGTCATTTTCGGTCTGCCCTGTTCGTCCCAGCCGCGTTTTTCATAATACAGTTCCAGCATCTTCTCATACTCGTCGCGATCGCAAACTTTCCCTGCTAACGGACCGCTATGGATCGGAACAAATGTGCGCGCCGGCGGGTAGTCATCGTCTTTCGTAGCACCGAGTTTAACATTTATAGCACGCGTCATATCGTACAAATGCTGCGAACGAACAAGCAGATCGTCAAGCGAGTATTCTTTGCCGACAACGGCACTGAATATCTCCGCGTAAAAATCCTCATGGAAACCCAGCTCGATCCATGGCAGCCGACAAACACCGAACATATCGAACAATGAGCGAATATGCTGATGATACATTACAAGATCGACCTTCTCATTTATGTCCCAGTCGGCTCCCATCTCCAGTTCCTTACCGACCGTCCATGCACGAGTATGATGTGCCCCTATGTCACTGGTTCCATAAGCAAGGGCCATCGAGCTCGCCCCTCTGCAATCATACGCCGACTGTTCCAGCCCTTTCACATGCAGCACCATCGGCTCAAGTTGCGGCCATTTTTTCAGTACCCCCTTCGCCCCCAATCCGAGCGTCGCCCCGATAGATTCACATTTCGCTATCTGCTCGATAAGCTCCATTACCCGTTCTTCATCGCCCCACGAAATGGGCTTACCATCAAGATCATCCAGACTCAGTAAGTCCTTCTCATACCCCTCGATCACCGCGGCGATAAGATTACCGGTAGAAATGGTATCGAGCCCAAGATCGTCACAAAGATGATTACCGCGAAGAATAGCGGCAAAACTATCGATCCCCAAGTTCGAGCCCAACATCGCAGCGGTCTCGTACTCCGGGCCTTCCGTCACCGTACCTGCCCATCTGCCTTCCTTAACCAGGTTGATATTACCACAGCACATCGGACATCCAAAACAAGCCGTGTTGCCGATCTTAAAGCCCGACAGCATTGTCTTTCCGTTGATGGTCTTTGATTTCTCCCAGTGGGTATCACGGAAGTTATGCGTCGGCAAAATACCCATCGTATTGGCATAATCGATCACACCCATCAGCCCCTGCTTTTGCCAGTGCCCCATCATATCATGCTCGCCGAGTTCCTTATAAGCACACTCGGAAACCTCTATCACCTTATCCATATTATCGACCGGCATATCCTGATGGCCGCGAACCGCGATCGCCTTGATATTCTTACTGCCCATAACCGCACCGATCCCCGTACGCCCTGCGTTCCTGCTCCACTCGCTTGTCACACAAGCAAAACGAACAAGATTCTCACCCGCTACACCGATAGAAGCGACTCTAACATCATGATCGCCGAGTCTTTCGCGTATCCTGCCCTCGGTCTCAAGGTTCCCCTTACCCTTAAGCTCCGGACATGCCTTGATAGTTACACGGTCGTCATCGATAAACAGATAGCTCAACTCATCCGCTTTACCAACAACGGTAACCGCGTCATAACCAGCCTGCCTGAGTTCGACACCGAATCCGCCGCCCATACTCGAATCGCCGAACAATCCCGTCGCAGGCGAAATCGAAGCGAACGAATTCTTACCCGAACTCGGCAAATAAACCCCCGTCAGAGGACCCGCCGCTACAATAAGCATGTTCTCGGGCCCCAGCGGATCGATTTTTTCATGGTTTTTAAGATTATCCCACAACAGCTTTATCGCAAAACCTCTGCCGCCAATATATTTATCGATAAACTCATCGTCGAACGACTCAACCGAATTTTCGCCACTACTCAGATCGATGTGCAATATCGAGCCGAAGTATCCGCCTTTATGTTCTTTCATTTTCGGCCTCCCTTCTCGTCGCGACCTTCAGCTGCATTGTTGTCAGCGTAATGCAGACGTTTTGGCTCACCGCCTTCGACATATTCGATCTCTTTCATATGAGCGTAAGAAAGCACGTTGTTGAGTCGATGAGCCTGACCGAATACGTGTTCCGGCATAAATACTATCGCACCCGTCGGACACATCCTCGCGCATTGAGGCTGGCCGTTGTCTTCGCATAGATCGCATTTCAAAGGTACATCGAGGTCGCTGTGAACATAGATCGCCCCGAACGGACATGCGTCAACACACGCGTGACAACCGACGCAGTCATCTTCCTTGATACGAACCACACCATTTTGACTATATATAGCATCGGTCGGACAGGCAGACATACACTTAGCGTCCTTGCACTGATTGCAAACCACCGGCATACGTACCACAGGATGAGGATAAACCGTCATCACCCGTATCCTCGCTTTTTTAGGATTGTTTACCTTCTGCCTGTGAACCGCGCAGGCTATCTCACATACTCGACACCCCGAACACAACTCAGGGATCACCGCCAACTTGCGCTGCATAAAAACCTCCTGAAAACCAAATAAAAGAAGTTGGTATGATACCAATTTTCTCATAAAAAGTCAATCCCCCAAGTGTGTCAACCGAAACATGGGTAACACTTTTGCGGGTGAAGGAATCTTTTTTTTTACCACGGATTCACACAGATTTTCACGGAATTTTCCAATTACAGATTTATTGTATTTATGAGTTAGAATTCATTTAATTCAAAACATGGTTTTTTGGGGGTTTTTGGAATGGGGGGAATGTTTGTTTTTGGGGTTTAAATTGGGATTTGGGTGGTTTTGGGGGGTTGAAAAGCTCGAAAAGCGCGCAAAAAGGCGCAAAAATTTACAAAAATGCGCACAAAATGCACTGAAAAGTTCGCTTTTTTGCAAAAAGGTGTGTGAAAAGTCGCTTTTTTTGCATTTTTTTGCGCGATTGTTTTTTTCACCACTAAGACATTAAGGCACTAAGAAAAAGATAAGATAATTAACCACGGATTAACACGGATTTACGCTGATTTAAAACACCTAAAAAAGAATTAGCCACAGAGTTCACAGAGGAAAATGAGGAAAGAATTAGGGCGGCAGGTGTTCCGTAACTGGTTATTGTGGTCCCTGCTTCGCCAAGGCTTCGCAGGATAGACAGGAGAAGTTTTTTATTTTTTTGTCTTTGGGTTTTTTGTTTTTTGTGTAATAATATCGGTTATAGTTAAGGTATTAGTACCTTTGTCAAAAAAGGTACCGGACACATGGACACCTTTAATTCCCCAAAAGTGACAAGGTTTTTCTTTACCGTGGTCGATGAAAAAATTGAACCACTTTGCCGTATTCTGGCCCTTCTAAATCTCTGGGTTTATGCTGAATGTCTACTTCCTTGCCAAGTTTGCTCGTCCACCATGATTTTTCGAGTTGTCGTGCGGCATGTGTTGGCTCGCCGTTTTTTGCAAATAACACTATCTTCTCATAATCATTTTCAAATCGCCCATTTTGACAGGGCTCATATCTCAAAGTAGCAAAGGCTTCCACAAAGGCTGATATAGTTAATTCTTGGGAACACCCTGGTGGCCAATAGCCTCCACTAATTGGCCACCACCAACGACGGTTGTCGCCAACCGCCCAAGCAATACAGTTATATAGGGCAGGTGGACTTGTAACTTTGAAAGGAAAGGGGTTTTTGTTGAGTTTGGGAAAACTCTTAAATAGGCCTGAAAGCTTATAAGTAGCCATGTATATCGCCCCAACTCAACCAAGCTCTTCTCATCTCAGTAAAATCACCAAAGGCGTCTTCAGTTACGGGGTTTTCGCCAGTCAAAGCTTGAAGCGCCCAAAACCAAAGCCCCGTTTTCTTTTCCAATTCATTAAAAATCAATGGTATTACGTTATGTCCCATGCCAATAATCTCTTGATATGAGTGGTGCAATATAATTTGATGTATTGAAGATACATAAGCAGTGTCGTTCTCCCATTGTCTTGCTAATTTTTGAAATTTTCTTTTCATTTCACTTTCACTATCTAAGGACATATAACCTGAGGGGCTGGCTCCGAAAGTGGCATTGTACCCTATAAAATATCTGTTAACTGTTTTTGTGGGTTTAAACTTCTTTTGTTCGCCTACACAAAGCAAGTCGCTTTGACAAGAGGTAGAAATATCAGTGATTTGCTCATATAGTTCTGTTGGGGTCATTTCTTCTTTCCCTCCTGTTGTAATGCTTCGATTACACCGATTTTTTCTTGCAGCCAAACAATAACTCTCTTGGCCGTGTCCGGACTCATAATCGCTTCCAATTCAACCTCTCGAATTACGGCTTCTCTTTCAATTGAATTGATTCTCTTACCCAAACGTGCCTTGCTCAATTTATATGTTTCAGTTTTTGGTATTGGCGCTCGTTCACTGAATAAAGCCATTTGAATTGCAAGCCCATTTGGTGTAACACCACCATGTATACCATCAATATGAGATACGCGAAACTGGTTACTCTTAATATAGTCAAAACTGATGCTGGTTGGGGGAGTTTTCTTTTTCTTTTTCTTCTCTACCTTTTTTGAAGTCCTTTTTGCCATTTTATTTACCCTTTCTTCTTGCTATTATAGCATACTTCGGCTAAAGGTTAACATTTTATTGTTTTTTTTTAGAACAAACTTTTTTAAACCTCAGGAATTCAGAAATTAGGGTGTCCGGTACCCTTTTTTTCTCAACACCCATGCCCTGGCAAGATAAAACACCGCTTTTAGATTCATTCTATGGCGAAGGGATTCTCTCAGTAGTTTACTGCCCTGGGTGTGTAGGCCCTGTTTTATTGCGTATCGGGCTGTTCGGCAGGCTTGCTGGCTTAGTCTTTTCATTGCGATCGATTTCGTCACCACCTCGCTGCCGGCGGTTTCGTAATAGAACTTTTTTAGGACTTCGTACTCTATCAGGCCATTTTCATAGGAGGCACTTGATAGATTGTCGCTGTGTCTGCGTCTTTTGAATACCGGCTCATCCAGGGCGATGAACCTGTATTTTTTTGAAAGCTCGAGCCAGAGGGCATAGTCCGAGCATATCTTTAAAGAAGTATCGAATGCTGAATCGCCCTGCAATATCCTCCTGGGAAACATTGACCCGCAGGAATGGACCAGGATAGTCTCGAACAGCCGTTCGGTAATATTGCCGCTATAGAGCCTGCGTTTGCACCTGCTGTAGATCAGCCCGGCAGAATCTATCCTGAAATATGGGCCATAGACTATGACATCCTCTTCCTGCGTCTGCGCCGCCTCGACCATTCTTTCGATGGCGTCCGAGGTCAACAGGTCATCGGAATCGATAAACGATATATACTCGCCGCGGGCCAGTTCGATAAGTTTATTCCTGGCAGCCGCGTCGCCACTGTTTTGCTGATAATAATAACGGATCGGCAGCCCAAGCTGTTCGATCATTTCCTTCGTGCCATCGGTCGAGCCGTCATCGACGATAACTATCTCGTAGTCCTGGTAAGTCTGCGATAAAATACTCTCAATAGTCTGACGAAGATACTCCTTACGGTTATAAGTCGGAATACAGATACTGACCTTAGTTTCTCTTCGCCCCCCAGGCCAGCCGATTTTCTTTTCAATGTCACCACCAATCAACCCCGCCAACTCTTTACCCACCACCAAGCTGTCAAACCGCTCGACCCGCCTGGCCGCCTCGCCAGCCATCCGCTCACGAAGTTCAACGTTCTCAATCAACTCGCTTATCTTTTCAACCCACTGCTCGATATTACCGGCATGAAACCCCGTCACGGAATCGACAACATATTCAGCATTTATACCCACAGGCGAGACAACCGCAGCAAGTCCCGCCGCGGCATACTGCAAAGCCTTGAAGCCACACTTGCCTTTTGTAAAGCGATTATCCGTCAGCGGCGCCAATCCAATGTCACTATCAACCAGATCCCTCGCCTGAGTTTCCAGCGCCCACTGACATTTTTCAACTTCCATATTTTCGAGATCGAAGAACTCATTGCAGATTATTCTCAACGCAACATTATCAAAACGTTTGCCGAGCAACTCAAGGGCAGGTTTAAGCTCCGCCAAATATTTAAGCGTACTCTTACTGCCGATCCATACAAGTCTGACCTTACCGTCAGAGCCCGCTTTTTCCGCTATTCTATACGGATCTGTATCCAGCCCCGTCGGCAAAATCTTAACGTTATTATTAAACTCTTCGCAAAGCCCCGCAAGATAAGAATTGCCCGCGATAACCATATCCGCCAATTTCACCGTTCTTTGAAAAGGCCACGTCTGCTTATATTTGTTTGGCTTCCTCTGGGGCCTTTCGTCGTAATACATGACCGCGTCATCTATATCGAAGATAATTTTTTTCGCATACCTGCCAAGCCAAAAAGCATCTATCAAATTAACGGTTTTCTTTTGAAGCAGCACCGCGTCAAATTCTCTGGCCAGCTTTATAAGTTTATAACGCGCCAATTCGCCGGAAGGGAACTTCGCGACCTCACAAAAAACACCAAACCCGCGCAGAGCCTCTATATATATCTCGACCCTCTGCCTGAAACTCGGGCGAGTCGGATTATGTGTCAGGATAAGAAGCTTCATCGCTCTTCCTTACTTGTCCAATGATTCATCCGCCATAACACGCTGAACCGCTTGCGATGACATGACCTTATTTACTAACCGATTACCTTTTCTCATGGTCTTTTTGCGAAGCTTAAATTCGGCTGGATTTGTCACCTGCGTCGCGTGTGCAAGATGAAACAAATACCCGCCCATCACCGAACACGGCAGTTCAACTGTTTTATATCCACGATCCACCAGTTCAAAATAAAGCTTTTTACCCGCGGTCAGCCCCTTCTCTCTATCCATAACAAAACAAAGCCCCTCTCGCCGAAGCACATCCGTCCGGTACAAACAGCAGATGGTACGATTATAATAACGGTGTATCCCAAGCGGATCAGGCTTGCTTAAAAGCTTTCGCCTGAAAGTCCTCAAATCCGTACTTCTCTTCAGGATCGTTCGCCATTTAGCTTCCAGTTCGACTTTACCCGACCCCACACAAGCAACCTTTTCATCGTTATCAAAATACCCAACCAACTCTTCGAGCCAGCCAGCTTTATGAACAACGGTATCCGAGTGCATCGAGATAAAAAATTCCGTCTGACAATTGGCCAGCCCCGTATCCAGCGCCGCCGCATGCGCCTGCCCGCCGCCAATATCGTTCTGCGTATCACGCTCGATCAGCCGAATCCACTTTAAGCTGCGAAGATATTCCAGCGAACCGTCAGCCGAATTATTGTCAATAACCATAACCTCATACGGATACCGCGTAAACTTACGGATACTGCGCAAACACAGCCTGACAAAATCTTCGGTCTTGTAGTTGACGATACATATCGTCGCTTTGGATCGTTCCAATTCGCCCATTACCTTCTAGCGTCCTGAATACATAGAATCGTAATACTTTTGATAATCACCCGAAGCAACATTATCCAGCCACGCCTTATTAGCAAGATACCAGTCGACCGTATAACTGATCCCCTCTTCAAAAGTCACCGAAGGCTCCCACTTCAACTGCTGCATTATCTTACCGGCATCGATCGCGTATCGCCTGTCATGGCCTGGCCTATCTGTCACATGCTTTATCAGCGACTTAGGCTTATCAAGCTTTTCGAGGATAAGTTCGATCACGTTCATATTTGTCTTTTCATTGCATCCGCCTATGTTATAAGTCTGCCCTGCCGGCGCCTCAGTCAACACCTGCCAAACGGCCCGACAATGATCCTTAACATAAAGCCAATCACGAACCTGCAACCCGTCACCATATACCGGCAGCTCCTTATCATGCAGTGCGTTATTGATCATCAGCGGGATCATCTTTTCCGGAAACTGATATTCGCCGTAATTATTCGAGCAGTTCGTTATGTTATACCGCACACCCCAGGTATGCCCGAATGCACGCACCAGGTGATCCGCCGCCGCCTTGCTGGCGGAATAAGGGGAGTTAGGCGAGTAAGGCGTCTCTTCGGTAAATTGCCCTTCAGCTCCGAGCGAGCCATAAACCTCATCCGTCGAAACCTGTATGAACCGCTCCATCTTTCTGTCACGAGCAGCCTCAAGCAGTGTAAGCGTACCAGTGACATTAGTCTCGATAAACACTTTAGGCTCGGCTATCGAGCGGTCAACGTGACTTTCGGCCGCAAAGTTAATGATCGCATCGATCTTATTTTCTTCAACTATTTTCTCAACTAAGCCCGCATCACAAATATCACCTTTGACAAACTTGTGATTCGCATGTTCGAGCAACCCTGCCAGATTCTCAAGATTCCCAGCGTAGGTCAGCTTGTCGAGATTAACCACAAAACAATCCGCCTGCTCGTCAAGCACCATCCGAACAAAGTTGCTGCCAATAAATCCAGCACCGCCTGTAACTAATAATCTTCTCATAATTGCCTCAAAAATCTTTCCAGCATCTCTTCCCACGATTCGATCGGCCCGTCAAGCACTCCTGCGATCTTACCGCAATCGAATCTGCTATTCAAAGGCCTCTGAGCCGCTGTCTTATAATCGCTGCTCTTGCATCTACCGAGTTCAACCGACATACCGAGCGTATCAAAAATAAACTTCGCCATCCCAAACCTGCTGACGAAACCAGCACTTGCAAAATGATACAAACCCGTAGGCCGTTTGCCAAGCAACTCACAAATCACTTTAGCCACCTCTGTTGTAGCTGTCGGCGAACCTACCTGGTCATCGATCACCCGCAAAGACGTATCCTTTTGTGCCAGCGAAACTATCTTACTGACAAAGTTATTACCTGCCGAGCCATAAGTCCACTCGATACGCATTATACAATGATCGCATCCGCTTTCAATCAAAAGCTCTTCACCGGCCAATTTGCTTTTGCCATATTCACTTATCGGTTTCGGCTCATCAGTTTCAACATAAGGGGTGTCACTACTGCCATCAAACACAAAATCCGTACTAATATGCAGCACCTGCGCACCGATCTCTTTGGCGATCGAGCCCAACTGCCCCACCGCATCGCCATTGACCTTGTGCGCCAGAGCACTTTCACTTTCCGCCTGTTCAACGTTAGTATAAGCGGCACAATTAACTATTGTGTCAGCCCCCTTAACCGCTTCAGCGACCTGACCAGCATCGGTAATATCAAATCCCGGCAGATCAAACCCGGTGACATCAAGCCCCTGCTGCGCCGCAACCCTCATCAGATCAGTACCAAGCATCCCCTTACTACCAAGAACAACCACTTTCATTATTACCTCTACGCCCCCTGTGTCTTTGGCAACTTATCCTCTGCGATATCTTTAAGCTGTGAATAACACAAATCTTTCTCCGACAATAAAGGCTCATCGATCGGCCAATCTATTCCAAGATCAGGATCGTTCCAGATAACTCCCCCCTCAGCCGGCCCGTTATAGTAATCTGTACACTTATACGAAAAGACAGCCGTTTCGCTGACAACACAAAAACCATGCGCAAAGCCAGGCGGAATATACATCTGCCTGTGATTTTCATCTGACAATTCTACCGAGACCCACTTACCAAAATTTGCGGACCCCCGCCGTATATCAACCGCGACATCAAGCACACAACCGGCCAGCACCGTTACCAGTTTACCCTGAGGGTTAGGCCACTGATAATGCAAACCCCGCAGCGTCCGGTTCTGCGAAAAAGAAACATTATCCTGGACAAATTTTTCAGTGATGCCCGCATCTCGATAACTATTCTCCCGCCAGGTCTCCATAAAGGCCCCTCGCGAGTCACTAAAAACCCCAGGCTCAAATATCAAAACCCCAGCCAATTCCGTCTCAATAACTTTCACAACAAATACCCCTTTAAATTTCTATCCCGATGCACATCGGGACTACATTCTAATTTTCTACTCCAAACCAACAAAAAACACAAGAAAATTACCCCCCTAACGAGCCTTCGATGTAAAATCGATGGATAAATTCAAAAAAACAACAAATTCAAGGCAACATTATGCTGTTCAACCAGTCTATAATAATAGACAATAAAATAAAATAGTAACGTTTCCGTAACAAAACGGTAACATTAGCATGGTACAATCGCCCCTGCCAAAGCTGAGATTGCTTGTTACTTTACTCTGAAAAGGATTGGCTTATGAAAAAGTTCAAAATCATTGTAGTAATATTAATCTGTTGTGGATCATGCACAACCACAACTTTCGCTGAAACTCAAACTAACAACGAGCCAAATGAACCTGCCTATTTAAAACTCATCCCGCCGGACAAGCTCAAGGAAGACCTGGATTTTCTCTTTAAGACAATTGAAGAAGTGCATCCGGATATGTACGCATACACGAGCAAAGAAGAGTTTGAACCTATGCGGGATGAACTGTACCGCCAAATCAAGCACCCAATGACCCGCCTTGAATTTTATAAATTTACCGCCCCGATTGTGGCCTCGCTAAAAAATGCTCACACTTTTCTTGCACCTTTTTTTCGGGAGTATAAAAAATACTTGGAAAGTGGCGGGAAAGTTTTCCCTTTAGAATTACGTCTGGACGATTTGAAGGTTGTCCTTGCTAAAAACTATTCGCCCACCTCATTACCATTAGGCGGTGAGATTATAACAATAAATGAACGGGCAGCCTCTGAAATATTTAAGAGCTTCTCGCATTGGTTCGCAGCTGAAAGCAAGAACACAAATCCCCAACTGATAGCAAACGCTACTGTATTAAGAGCTTTATTGTTGCTTGAATTTGGGTCAGTCGAGTCATGGCACTTAAAAATTAAGGCAAATAATACTGAAGTAAGTAGCTATACTGTTAAATCTGTATCGGCAGCAGAATTTAAAGGACAAGGCGGAACAACCGCCTTTGAACTAAAAAATTCTTACCAATACTTCCACGAATATAACGCTGTTTTGCTCAGAATAAATTCTTTTGGGGGCGATGTGGGTAAACTCAAAAAGTTTCTAAACGAGAGTTTCCAAAAGATTCACAAGGAAAAAGTTTCGAATATTATTATCGATGTCCGCGAAAATACAGGGGGCAGTGACACACATGTGCATCCACTTGTTGAATATCTCACAGGAAAACCTTACAGGTTATATGAAAAAACCGAGATAAAAATCTCACCTCAGAGTCGCGAGAGAATTGAGCACATTCGCCGTCAGTTGCCTGACAAATTCACTAACAAAAAAGATGGTGACATAGTAACACTTGAATTGCCCTTTCGAGCACTATCTGCCAAACCATTTAGGTTCACTGGTCAGATTTTTGTGTTAAGCGGCCCCCGAAGTTTTTCGGCTAGTACTATTTTTGCTTCTACTATCAAGTGTTCTGGCATAGGAACGTTAGTGGGTGTGGAAACACCAGACCCTACAACTCTTTACGCTGATATTGTATATTCAGAATTGCCAAATTCTGAATTGCGAATTGCAGTCGCCTCTAAATGTATGATTGCTGCCTGTGGCAAACCTGATGGTCGAGGTGTTATACCGGATTATGAAGTCAAGCAAAAGCTGGAAGATACCGCAAAGGGTATTGATACCGTATTACAATTTACGCTGGATTTGATAAAACAAGGATCAAAATCTAAAATTTCCACCAAATTGAAAGGTTCAGAAAAATGAGAACAAACCGACTCATAACAATATCGTTAATTTCTTTATTGGCTTTATTAACTACTGTTGCAGGGTGCAATATTAATATAGGCGGTTGGGGGCCTCGGGAAAAGTTCGAAAGAACCGTCCAGCTATCCGCAGCTCTCCAGGCAGGTTCCGCCTTCGCGGCCAAAACACATAACGGCTCGATCACGATCAACGGCTCGGATGTCAGCGACTGCAATCTGACAGCTACTATTATCGCCAGAGCCAACAGCGAAGAAGACGCCCAAAGACTCGCCGAACAAACAAAGATAAAACTCCAATCCTCAGGCAAAACACTAACCGCCAGGATCACAAAGCCACTCTTAATAACGAACCAATCTATCGGTGTCAGCTTTAACGTAACGCTCCCCAATTCCACCGACCTCGAGCTTAACACACACAATGGAGCCGTCAAGATCGCTAATATCACCGGCAATACAAAAGCCACAACTCACAATGGGAAAATTAACGCCTCACAGATTAGCGGCAGAACCGAACTTAAAACACACAACGGCTCAATTAGCTGCGGGCAAATTTCCGGTAACACAAAACTACAAACGCACAACGGCGGCATAAATGCGGTATACTGCGAATCCGCACCATCTGTTTGCGATGTATCCTTAGAAACCCACAATGGCAGTATAAGCTTCAAAGCTCCGCCGAACTTTTCAGCAAAAGTCCAAACCTCAACACATAACGGCTCAATAAAAACCGACCTGCCAATAACGGTCATCGGAAAACTAAGCAAAACAAGCCTTTCAGGAACGATAGGCTCAGGCCAGGGCAAACTCCATCTTAAAACGCATAACGGCTCAATAAAAATAAAATAGGCAGATGATCTTTACAAAAATCTGTGTAATTGCCTGCACCCTGATCTACGCCATACACATTAAAAAACCGACGGAGGGACATGGGCCCGCCAATTGATATTTTCCGCTATATTTTTATTAAAATTTTATTATTTTTACCTTGACAGTAATCAGCTATACTACATAATTATATCTGTTTTGGCAGTTTGACTGTTTTGCCGAGGACACGAGGAGAAAGCGAGATAACCTTATCAATATTTCACCATAGTTGCGCCTAAAAAACGCGACAATTAGCTAATTTTCGGGGCTGACGGCATGGATGCTTTCGGCTCCCTTTTTTATTACTTACTCAAACTGACCGATTGTCAGTTTGAGAAGTTAAAAATCAAAATTTAAAAGTCAAAATCATGCGCGCTTTGCCTAATGACAACATGTTCTGTAACTTTTTATTATCCCGTCGCTTGCGCTCCGGGCTTTTTTGGCTTAGTGCGCAAAAATTAAGTTGAATTGGTATTATAGCAGATATGGTATTTAGTTTGCCCCAGAGAATACCAAGGACACGTTGAGAAAAAATTAGACAGGATTACAGGATTAAGCAGGATGGTTTTTGTTGTAGTGGAAGATGTCTTCGATTTTTTGATTGAATATTTGTGCTATTTTGAAAGCGAGTTGTAATGATGGTGTGTATCTGCCGGACTCCATTGCGATGATGGTTTGGCGGGTGACGCCGGCTTTGTCAGCTAACTGCTGCTGAGTCATCTGGGCATTGTCAAAACGCAAACGACGGATGTCATTAGTAACTTTATTCTCAGTCATTACCGCCCCCTCTGCCGTATTGTATTAGAAGTGTAAGTGAATAACCAAAAAACTGGCAGATAAATGTTCCTATCCATATATTTGGCAGCCATTTTACAGATATGGAAGCTTGAGGTCCAAGAATGAAGAACGGGAGCATACATGCCATGCCAACAAATATAAAAGCCAGGCAAAAACCTGCCAGAGCGGATCTTTGCTTAATCAGCCTGTCACGTTCATCGAAGACGATATCGCCTTTATCTTTTTTAATGAACAAAAGCGAAAAAACAGACAAACCACTAAGCCCCATGAGTGTAAAACCCAACAATACCTTTGGAAATCCAAATTTAATATACAATATTACACAGGCTATGCAGCTAAGAATGAAACTTAATGATGTTGCGATCACAATGGACCACGCAAATTTTTGTTCTCTGTTCATTACTATTCCCCTTATATTAGCTTATACGGTTATGTAATTGACCTCGTATAATGTAAAGCCTACTTTACATTTTGTCAAGTATTATTTACATTTTTTTGTAAAATTTTTTAAAAACAAGCGTTTTTGGGCTAAAAACTGGGAGGGGATTTAATTGATGATTGATAAATGATAATTGATTATTGGATTGATTTATTCGAGGGCTTGACAGCTTAACAGTCTGGATTCCTGCCTTCGCAGGAATGACAGAGGTGATGGGCAGGAATGACAGAGGTGATGGGCAGGAATGACAGAGGAGGGGGGCAGGAATGGCAGAGGAGGGGGGCAGGAATGGCAGAGGTGATGGGCAGGAATGACAGATAGAATTATTAATTTCTGGTGCTACGGAAATTATTTATCGGCGAACATATACGTCGTATGTGTAGCCTATTTCTTTGTGTTCGTCAGTCTTTAGTTCAATTGCCCAGGTAAGCTCAGCTGTCGTATTTACGCGGCGCAGGCCCCGTGCAAGCTTTTCGATCCTGGCTTCAGGCTGTGAAGACTTTACCTCGCCGGAAAGTGTTTTGGTAATCTCCAGCGTAATTGGTTTTGGCAGAAAGTTCGTTACCGAAAGCTTGCCCTGTACAGTTATCAAATCGAAATGGTCGCCATACATCCTCAGAGCATCACGTTTTCTTTCAATTTCAAATTCCACCTGCTCGGCCTTGACGCTCACCGCCCGCGTAATCCGCACGGTCGTTTCGCCCTGCACCGGCGTATACTTCAACGTATCCTGGCCAAGGATTAGATCTTCCTTGAGGATTTGAGCCGGGGCTGTCGTCCAGGGAAGGTTCGAAACATTTTCCAGGCGTATGCTGTGCCAGACTTCCTCTTCCGGCTCACGCTCTTGCTCGTTACGCCGACGCCGATACCGGTCTTCCTGATTAACGTAGTCCGGTATATTCCATTGGTAGATATGCTTATAGGGTACTGTTTCGGTAAACAACGGAAAATATCCGACCTGTCCTTTGGCAAGTTGAACTTTCTCAAGAGGATAGAAAAACAGATCTTCAGAAACCTTTCCTCCTTCAGCGGCTCCGTAAGAAGGCATAGCACCACCCATTCCACCTGATCTACTCCAGTCCACACTCTGCGACATCACGTTGGACATCACATTAGCACGTCTTCCCCTTTCGCTCTGGCCCCTGATCAGTGACTGAAGAAACTGCGCAAGATTCTCCTTCAATGCCAAAGGGCTCAGCACGTCAGCAAACTGTAAATGAGGAAATCCCGTCACAAGCTGAAGAGTGACATCTTCCAGATCACAAACCTCGTTTATCACGGCCGCTTTGGCCGAAATTTGAGCCTTGTCTTCGGTGCTAATGTCCACAACATAGCTCGGTGCCCAGGTAACCCCCTTGCCAAGATAGCTTACAATTAACTTTTGCCCGTCCGCATGGGCTCCCAATTGTATATCAAGCTGCATCAAACGTTTCTTTCGGGCAAAAGCTTTTGTCGGGTCACTATTCGGAAAATCCACACGCCTGACTATGTCAGGGTTGATAGCAACCTGTCCATTGGCAGTGTCAATTAATACCAATTGCGACCTCCAGTTTCCGCCCCTTTGATTGATGACGACTCCACCTATCCCTCCCGGAGCGTAAGGCTCCGGTTTCGGTCTTTCGCGGTCCTGAGCAAAATACAATATCTCCCCTTCAATCATTGGGGTATCCGAATCTGTAAAATACAGCTTAACCTTTTTACCTGCATTTGCTTTCAGCAGTTCTGCGATACTTATTGCTTCAATAAGCTCCTCAATCTCTGTTTCTTTAACGACCAGACTCTTCAAATTTACTTTTTCCGGGTACGCCACCCAGAAAGTTCCATGAGAAGCTGCCGCAAATGGAACAATATGAAACTGCTTTTTCTTCTTTGGAACCGCGGCCTCCGAAACGAAAAACCCCAGCCCGTTCTTGAATAGTGCTATCTGCTGGAGCTTTACCTCGGCCTGCGCCTCGCTTGCCTCTGAGGCACCATATACAAAATTAGCGAAAACCATTACACCAACCACAACACCAGCAATTGTAATTTTCCTGTTTGTTCCCATGGTAAGGACCTCCCAAAATGACACACCAATATTAACATTCATACTGCTCTTGATTGAAAAAACGATATTTTTCAATCAGAAAACACCTTGTGCCCAATGAACCGTATATAAAATACGATACGTTGTCAAAAGAAAAACAGCTTATTTCTGTGTTTTATTCAGTAAATGAAAAACACCCCCCAAGCAGGGTTGAGGGTTGAACGATTACGGTATGTGCGGCAGTTAGAGTAAGAGTAGTTTTTTTGCTAATTGTTCCGGTACTTTTTCGTAGCTTAAGGGTTCCATTGTGAAGGTGCCTCTGCCGGCGGTTGCGCTTCTTATGTCAGATGAGTAGCCGAACATTTCGACTAAGGGTACCTTAGCGTCAATTACTCTCATGGTGCCGTGCATTTTTGTGTCTGTTATGATGCCTCTCTTGCCTAACAAGTTGCCCTGTATAACGCCAAAATTTGTTTCTGGAACAACGACCTGCAGTTTCATAACCGGCTCTAACAGAACAGGTTGAGCTTTTTTGAGGGCAGTTTCGACGGCGATCATAGCAGCCTGCTCGAAGGCCAGATCGGAAGAATCGACGGGATGATGCGAGCCGTCAATTAGTGTAACTTTAACACCAACGACCGGGTAGCTGGCCAGTGTTCCGCTGGTCAGTGCGTCCCTTGCGCCTGTTTCAACGGAAGAGATATACTCTTTCGGAACGTTGCCGCTGATGACTTTGTTTTCAAATTCAATTTCCCTGCTCCAGTGTCCGTCTTCTGTCATTAGCGGTTCAATAGTTAATACAACGTGTCCGAACTGTCCGTGTCCGCCAGTCTGCCTGATGAATTTGCCTTCGGCTTGCGTCTGGATGGTGATAGCTTCTTTATATGCAACCCGCGGTTTGCCGACTTTGACGTTAACACCCTTTTCACGTACAAGCTTGTGCTGGAGGACTTCGAGGTGCAGCTCGCCCATTCCACTGATGATAGTCTGACCGGTCTCTGAGTCGAGCTTACATTCAAAGGTTGGATCCTCGCGTCTTAAATTGGCCAGTGCCTCGGAGAGCTTATTCTTGTCGGCAGCGGTTTTTGGTTCTATGGACATACTGATAACGGTCTGCGGAAACGTGATGCTGGGCAGAGTGATCGGTTTTTTACTGTCGCAGATCGTATCGCCAGTAAGAGTTTTCTTGAGTCCTATTACTGCGACGATGTCACCGGCTTTGGCCGAGTCGAGTATCTTTCTTTCGCCTGCGTGCATTTCGAAGATTCGTGTGATGTTTTCTCGTCGGTTTCGGCTTGCATCAAGGACACGGGTACTCGGTTTTAAGGTGCCCTGATATATCCGCAGGAAATTCAGGTCGCCATGTGAATCGCTTGTGATCTTGAAGACAAGGGCAACGAGCGGCAGATTTGGGTCGCACTTTACAGCCATCTGTTTTTTCTTGTCTTTTGGATTGTGGGCCACTATATCGGGCTTATCCAACGGTGAAGGCAAATATGTTACGACGGCATCGAGCAGTCTTTGTACACCGATATTTTTCAGAGCAGAGCCAACGAATACTGGGTTAAGCTTGTTAGCCAAAGCAGCTTTTCTGACGGCTCGGTTGATAATCTCGATGCTGACGGGTTTGTCGTGGATGTAAAGGTCCATCATTTCTTCGTCGAACTCCGCGGCAGTATCGATCAGGTCGTGACGATGAAGCTCGGCGGTGTCATGCATATCTTGGGGGATATCAGTTTCGATGAAAGCTGCGCCGAGGTTTTCGGTTTTGTAGAAAACGGCCTTCATCGTAAGCAGATCTATTAAGCCATTAAAATCATCTCCTGCGCCTATTGGTAATTGCATGATGATGGGATTTGCGACGAGTTTGTCTCGGATACTGTCGATGGTCATCTCGAAGTCTGCGCCGACCTTGTCCATTTTGTTTACAAAACAAAGGCACGGCAGGTTGTATTTTTGGCCCTGTCTCCAGACGGTTTCGCTCTGAGCCTGTACTCCTTCCGAGCCGTCAAAAACGGCAACGGCACCGTCGAGTACACGCAGTGAGCGTTCGACCTCTGCGGTAAAATCGATATGGCCCGGGGTGTCGATGAGGTTGATCTCGAAATCCTTCCATGGACATTTCGTGGCAGCTGATGTTATTGTGATGCCTCGTTTCTGCTCTTCTTCCATGAAGTCCATGACCGCGGTACCATTGTGTACCTCGCCCATTTTATAGGTTCTGCCGGTATAATACAGCATGCGCTCTGTGACGGTGGTTTTGCCTGCGTCGATGTGAGCCATGATACCAATATTTCTTAATTTCTTTAAACTATCCATTTTTTCCTGTCTCGTGCACAGTGATTAGTGCCTGGGTTATTAAAAATGTAAAAATAAAAAGAGCGGATAGTTTTTGTCTATCCGCTCCTGGTAATCGTCGATATTTTTTACCATGCAAAATGCGCGAACGCCTTGTTCGCTTCAGCCATTCTGTGTACGTTCTCACGTGTTGTCATGGCAGAACCCTTCTTCTCGTACGCATCGAGCAACTCGGCTGCAAGTCTTTGGCACATAGGTTTACCCTTTTTGCCTCTTGAAGACTGAAGTATCCATCTAAAGGCAAGTGACAGCTGACGCTTTGAGCTAACCTGCATCGGTACCTGGTAGCTCGCTCCTCCGACACGTTTGCTGCGAACCTCAAGCATTGGTTTTACATTGTTGACGGCAGTTTCAAAGACATCAACAGGCTCAGTATCGTCCATCTTTTTCGCAATGATATCGAGCGCATCGTAAAAGACCCGTTGTGCGACAGACTTTTTGCCGTCGAGCATCAAGCAGTTAATAAACTTTGAAACCAGTTTGTTATTAAATTTCGGGTCCGGTTTCAATTGTTGGGCCGAAGCCGTGAATTTCTTTGCCATAATTTCCTCATTTTTTGTTTACAGCGTAACGCAATAAATTTTCTATTTTAAAGTTAAGATTTCTTCGCACCGTATTTACTTCTTCCCTGCTTTCTGTTTTCGACAGCGGCACAGTCAAGTACACCTCGAACAATATGGTATCTGACACCTGGTAAATCTCTTACACGACCGCCACGCACTACGACCTGGCTATGCTCCTGCAGATTGTGGTCGATGCCTGGAATATACGCGGTGACTTCTTTACCGTTAGTGAGTCTGACACGAGCTATCTTTCTAAGTGCCGAGTTAGGCTTCTTGGGCGTCTGGGTTCTTACGATCAGACAGACGCCTCGCTTTTGCGGGCATCCTCTGATGTCAGAAATTCTCCTGGCACCTTTGGTTTTCGACCTCGGCTTTCTAACCAATTGATTAATTGTAGGCATAATTTACTTTCGTCTTAAAATAAAATCTAAAATTCTCAGTCGATACCAAGGGCTTCCTTGACAGCAGCGTCTGCTTTTGCTTCGGCAGCTTTTGCCTCTTCGACCTCTTCAAGTTCTTTAAATTCCTTAGGCAGCGGAGCCTCGACGAGATGTTTTACCTTCATCTCGAGGTGCGGCTTAAAGGCGGTGCCTGCCGGAATTAAATGTCCAAGTATCACATTTTCCTTCAATCCGTGAAGATCGTCTATTCTACCGGATAATGAAGCTTCAGTCAAGACTTTCGTTGTTTCCTGGAAACTTGCCGCCGCGATAAAGCTCTCAGACTGTAGTGAGGCCTTTGTGATACCTAAAAGAAGGGTCTTTGCGGTAGCTGGTTTTGGCTTTTTGCCCTTTATCAAGGCTCCGCCTAACATTTCAAGCTTTTCATTGAACTCCTCAAGCTGCTTCTTTGAAATAACGTCTCCCTTGTTAACGTCAGTCGAGTCACCTGCGTTTGTGATCTTTAAACTGGTAGAGAGTCTTTCATTCTCTCTCTGGAAGGTGAATTTTCCAACAACCTCTCCAGGCAGGAACGCACTGTCTCCGATAGCCTCCATCTCGACTTTACGCATCATCTGGGCACAGATGATCTCGATATGCTTGTCATTGATGGTAACGTTCTGTGACCTATAGACATTTTGAATTTCGGTGATCAGATATCTCTGCAGAGCTTCTTCGCCCTTAATTCTCAGTATATCGTGCGGTACAAGAGGTCCATCGGTCAAAAGGCTTCCCGCTTCGATCAGGTCACCTGTATGGACGTTCAGATGTCTGTCACGTGGCACGTGGTGTTCCTTTTCCATCTTTTCACTGCTAACGATGATGGTCATTTTGCCTTTTCGTTTGTCACTTCTCAGTTCAACCTTTCCGCTGATCTCGGCCATTGCGGATGGTTCCTTTGGCTTTCTTGCCTCGAAGACTTCTGTAACCCTTGGCAGGCCACCGGTAATATCCTGTGTACCGCCAGTTGCCCTTGGCTGATGGGCAACGAGTTGACCGGCCTGTACCTTGTCGCCTTCATCAAGCTCTATTCGAGCACCTGCGGGGAGGTAATGGACATCGAGAATTTTCCCTGCTGAGTCTTCTATAATGATCTGCGGATGCCTGTCGCCCTTATGCTCAATAACGACGGGTCTACCAGCCTGCCCCTTTCTTTCTTCTTCGACACGTACAGTTTCACCTTCAACGATATCTACAAATGCCACCTGTCCAGCAACTTCAGCCAGTATTGGTGTACGGTGCGGATCCCACTGGAACAATACCTGTCCCTGTTTTACGCTGACTCCATCTTTAACCAGTATCGCAGCTCCATAGGGTACTTTCAATCTTTCAATCTCACGATCCTTGTCGTCGAGAAGTGATATCTCTCCATTTCGTTTGAGGGCAATCGTATCTTTGGTCTTATCATCACGCTTTACCAGTACAGCGTTAATGTCACGATATTGTATCTTACCATCAGCCGGTGCGGTCTGTTCGCGTTCAAGGATCGCTCTTGAAGCAACACCACCGGTGTGGAATGTACGCAGTGTCAACTGAGTACCCGGCTCACCGATCGATTGAGCGGCAATAATTCCGACAGCGGCACCTTCCTCGACAAGGTTGTTTGTACTGAGGTCCCATCCATAACACTTTGCACAGACTCCCGGAGAACTGTCACAGGTCAGTACGCTTCTGACCCTAATAGCCTCAAGGCCCAGAGCCTCTATCCTGGCAGCGGTCTCAGGTGTAATAACCTCGTTTTCATATACGATCATTTCATCGGTGATCGGATTGCGAATATTGTCCCTTGCGGTCCTTCCTATGACCAGTTCAGAAAGAGGGACGTCAACCTGCTGGCCGACATTTACTGTACTCTTTGTGATTCCCTGCAGGGTTCCGCAGTCTCGCTCAGTTACTATGGCATTTTGAGCAACATCGATAAGCTTTCTCGTGAGGTATCCGGAATTTGCAGTCTTCAAGGCGGTATCAGCCAAACCTTTACGCGCACCGTGAGTTGAGCTGAAATACTCAAGCACAGTCATTCCCTCACGGAAGTTTGATTTAATAGGCGTCTCAATGATCTCTCCACTTGGTTTTGCCATCAGCGCTCTCATACCCGCAAGCTGCTGTATCTGATCGACGCTGCCTCTTGCACCGGAATCACTCATAACGTAAACCGGGTTCAGATACGGCCTGCCATCAACAGTGGTATCATTCATGAAGCCTTTCATCATTTCACCGGTTACCGCTACACGCGCATGGGTCCATGCATCAATGACCTGATTGTATCTTTCCCTTTCGGTCAAGACGCCGGCATTATAATTTTTGTATATCTTGGCGACTTTCTTTTCGGTCTCATCGATAATAGTCTGTTTGGCAAGAGGAATCTTGAGGTCCGTAACACCAATGCTAAGTCCTGAAAGAGTGGCGTATTTAAAACCAATATCCTTAATATTGTCAAGCAGATCGACAGTAGGGTTGCTGCCTGCGAACACTGAACAGTCGCTAATGACACGACTTAGCATTTTTCCTGACATCGTCAAATTGTAAAACGGCATTTCCGGCGACAGGATGTCATTGAAAATACATCTTCCAACGGTCGTCTCGATGATCGTTTCAGTGCCTTTTGCGTTAAGTACCGTCTCTTTATCAGTCTGCCTAGACGGGTCATCAATTACGAGCTTATCGACCTTTACCTTGACAAGAGCCTGTATACTGACTTTGCCAAGTTCCTCAGCTGTTATTGCCTCGTATGTATCCCGGAACATCATTCCGAAGCCTTTGTCCTGTTCGTCGCCGGTAACGTGTGTCAAATAGTAGCAGCCCATAACCATGTCCTGCGATGGGCCTACCATTGGAGCCCCGTTTGCCGGCGAGAAGATGTTGTTGGTGGTCATCATGAGCGCCTGTGTCTCAGCCTGTGCTTCGATACTCAAGGGCAGATGGACGGCCATCTGGTCACCGTCAAAGTCAGCGTTAAAGCCCTTACATGCCAGCGGATGGAGCATAATCGCGTTACCCTCGACCAGTGTTGGCTCAAAAGCCTGTACGCCCATTCTGTGCAGTGTCGGCGCACGGTTAAGCAGAACTGGATGCTGATGAATGACTTCTTCGAGAATATCCCATACGAACTCTTCTCGCCTTTCGATCATCCTCTTTGCGCTCTTGATGGTGTCGGCGTAACCGAGTTTCTTTAGCCTTCTAATAATGAAAGGCTGATAGAGTTCCAGTGCTATCTTCTTTGGTAAGCCGCACTGATGTAATTTCAGATTCGGTCCTACAACGATAACTGAACGAGCCGAATAATCGACACGTTTGCCGAGCAGATTCTCACGGAACCTACCCTGCTTACCCTTGATCATATCTGTAAGGCTCTTTAGCGGTCGATTGTTACTTCCGAGTACCGGCCTTCTGCAGCGGCTGTTATCGAGAAGCGAATCGACAGCCTGCTGGAGCATTCTCTTTTCGTTGCGGATAATCACTTCCGGTGCGTTAAGGTCGATCAGCTTTTTGAGCCGATTATTACGATTGATAATACGACGGTAAAGGTCGTTGAGGTCACTGGTGGCAAAATTACCGCTTTCAAGAAGTACCAGAGGGCGCAGGTCAGGGGGAATAACCGGTGCCACATCCATTACCATCCAATCCGGTTTGTTAGAACTACTTGCCAGTGCATTAACCGCTTTTAGTCTCTTTGAAAGATCTTTGGTCTTTTGAACACTGTTTGTATTTGATATTCCCTCTTTCAACTCAATGCTAAGAGCATTTAAGTCGAGATTGTTGAGCATCTCCCTGATGGCTTCAGCGCCCATAAAAGCTTTGAAAGAACTGCCATATTTGCTCATCGCATCACGGTATTCTTCTTCGCTCAGCAGTTGACCGGCCGCCAAAGGGCTTTGGCCTGGATCAGTTACAATATAGTCCTGGAAATATATAACTTTTTCCAGCTCTGTGGCTTTCATAGCCAAAATTGTACCGAGATGGTTCGGTATGGCCTTGAAGAACCATATATGTACAACAGGAGCTGCCAAGTTGATGTGGCCCATTCTTTTTCGTCGGACCCTTGAATGAGTAACCTTAACTCCGCAGCGGTCACAAATTATGCCTTTGAATTTTGTGCCTTTATATTTACCGCATGCGCACTCCCAGTCACGCTCTGGACCGAAAATCCGCTCGCAGAACAAGCCGTCACGCTCTGGGCGATAGGTTCTGTAGTTGATGGTCTCTGGTTTTCTAACTTCGCCAAATGACCAACTTCTAATATCATTCGGACCTGCCAGAGAGATCTTAACTGAACCATAATCATTTATACGATCGTATATATTTCCTAACATATTGGGCCAACTCCTCATTAAACAGTTATGAGTTAACTCTTTTTAATACAAACTCATCAGCTACAGGATACCTTGTCCAAGACTTTTCTTTTCAAGTTGAATATTCAACCCTAAGCCTCTAATCTCGTTACAGAGCACATCGAAAGATAACGGCGTTCCTGCTTCGAGCTTATTTGTTCCTTTAACCATGGATTCATATATTTTCGTTCGACCTTCGACGTCGTCACTTTTTACGGTGAGCATTTCCTGCAAAGTGTAGGCTGCTCCATAACCTTCGAGTGCCCATACTTCCATTTCACCAAACCTTTGTCCGCCGGTCCTTGCTTTTCCGCCTAACGGCTGCTGCGTGATCAAGCTGTAAGGGCCTGTGGCACGAGCGTGAATCTTGTCATCGACAAGATGATGGAGTTTCAGCATATACATATAACCAATCGTGGCTTTTTGAATGAAAGGTTCGCCAGTTCGTCCATCATATAACTGAGTCTTTAGCGTCTCAGGAATTTTTACAAAGAGCTCATTATCCGGTGGTACCTGATCTTTCTCTTTTAGTTCAGTTTGCCTGGAACTTATCGCCTGGTTAGCCTCTTTGCAAAGTTCTACAATATCATTCTCGTTAGCGCCATCAAAAACCGGGGTTATGGCGTTAAAGCCAAGCACTTTTGCAACCCATCCGAGGTGAGTTTCAAGTATCTGTCCAACGTTCATTCGACTCGGCACGCCAAGCGGATTCAACAATATATCCAGAGACGTTCCATCCTCGAGGAACGGCATATCCTCTTCGGGCATGATCTTGGCAATGACTCCCTTGTTACCATGCCGCCCTGCCATTTTGTCACCGATGGAAAGGGTACGTTTTGCGGCTACGTAAATCTTGACCATCTCCAGCACACCGCTGGGCAGTTCGTCGCCTCTCTTTAAAGTATCGACCCTTCTTTTCTTTTCTTCCTGAATATCTGTTATTTTAACCCAATATTTATCAATAAGCTTTTGGGCATCACCTCGAATAGCTGCAGGCCTTACCCATTTGATATCAAAGTTTTCTATCTGCTCGTAGATTACGTCTGTATCCTCGCTGACGCCAACTTTTTGACGTGTGGATGGGTCTACGATATTGATCTTCTTGTCTGTAAATTTCTTGTTGACCGCTTCGATCATCTGCTGGAACACCATACATTCTTTGGCCAGCATCTGTTTTTCGTAGTCTTTTATCTGTGCCTTAAGCACCTTTTTGGCTTCATCGCCGCCAGCGCCTCTCCTTGCAAAACGCTCTGTTCTTATAACAACCCCTTCATATCCGCTTGGCAGATTGAGGCAATCTTCTTTGACATCTTCTCCCGCTCTTCCGAATATGGCGTGCAGCAGTTTTTCTTCAGGAGTAAGTTCTGTCTTACTCTTTGGAACGACTTTACCGACAAGAATGTCACCATTATATACCCTGGTACCTTCGCGAACCACGCCGTGCTCATCGAGATTTCGAAGTGCCTTTTCGCTGACATTCGGTATATCGTTGGTAAACTCTTCCTTACCGAGCCTGGTTTCCCGAACTTCGGCGGTAAACTCGTCAATATGAATGCTCGTGAAAGCATCGTCCTTTACGAGCTTTTCGTTTACAATGATCGCATCCTCGAAGTTAAAGCCATCGAAAGAAACGAATCCGACGAGCAGATTTTTCCCAAGCGAAAGCACGCCGTTTTTTGTTCCGCCACCATCAGCAATGACCTGTCCTTTTGTGACTTTATGGCCCAGGCTAACGGTTGGTTTTTGATTGAGGCACGTTCTCTCGTTCAAGCCTTCAAACTTTGCAAGCTCATATTCGTCGGTCTGGTTAACGACTATCTTTGTCGCATCTACTGAAGTTACAGTACCCGAACTTTTGGCTCTGACAACCATGCTCGAGTTGTGTCCGACAACCTTTTCCATTCCTGTTCCGACAAGGGGCATCTCGCTTTCCAACAGCGGTACCGCCTGCCTCTGCATGTTCGAGCCCATAAGAGCACGGTTTGCGTCGTCATGTTCGAGGAACGGTATCAAGGAAGCGGAAAGTCCAACAGTTTGCTTTGGTGAAACATCGATATAATCAATATCCTTGATCGAAACCAGCGATAACTCACCATTTTTTCTTGCAAGTGCCATCGGTCCTTTAAGCTTGCCTGTCTTATGGTCTATCGTACTCGGCGGGGCCAGTATAGTTTTCATCTCCTGATCTGCGCGGAGATATTCGACATCGCCGGAAAGCTTACCATTCTTAACTTTACGGTAAGGTGTAAGCAGGAAACCATATTCGTCGATCTCCGAGAATACCGCCAGCGAAGAGATCAGGCCGATATTCGTACCTTCAGGAGTTTCGATCGGGCAAATCCTGCCGTAATGGCTGATGTGCACGTCACGAACTTCAAAGCCTGCCCTTCTTCTGTTTAGACCTCCTGGACCTAACGCCGAAAGTCGTCTCTCGTGTGTCAATTGGCTCAGGGCGTTTGTCTGGTCTACGATCTGGCTCAACTCGCCACGGCCAAAGAAATAGTTGATACTGCTTGAGACACTTTTGGAATTTACAAGGTCAGCTACTTTTAGCTGCTGTTCAGGGTCTCTCTGGCTGCTCATTCTTTCCTGTACCGTCTTACGAAGTTTGAGCAGGCCCTTTCTGATCTCATCGGAAGCAAGCTCATCGATCGTGCGAATCCGCCTGTTGCCAAGATGGTCAATATCGTCAACACTGCCCTTGTTGTCTCGCAGTGCCAATATGTAATTCATGGTGTTTAAGAA